>JAJDVS010000054.1 GCA_022825945.1 Pseudomonadales bacterium
AACTCCATCCGTGGAGTTTTTCATTATCGCAAAACAAAAGCGTGGTTTTGTTTTGCTCCCGAATTCAATGGCTTACGCCATCGAATTCGGCGGCACTTCCATGTGCCGCAGGGAAGCTCTGACTTGATCAGAGCTTCCTTAACGGCCCCTGCGTGAGATTCTGCGACTGCGTTTCGCTCCGCGCAGAATGACGGCAAGGCCAGAAAGCTAATCTTCCCTCAGCAACTCCAGTCTGCGGGCGCCGGCGAGGATTCCTTCCAGGCCGTAGTTGCCTTCGTGGCAGGCGTATTCGTAGGGCATGGTGTCGGTGGCGTTGAAGACCATCTCGCCGCCCCAGTCCCGGGTGTAGTAGACCGGGTCGGAAACGCTGAACTCGTAGTGGATCTCGCCTTCGGAGATTCGGGTCAGGCGTTCGGTGATCCGGCCCTGTCCGGTAACCGGCGCGGCGCTCTGGGGCGCCTGCAGGGGGTGCAGGTTGACGGTTTCGATCACCAGGGTGTCGCCTTCCCAGTTCGCCACGGAGTCGCCGAACCAGGGCGCAAGTTCCGCCGGGCGGCGCTCGCCGCCGATGGGGATGATGCGGGCGTCGTGGACCATTTCCACCAGGATCATCAGGTAGTCATCGGTCTGCACGAACTGGTACAGGTTGTTGTAGAGCACATTGTTCATCAGCGGCCCGCCGGTGCCGCCAAAGCCGATGATGCAGCGCTCGCCGAGTGAGCGGCCTTCCGGGCCGTGATCGCCGGAAAACCGCGCCCGGTAATCCCGGCGCAACCGGTTGCCCTGTTCGGAGAACGGGATTCGGCCGCTTTCCGGGTAGGTGATCCATGAGGTGCGCGCCTGCCCGTCGATTACGCCAAAGCGCGATCCCGGATCAACCCAGAAGGCGTTGTAGCCCCGGCCCCTGGCGAGGTCGCTGCCATCGGGCAATTCTCCCTGCACCTGATTGTCGTCGGTGGCCTGGCGCACGTTCTGGTGATTGTTGCGGGTCACATCCTCAAGCTGCCCGGCGGGAATCACCAGGCCGAATTCCTCGTAATTGGCGGCGCGCTGCAGGGTGGTCAGCGAAGCATTGGTCCAGAATCCCTGGAAGTCCGGGTGGCCCGACGGCGTCCGCGGCGGCTCCCAGGCACTCTGGGCCAGCGCGCCAGCGGCGAACAGGGCCAGCATGCAACTGGTCACTCCGACAATTTTCCGCATCTTCGACTCCCGTGTGAACTGTGCCGACAAACCCCGGCGAATGAAGAATTCAGCCCCTGAAGCTAATCCACCCGCCCCCAATAATCAATAGGCCGGAAAGCCGCGGCTCAGGCGGCCAGCCAGATGAGGCTGCCCGCGGCGAGGACCAGCAGTTGGCTGAGGCGGTCTTCGACGGCGAAGAGTACCGGGTCTTCGTGGAGCTTGCCGGATCGGGCGAACAGCCAGATGCGGCCGAGCAGCACGAGCAGCAGGGGGACGATCAGCCAGAGGACCAGGGGGGCGCGGTACAGGCCGGTGGTGGCGGGAGCATTGATGTAGAAGGCGAACACGACTACCGCCAGCAGGCTCGCCAGACTGCCGATGATTGTGAGCGGGCCCTGGTGATGCTTGTGATAGGCGCGGCCGGTGATGGCACCGGCGGGCAGGTTGACCAGTTCGGTGACCCGCTTTACCAGAGCCAGCCCGAGGAAGAAACACAGGGAAAATACAATCAGATAGCCGGTGGCGGGTGCCCCGATCGCCGCTGCGCCGGCGGCGACGCGCAGGGTGAAAAGCAGGGCAAGGGCGATGGTGTCCAGCAGGAAAACCCGCTTCAGCGCAAAGCTGTAGAGGCAGGTGAGCAGCCAGTAGGCCAGCAGCAGGAGGCGGAAGTCCCCCGGCAGCCACAAGGCCACGACAAAGGCGGCGAGCAGCAAGGCCGGGGCTGCCGCCATGCCCGCGACAAGCGACAATTCTCCCGCCGCGAACGGACGCCTGCATTTGGTCTGGTGGGCCCGGTCGGCATCGAGGTCGAGCATGTCGTTGAGCAGATAGACGCTGGATGCGCACAGGCAGAAGACGATGAATCCGACGCTTGCGGCAAACAGCGAATCCCATTCGAGCAGGCGGTGGGAAAGGATCAGCGCCACGAACAAGAGCGTGTTCTTGAGCCACTGATGGGGCCGCATGGCCCGCAGCAGGGGCTGCGTTACCGGCCCCGCCGCGCCGAATTGCAGCACATCGCCCGAGGTTTTCGCGAGGCTGCTGCTGACCCTGTCGGGACAGTTCACGAGAATCGCCTGGCTCGCCCGCTCCCAGATGGGAAGGTCGGCGCGGGAATCTCCGGCATAGGCGAATTCGCCGCCGCCGGTGATTTCCCGGATGCGCCGCAGTTTCGCCCCGGCTTTGAGATTGATACTGCCGTCGCTGCCCAGCGCGGCGTCAAACAGGCCGAGATGCCCGGCCACCGCATCCGCATGGTCCTGACCCGATGCGGTGATCAGCGTCATCCGCCGGCCCCGGTCGCGTTCTTCCCTGAGCCAGGCGAGCAATTCGGCATGGTAAGGCAACGCGGCGTAGTCCAGCGCGACGCGGCTGGCAAGTTGTTGCTTGAGCCAGGCCCGGCCGCGCAGCAGCCACAGGGGGATCAGGAACAGGCAGAGCGGATTGCGCCGAACCAGACGCAGCAGCGACTCGAACAGCAGATCAGTGCGGATCAGGGTCCCATCGAGATCCACAAACAGTGGCGTATCCGACTCAATCGCCATGTTGCGGCAGATAACGGTAGAGCTTGAAGTCGGCGAAACCAAAACTGATCGGATTCTGGATGTAACGCGCGTAAATCAGACCGTCGTCGAGTTCATGCCGGCGAAAGGCATAGCCGTTGAAGGCTATCGTCGCAACGGAAAACCCGAGTATCCAGCGGGTGGGGTCGCGCAGTTCGGCTCGCGTGATTCTCATCGCCGTACTGCGATTCCCCCGTCAGATTCCCTGCTATAGGGATTCACAGCCGAGCCGCAATCCCGTTCATGGTTTCGGCCAGGGCGAGCAGGCGGTCACGGTCGGCGCCCGAGACGGAGGCCGAGGCGGATTCGGTTTCCCCGGCGAGTTCTTCCAGCCGGTCGGCGGCGTCATTGTCGCGGGCGCCGCGGTCGAGGGCGTCCTGGGCCGCATCGAGGGCGTCGCTCAGGGCCTGCCGCTGATTGCCGCCCAGGGCGTCGCCCCGGGCCAACTGGTCGAGATAGGCCCTGGCGACCACCGGCTCGGAGGGCCAGCGGAACATGGTCTGCTGCTGGGCATTGAATGTGACTGTGCCGTGTGGCAGCGAAGCTGCGGCGATTTCGTTTTCCGTGAGGAAATCGCTGGGCTGCAATTGCAGCACATCCAGGCCCCGGGCGATTTCGGTGCCATAGATATAGCCGTTGTACCAGTAGGTGGACCAGTATCCGGCAGTGATCAGCTCTTCCTCATCCAGTGGGCCGCGGTCGAAGAAGGCGATTTCCACCGGGTTTTCGGAATCGGTGAAATCCACCACCGAAACCCCGCCCTGATACCAGGCCTGGACGAAGATGTCGCGACCGGGAACCGGCACCAGGGAGCCATTGTGAGCCACGCAGTTTTCGGTTTCGCTCTGGGGCGCCGACATCTTGTAATGGCTGCGGAACTCCATCTGGCCGTTGACTATGTCGTAAATGGCGTCCGCGCCCCAGTTCAAGGGGTCCTGGGCGCGGCAACGGGGCCGCCCGCCGCCGCCCCATTCATCGGTGAAGATCACCTTGCTGCCGTCATTGTTGAAAGTCGCCGAATGCCAGTAGGCAAAGCCCGGATCGATGACTTCATCGATTCGCGCCGGATTGGTCGGGTCGGAGATATCGAGCAGGATGCCATTGCCGGAACAGGCGCCCGCCGCCAGGCCGATTTCCGGGAAGGCGGTGATGTCATGGCACTGATTGGTGATGCGCGTGGTCTGGGTGTCGGGGCCGTGATCGCCGCCTTCCCAGAGCCCCGCGGCAATGCCGGTTTCAGGGTCGGAGAAAATGAAGGGGCGATTGACCACCCGGGCGTTGCCGGGAGCGGCCACGGGTATCTGGATCACGTCGATGCGGAACAGCGCCGATTCGGGATTCTCGAAAGGCGATTGGTCGCTGCAGCCGGCGAGTTCGTCTTCCGAGCGCACTGAACTCGTGCCCGAGCCGTACACGTAGATATTGCCGTCGTCGCCCGGGTCGGTGACCACGGTGTGGGTGTGCGAGCCGCGGCAGGTCTGTACCGCGCCCACTTGCTGCGGCAGGCTGAAATCGCTGACGTCGAAGATGCGGATGCCGCGAAAGCGCTCCTCGCTTTCCGGCTCGGCAACGCCCTGCAGGCCACAGTCGAGGCGGCCCCGGGTCTGCTCCACCGACATGATCAGCAGGTCGCCCACGATGGACACATCGCCCTGGCCGCCTGGGCAGACCACCGAACTGAGCAGCCGGGGCGCCGTGGGATTGCTGATGTCGTAGGCATTGAAACCGTGGTAGCTGCCCGCCACGAGCACATTGCCGGCGAACACCAGGTCGGTATTGCCGAAATTGAGCAGGGAGGGGCGCGGCTCGGAATTCTCGTCTTCCTCCTCGTCTTCGGCGACGGGAGTCTCCTGCACGTTCTGACCGGCGCCCGGGTCGCTGACCGGCTCGGCGTCTGGCTCGGCGTCGGCGTTCGGGTCCGGCGCCAGGGCTTCCTCGTCCCGGCCTTCGCGATTGGGCAGTCCACCAGGGTTGGCCGGGTCGAAGAATCCTTCGGGTTTCGGCAGGGAAGCCACCAGGGCCATGTTCAATGCGGCTTCGCCGGCGTCCCGAAAACCGGCGGAGAGGGCGACCCGGGGATCCGGAGAAAAGCCGGAAAGCATGGTATTCATGCGTTCGATTTCGCTGGTCTGATCCGAAGTGACGTCCGAGGTGAAACGATACAGCTCTGAATCCTGGGCCGAACCCGGCTGGTCGAGCAGGGTATCCACCATTTCCAGGGCGCCTTCGTGGTGGTCGATCATGAATTGCAGGAACAGCGAATCGAAGGCGAATCCTTCGGCGGCTTCCAACTGCTCGAATTCCCCGGCGGTCAACATACCGGGCATCAAGTCGAAATCGCCGCCATGATGGGCGTCCGCCGCCGGCGGTTCAATCCCCCGGTCTTCGAGCCAGCCCGCCATCATGTCGATTTCGTCTTCCTGGGAAAGCGAAATCCGCTGGGCCAGCGCTTCGACGGCTTCCCGGTTGCTGCGGGCGTCCACCAGGGCGCTCATCTCCATGGCCTGACGATGATGGGAAATCATGCCCCGCATGAAATGTACATCGGCCTCGGAGAACTTGAGGCCAGCGAGGTCCGAAGCTTCCTCGGCGCTGATCTGGCGGCTCGGCTCCCCCGGCAGGCCGGGCTGGATGATGGGAACCTGGGACAGCGCCGGCAGGCTGAAAATCAGGGTGAGGCCGGATAGCAGAATACGGAGTGACATGGGTGCGTCTCCAGTTTCATTGCATGAAGGCAGGGCGCAAGAATACGGGATTCCGGCTTCCCGCAAAAGTGGGTTCTTCAGTTTACCCGGCGCAGCAACAGCCAGCCGAGCAGGGCGAGCAGAAGAATGGGCGCGGCGGCGGCGAGCAGGGGCGAGAAACCGAACAGCAGGCTCAATGGCTCCAGAATGCGCTGCACGATGGTGAATCCGAGCCCCACGGAAAGCGCCACAAAAATCCGGTAGCCCATGGTTGCCTCGCGCAGGGGGCCAAACACGAAACAGGCCGCCACCAGCACCAGCGCCAGGGTCGCCAGAGGTTGCAGCAGTTTTTTCCAGAATGCGAGAAAATGCGGTGCGCTGTCGAGGCCTTCCGCCTCCAGGAATTCCGCCATGCGCCACAATCCGCTGATGGGCTGCTGATCCGGCTCGATGAGCAAAACCCCGAGCAAATCCGGCGACAGGTCTACGCGCCATTCCTGCTCCGGATAGCTGTTGGAAACGATGTCTTCGCCGGTGAAGCGGCTCTCCCGCACCTGCCGCAAGCGCCAGTGCGGCGCTTCGGGGTCCGCCACATAGTGCGCGCTGGCGGCGAAGCTGGCCGAAAGCAGTTCGCCGCCGCCATCGCTGCGGTAGCGGCTGACGCCGATCAGCGAAGCGCCATCGGGGCTGATGGCGCCCACATGGATGAACTCGTCGCCGGACTTGTACCAGGCGCCCTGCTCCAGCGCCGTCCCGGGGTCGGCGCCACGTAATTCCGCCCGGTGGCTTTCCGCCTGCCGCTCCAGGGGCGGCGCCACATACTCGCCGATCAGCAGGCCGAACAGCATGATCCCAAGCGTGGGCTTGAACACGGCAAACAGGATTCTTCCAGTGGAGACTCCGGCGCTCTGCATGACTACCAGTTCATTGCCCGAGGCCAGCATGCCGAGCCCGATGAGGGCGCCGCCGAGCGCTGCAAACGGCAGCAGTTCATGGAGGCTGGCCGGCGTCGTCCACAACACGTGAACCACGGCGTCCAGCGCGGTATAGCCGGCATTGGTGTCCCGCATCTGGTCCATCAGGGAAAAAGTCATGTCCAGGCTGAGAATCACCAGGGTCGCGCCTGCCGTGGCCAGCAGCATGGCGTTTCGCAGCAAACTGTCGAGCCGGTTCATGTTCGGCTTCCACCTGGCATTTCACTGCGCCCGAGCAACAGCGCGAGGGCGAGGAAAGCAGCGTGCACCAGCCACAGGCTGAAGGGCGAGCCGCCGTCTTCCACGGCATCGCGGAAGAATTCCAGTGCGGCGAAATACACCACATAGAGAAAAGCCGCAGGCAACAGCTTGAGATATCGTCCCTGCCGCGGTCGCACCCGGCTCAGGGGAATCGCCAGCGCCGCCAGCACCGGGACCAGGGCAATCAGCGACAGGCGCCATTGCAGTTCCGCCAGATGCAACGGCTCGGCGGATGCAAGCAGTTGCAGACTGGGAATGGTCGATTGTTCCAGGGTCTCCTCGAACCCGGTCGGTTGCGGCAGGAGAATCGACTGGGAATCAAAGCGGCCGAGGCGGAATTGCGCGTCTCCCGGAACGCCATCGTACTGGGCCACGCGATCCATGTGCATGTAGCGGGCGCCGGTGGCCTCGTCGAGTACCGGGCGGGCCGAGTCGGCGAGTACGATCACCGGCGCGTTGTCTTCTCCGGCAAGGGCCACGAAGACATTGCGCAATTCCCGTCCTCCCGCTTCGGAATCGCTGACGGCTTCGACCCAGGTAACCCGGTCGCCATCGCTGAAGCTGCGGAACTGCCCCGCCACGATCAAGTCGAGTTCGGTGAGCTGCTCCTGGTCCTGGACGATGGCTTCCGCATGGCGCATGCCCCAGGGCGCCAGTCCGAGGCTCAGCAAAGCCATCAGCGCCATGACCGCGCCGGCGATGCCCTGGGTGATCCGCAGCAGCCGGGTTTGACCGATGCCCGCGCCCATGAGGCTGACCATTTCGTTTTCGGCGTACATGCGGCCATAGGCGAGTACGATGCCGAGCAGCAGCGCCAGGGGCAGGATGACCAGCAGGAATTCCGGCAGGCGATAGAGCATGATCAGCAGCAGGGCGTCCACCGCCTTCTGGCCGCTTGCGGCTTCGCCAAGATACTGCACAAAGCGGGAAATCACCGCCACGCCGAGCAGAATCAGCGCCACAACGGCGGTGGTCAACCACACCTGCCTTGCCAGATAGCGGAAAACGATCAACTGGAAGCCATGAGGAATCGAATGAACGTCCCAGGAGCCCGCATCAGGCGATTTCCAGGGCCTGGTCGCTCAGCAACTGGTCCGGCAGGGACGCGCCGCGCAAGGCGCTGAAGTACGCCTCGGCCCGGGGCAAAACCTGGGCCGCGAAGAATTGGCAGAGGCGGATGCGCGACTCGTGGAAGTCCGGTTCCCGCGCCATGGCCGCCTCGGCCGCCAGGGCGGACTTGAGCAGCAGGCAGGCGCCCATCAAGGTGCCGCAGCCCATGAGAAAATTCACCGCCGCCGCCGCCCGAGTCGTATCGTTTTGCCGCAAAAGCCATTGTCGCAGCTCTTCAGCTTCCCCAAGGACCTCCCGAATCGAATCCGCCGCCGCGGCAAGCCGGTTCGACTGTTCCGCCCGCGAGCAGATTTCGCCGGATTCCCGCCATAGCCGCGCAAGCTCCGCGCCGCCATCGCGCTGCACCTTGCGACCGATGAAATCATTGGCCTGGATTGCCGTGGTGCCTTCATAGATGGTGGTGATGCGGGCATCGCGCACGATTTGCGCGGCGCCGGTCTCTTCCACATAGCCCATGCCGCCGTGAATCTGCAGACACAGCGAAGCCGTCTCCTGGGCGATTTCGGTGCTCCAGGCCTTGGCGACGGGAATCAGCAATGCGGCCCTGGATTCGGCGCCGGCCACTCCGGTGCGGGCCCGGTCCATGGCGCCGGCGGCGGCATAACAGATCGCCCGCGCCGCCTCGGTCATGGATTTCATCAACATGATCATGCGCCGCACGTCGGGGTGGTGGATGATGGTTCCGTCGCTGCGCCCCAGGGGCCGGCCCTGCACGCGCTCGGCGGCAAAGGCGACGGCTTTCTGGCAGGCGAGTTCGGCAATGCCCACGCCTTCCAGGCCCACATGCAGTCTGGCGCTGTTCATCATGGTGAACATGTACGAAAGACCCTTGTTTTCCTCGCCGATGAGCCAGCCCACGGCGCCCTGGCCGGCTTCGCCATAGGCCATGGCGCAGGTGGCGCTGCCCTGGATCCCCATCTTGTGCTCCAGGGCGATGGGCCGAACGTCATTGCGCTCGCCGGGAATGCCATCGGCCCCGGGCAGGAATTTCGGTACCAGAAACAGGGAAATCCCATGCACGCCCCCAGGCGCGCCATCGACTCGGGCGAGCACCAGATGGACGATGTTCTCGGCCATGCCGTGGTCGCCCCAGGAGATGAATATCTTCTGGCCAAAGATGCGGTAATGGTCGCCTTCGGGAACCGCCCTGCTGCGAATCGCGCCGAGGTCGGAGCCGGCCTGGGGTTCGGTGAGGTTCATGGTGCCGGTCCACTGGCCGCTGACGAGCTTTTCCAGATAGCGAGTCCGCAGCGCCTCGTCGCCGTGGGATTCCAGCGCTTCGGCGGCCCCCATGCTCAGGATCGGACAAATGGAAAAGCTCAGATTGGCCGCCGCCCACATCTCGGAAACCGCGCAATTGATGGCCTGGGGCAGGCCCATGCCGCCGAATTCGGGACTTGCGGAGCAGGCGCTCCAGCCGCCTTCGGCAAATTGCCGGTAGGCTTCCGCGAAACCCGCAGTCTCGCGCACCTGGCCTTCCACGATTTCCGGCGGGTCGGATTCGCCGGCGCCATTGAGCGGGGCCAGTACGTGTTCGGCGAGTTTGGCGGCCTCTTTCAGAATGGCGGGCACGAGGTCCGGGCTGGCTTCCTCGAACGGCGCCTGGCCGCAGACTTCATCGACACCGGCCAACTCGCGCAGAAAGAACCGCATCTCCTTCAATGGCGCCCGATACGTCATGTCCGTCCCCTGTCGATTAGTCTTGTCAGAGCGCCAACAAGAGTGCCGCAAGCCCACGTCAATAGCAATCGGCTAACCTCTGGGGGATGACATCTGTTTCGGAGAATGAGAGCATTCGGCCCGGCTTGTGGTGCGTTGAGAGAGGATCATGAAAACACGAATCACCGAAATGCTCGGAATCGAGCATCCCATCATCCAGGGCGGCATGCATTACGTCGGTTTCGCCGAACTCGCGGCGGCCGTTTCCGAGGCCGGCGGCCTCGGCATCATTACCGCGCTGACCCAGAAAACGCCAGCCGATCTCGCCAACGAGATCGCCAGGGCTCAGGACATGACCGACAAGCCCATCGGCGTCAATCTGACCTTTCTGCCCACCGTCAGATCGGTCGATTATCCGGCCATCGTCAAGGTGATCATCGACAGCGGCGTGAAGATCGTTGAGACCGCCGGCAACAATCCCCAGCAGGTGCTGCCGTACCTGAAAGACGCCGGCGTCAAGGTGATTCACAAATGCACCTCCGTGCGGCACGCGCTCAAGGCCCAGCGCATCGGCTGCGACGCCGCCAGCATCGACGGCTTCGAATGCGGCGGCCACCCCGGCGAGGACGACATCCCCAACATGATCCTGCTGCCGCGCGCCGCGGACGAACTGGAAATCCCCTTCGTCTCCTCGGGCGGCCAGGCCGACGGCCGCTCCCTCGTCGCCTCCCTCGCCATGGGCGCCGACGGCATGAACATGGGCACCCGCTTCATGGCGACCCAGGAAGCGCCGATTCACGAGAACGTCAAACAGGCTCTGGTCGAGGCCGACGAGTTGCAAACCCGGCTGATCATGCGCCCCCTGCGCAACACTGAACGCGTGCTGACCAACGCCGCGGTGGAAAAACTGCTGGAGAAGGAAAAGGAACTCGGCCAGGAAATCAGCTTCGAGGACATCATGGAAGAAGTCGTCGGCGTTTATCCGCGCGTCATGCTCGAAGGCGAAATGGACGCCGGCGCCTGGTCCTGCGGCATGGTGGCCGGCCTCATCCACGACATC
>JAJDVS010000041.1 GCA_022825945.1 Pseudomonadales bacterium
GGGCTACCGCATGCAGGACGATGTGGACGACGGCATGCGATTCCTCGTGGAGCAGGGCATCGCCGACCCGGAGCGGATGGCGATTTTCGGCTGGAGCTACGGCGGTTACTCGGCCATGGTCGGCGCCATGCGCGAGCCGAACATCTACCGGTGCTCGATCGCCGGCGCCGGAGTGAGCAGCATGGAACTGATCGCCAAGGAAGAATGGAACTACCGCTTCCGCGAAATGTTCCAGCGCACCCGGGGCGGCCTGTCGCCCATCGAGAACATGGACGATGTGAATATTCCGGTATTGCTCGTCCATGGCGACCGCGATCTCATCGTGCCGATCCGACACAGCGACCTGTTCGCGCTGGAACTCGAGCGCCGCGACAAGCCGTTCCGCTACGAAAAACTCATTGACGCCGCGCATACCGTGGACACTCTCGGCTTCGACCACAACATGCAGTTTTACACCGCGCTGTTCGATTTCCTCGACAACGACTGCAACTTCCGCGCCAGGGATGGCCAGGAGCCTGCGCCACAGGAATTCACGGCTGCAAATCCGCTCCCATCCACGACCCCGGTCGCTCGATTTCGTTGAATATCCACCAATATTCGCCTCAACCGACCGGCCGGGGGCGCGGCGATAGCGAATTTTCGCTTTCGCGAATTCCCGCGGCGCAGGCTCCTAGAGCCGATCACATGGAATACTGTCCCGCCATCAAGCCCAGCACGTCGCAGACTCGCTTCGAGTAGCCCCATTCGTTGTCGTACCAGCTCAGAGCCTTGAGGAAGCGGCCGCCGCTGACCTGCGTGAAGCTGGCGTCGAAAATCGAGGAGTGGGGGTTGCCGATGATGTCGGAGGACACCATGGGCTCTTCGGTGTATTCGAGCACATCGCGCATCCGCCGGGAATCCGCCGCCGCCCGCATGATCTCGTTCACCTGCCCGGCGGTGACTTCCTTGTCGAGTTCCACGAACAGGTCCACCACCGAGCCATCGGGCACGGGGACTCTTGAGGCGATGCCGTCGAGGCGGCCCTTGAGTTCGGGCAAGACCTCTCCCACGGCCTTGGCGGCGCCGGTGGATGTGGGGATGATGTTCTCGGCGGCGGCCCTTGAGCGGCGCCAGTCGGAATGTGGCACGTCGGCCAGGCTCTGGTCGTTGGTGTAGGCGTGGACGGTGTTGATGACGCCTTCGCGGATGCCGAATTCGTCGTGCAGCGCCTTGGCCACGGGCGCCAGGCAGTTGGTGGTGCAACTGGCGTTGGAAACAATGCGGTGTTCGGGCGTCAGCCCTTCTTCGTTGACTCCCATCACCACGGTGTAATCGATCTGGTCCTTCGCCGGCACCGTCAGCAGCGCGCGCCGGGCACCGGCTTCAAGATGCATCGACACCTGGGCTTTGCTGCGGAATACGCCCGTGGACTCCACCACGGCATCGACGGCAAGCTCCTTCCAGGGCAGTTGCGCCGGATTCCTCTCCTGCAGCATTTTTGCCCGGGTCCCCGGAGTGACCATTTCGCCGCCTTCGATGCTGACCTTGCCGGGGAAGCGCCCCATTACCGTGTCGTAGTTCAGCAGGTAACGCAGGGCGTCGTTGTCGAACAGGTCGTTGATGGCGACGATCTCGATGTTCGGGTCCGCCTCGGCGATTCGGAACACGGCTCTCCCGATGCGGCCGAAACCATTGATTGCGACTCTCATCAGGCTGCCTCCCGCTTGAGTTTACCGTCGAATTCCGAATATGCGCCGATCACGTCGAGGATTCTCCTGGCGTGGCCGAGGGATTCATGCCAGGCCAGAATCTTGAGCATGCGCGAGCCTGCCGGCATGCAGCCTTTCAGGTCCACAAGCAGGGATTTTTCGCAGCCCCGCACATCCGAAGAAACGATGGGATCGTTGGTGGTTTCGATGAGGTCAGGCCGCGCCAGGGCGGCTTCCTTGAACAGCTTGCGTACGCCTTCGATGTCCGGGGCCGCCTCCCGCAACGAAACCGTGATGTCGAGCATGGAGCCGGTCTGCACCGGCACATTGAGCGCGCAGGCGGTCATCCTGCCTTGCAGTTGGGGCATCAGTTGCTGGATCCAGCGCAGGGCGGGAGTGTCGTTGGGGATGATGTTGCGCGCGCCCGAGCGGCTGCGGCGGTAGTCCGCGCCGGCGTAGTCCTGCAGGCTCTGGTCGCTGGTGTAGGCATGCACCGAAGTCATGGAAGCATGTTCAATGGCGAACCGGTCCGACAGTACTTTCAGCGTCATGGCGGTAGCCGCGGTGGAGGCGGAACCGGCTGAAACGATTCGATCTTCCCGCCGCATCCGGTCTTCGTTGACGCCGAACAGCACCACCCGGTCGATCTCGTCCACCGGCAACATCGAAGTGACGACTCGCGCCGCGCCGCTGTCGAGATGGGGCGTGAGATCGTTCCGGGAGCGAAAGCGTCCGGTGGCGTCGATGACGAAATCCACTGCGAACACATCCCAGGGAATCTCGCCGGGTTTTTCCGCCGCCATCAAGCGGCTGCGCGAACCCGGGCTGACCAGGCAATTGTCTTCAAGCCGCACTTCGCCGCTGCGGCCCATGTCCTTGTCGAGCAGATGACGCAGGATTTCCGGCTGGCCGATGTCGGAGACCGCAACCACATCGAAGCGATCATCCGCGAGGGCGAGCCGATAAATCTGCCGGCCAACCTGGCCAAGCCCCATCATGCCGATGCGGATTCTGTCCATATCTTCCTCTCTCCGGATAGCTGCCGCGAATTGCATGCGCATTGTAGTGCCGCTGGATTTCAATGCAAGGCGAACCAGCCGGAGTTTGCAAGAAAAACGAAATATTATAACATTCCATCCTCTTGCGTAGCGGCACCCCGCGCTTGATCGCTACGCGAGCAAATTTATTCACTTGGAGATGGGTTATGAAACTTGGAAAACTCGCCTGGCTGGCGGCGGCGCCCTGGCTGGCGGCAACCGCGCCCGCTGTGTGGGGTGGTCCCGCCGAGGAAGCGCCGGAGGGTATAGAGGAGGTCTTCGTTTTCGGCGACCGCGACAACCAGACTGGCAGCCGGCTGGGGCTGACCATAATGGAATCGCCGGCAACGGTGGAAATCATTGACGGCGATGCGATTCGTGAACGCCTGGATACCAGTGTTTTGGAAGCTGTCACCCGCACCGCCGGTTTTACCAATGACGCGCACCATGCCAATGGTAACCAGAACATCGCCGCCAGGGGCTTTTTTGGCCAAGGGTCTATTACCAAGTTATTCGATGGCGCCAATTACTACAACGCATTCAACACCCTCACCTTTCCCTTCGACACCTGGGGCGTCGAGCGAATAGAGGTACTGAAGGGGCCTTCCTCCGTACTGTACGGCGAAGGCGGCATTGGCGGTGCATACAATGTCATCCCCAAACGGCCAGAGCAGGAACAAAGTGGCGATATGCGTGTGTCTTTTGGTGAAAACAATACCCGTTTCATCGGCGCCAGCCTGACCGGCGGGCTCACCGATAACCTCGCTTACCGTCTGGATTACAGTAGCAACCAGTCCGATAACTGGGTGGACAGGGCGGAAAGCGGATCCGAGATGATTTCCGCTTCGCTGTTGTGGCAGGTCACCGAGGATTTCTCGCTGACGGCACGCTACGATCAGGGTGAGCAGGAACCCATGCAATACTCCGGAACCCCACTGGTCGACGGGGAATTTCCCGATGAACTACTGGAAAAAAACTATGATGTCAGCGATGGGGATATCCGCTACAAGGATGGGGCAGCCCGCATAAAAGCAGACTGGAACATCAGTGAACGCGTGGATATGCAGTCCGAGTATTACAGCATGGACAGCGATCGTTACTGGAGGACGCTGGATTGGTACCGATACGACCGGGCAGCGGGCACGGTCAGGCGCGATTCGCCGCTGGTCATTGCTCACGGCATCGAACACAGCGGCTTTCGCACCAACTTTACGTTTGACGCAGGCGATGCCGCACGCAAACTCAAAACCTCGGCAGGCTTTGAAATCAACGATGTCGCCTTCAAGCGGGGAACCAATTTTGGCGGCGCAAATCCCAATGGCGTCGATTGGAACAATGACTATGATGTCGTCGATGCCTTCAGCTTCATGCCCCGCCGGTTCTCCGACCTCACCGCTGCCATGGACAGAACGGAAATCTTCTCCGATGTCGCCCAAATGGCGGCATTCGCCGAGAGCCAGATCGGCCTCAACGAATCGCTGACGCTGGTGCTGGGATTGCGTCATGAGGACGTTGAAACGGACTACAACGATGTCAGCAATCCGCCGATCTTCGTTCAAAACGCGGACGCCCTGACAGGCCGGGCAGGGCTGGTCTTCGATCTGAGCGATTCTTCGGCGCTTTACGCTCAATACTCGACCGGCGCCACCCACCCGAGCAACAGCATCGTGCAGACCAGAAGCCAATATCGGGAAGTGGATTTCACCAGGAGTGAACAATTCGAAGTCGGCATCAAGCAAAGCTCGCTGGACGATCGCTTGCACTGGACCCTGGCCTTGTTTGACATCCTCAAGAATGACCTTGTTGAAGACGATCCGAATTCCCTCAACCCCGATGACCGGATCGTCATTCCGGAGAAGGGCTCCCAAGGGGTGGAGCTCAGCCTGACCTATGCCTTGAGCGAAGCCTTGACCTTGACGGCCAATGGGACTGTCGTGGACCTGGATAGAACTGTTGGCGCCAACGGGGCAACGGTGGAAGCGCCTGAAGAAACCTTCAACCTCGGGTTATCCTGGGCTCCACTTGGCAATCTGCAGATACTGGCCGATGCCCGTCATGTCGGCGAGCGTTATCACCCGGTGCTCCCGATTCCTTCCTACACGGTAGTCGATACCTCTGCACGCTGGCGCTTTAATGATGATCTGTCCGTTGCGTTGCGCATCGACAACCTGTTCGATGAACTTTATGCCTCTGCCGCATATTACTGGAACGACACCTGGCTGATCGGCAGACCGCGCACTGTAAGCCTGAGCCTGGATTATCGCTTCTTTTAAGCTGCCTGTAGAATGCGCTGGCCCGACCTTAAAGGTCGGGCCAGCCGTTTACCGGGGGTTGCCGTGAGAATCAAGCGCTGGCTTTTCCTTTTTCACCGCTGGCTCGGCGTCGGCATGTGCCTGCTGTTCGTCATGTGGCCCCTGACCGGCATGGTGATGATGTATGTTCCTTTTCCAGAACTCACCGAGAACGAACGGCATGCCGGACTGCCCGTCCTCGACGCCGGGCAAATTCGCGCGGGGCCGGCGGAACTGTTGCAACGCGCCGCGCCTGACGCTTCCCGAATCGACCTGGTTTCATATACATGCACAAACAGGCCAGCTGCTGGAGCGATTGACTTTCAGAAACCGGGTACAACGATGGCTCTACAATGGACTGCATACACTGGATTTCAGTGTTCTGATCTATCGCCGGCCTCTTTGGGATATCCTGCTTATCCTGCTGTGCGGCGCTGCCGCAATATTTTCGCTGACGTCCATTACCATTGCCTGGCGACGTCTGAGGACAAATCCCTGAATTTTTTAGTGATTACCCGGGCATCGCCGAGGAATGATGCTCCACGATCATCCAGCGTTGACCGTTCCAGCGATATACGAAAGTGAACCGCGCCCGCACGGATGAATCGTCTTCGAAAGTAAAGGTATAGAGGCCGGAATTTATGGCAATCCCGCCAAAGATCCGGACATTCCCTTCATCGATTCTTCCCACCGGGCCTTCGGCGAGGAATTGAACAAAATAATCCGCGATTTCCTCGTGATCATGTCTCACTTTACTGGACATGGTCGGAAGCAGAATGGCTGTGCCTTCTTCATAGAGGGCAGCAACGTTTTCCGGATTTCCGGTTTGTATCGCGCTATTCCACTCATCGAACAACGCTGAGATATCGTCCTGCCCGGTTTTCTTCACTGTCAAGATGCTCCATGTAGACGTGGCGTATTGATACTCTTCTGTAAGCCTTTCGACCGACATCCGGAAAACCATACTGGAATTTCTCTCATCGCCGCAATCAGGCGAAGCCGGCCGGGGACCGGGGACTTGCACGGCCCTAGGAGCCTGCGCCGTAGGAATTCACGGCTGCAAATCCACTCTCATCCACGCCCCCGGCCGCTCGATTTCGTTGCATATTCACCAATATTCTCCTCAATCGACCAGCCAGGGGCGCGGCGATAGCGAATTTTCGCTTTCGCGAATTCCTACGGCGCAGGCTCCTGGCATTGTAATATCGCTCGCTTGCATACCGACTGATCTGTGGGCGAATCGGCCTGATGCGAGTAACAGGGGCACAGACAAGCTGGAGTGGGACGCCGGAACAGGCGCCCGCCGGGGAAGGGCTGCTCGACGTGGGCGGCGCCCGCATCTGGTATTGGTGGCCCCGAGGGGACACCCACCCGGCATCCCACGAGGTTGCCGCCTTGCAAAACCGAAAGGAGAAATTCGTAATGGCTTACCTGTATCTCGCGGGAGCGATCGTCTTCGAAGTCACCGGCACGATGTTGTTGCCGGTTTCGCAGAATTTCACGCGGCTGCTGCCGAGCGTCGTGTTGATCGCGGCCTATTCCCTGTCGTTCTACCTGCTCACCTATGCGATCCGGGATATTCCCATCGCCATCGTTTATGCGAGTTGGGCCGGCCTCGGCGTTTTCCTGGTGGCGCTGCTGAGCTTGATGTTCTACGGCCAGGCCTTGCAATGGCAGGCGATTCTCGGCCTTGCCCTCATTGTCGGCGGTGTCGTGCTGGTGAATTCGTATTCTTCCGGCGCTCACGCCGTATAGGGAAACTTCAGAATCGGTCGGGCCGGAACGGACTCAGGTCCACGGCTGGTTTTCGTCCGGCCGCCAGATCAGCCAGGATCAGCTTGCCAGCTTCGATCCTGCCGCCTTCATGCCGCAAAACAAAGCCGCCGCCCGAGCCCTGCTCTTCCGATTTAGTCATTTAGGGTTATTTTCGCCACTCAAGTTGACCTGACGATTCATTTGATTCACTATAGTGGTCCAGTTAGCGCGTGATTCGTAAATATTGAAACACTTTAGTGAACTAATTGCGAATTTTCTGAATGGCTGCAACACTTGAAATCTACCGCGGCGGCAAATGGCAACCCGCCGCCACGCTCACTCCGGTCGATGAACAGGCCGGGATCGCCGGTGCCTGTCGCTTCGAATATGAGCTTGAGTATGCCGCTGATTACGCGGGTTCCGCCACCTCGGTTGCGGCGGGCTTGAGTTGCCGATTCCCGGCGGACTTTCAACTGCACCGGCTGGAACGTTGGCCACCCTTCGTTCTCGACCTTTTGCCGACTGGTTACGGCCGCGGGCAATGGCTTGAGCGACTCGAATTGCGGGACGGTCCGGCGGCGGACTGGCAATTGCTGCTGCGCGGCACGGCCTATCCGCCCGGATGCATCCGCGTTGCCGAAGCGGTCTCCGCGAAGGATCCGAACACACCGGCGCCAACGGCCGCGGGCGATATCGTGGCCATGAAAGATCACCCGGGTTTCGATCGAGCGGATGTATTGGCGCGGAACGAAACCTTCGTCGAATACGCTTTCCTGAATGGCATCTACGCCGCGGGCGCCACGGACGTGCAAGGCGCGGCGCCCAAGTTGCTGCTTGCCCGGGACCACCGCGGCGCCTGGCACGCCGAAGGGCGGCTTGCCGACGAGGAAGTGCAATCGCACTGGCTGATAAAACGACCTCGGGGAGATCGCGCGGCGGATCGCAAGGTGCTGCGCAATGAGGCGGCTTACATGCGCGTCGCCGATCGGTTGGGTCTTGCGGTGTTCGCTGAACTGGAGTGGGAGGACGACCACCTTTTCGTACCCCGTTTCGATCGTTGTGTGGGTGACGGCGATGTCGAACGTTATGGAATGGAGAGTTTGTACTCTGCTGCCGGCATTGCCGAATATGGCGCGCGTGTTGAGCACGAAGTGCTGTGCGAAGCCATCAAAGCATATTGCACCGAGCCCGAAGCCGATTTGCTCGAGTACATCAAGCGCGACGTCGTAAATGTCGTTCTGGGCAACAAGGACAATCACGGCCGCAATACGGCATTGCTGCGTTACGAGAGCGGGCTTGTCAAATTGGCGCCGTTGTTTGACTTCGCGCCAATGTACCTGGATCCCGAAGGCATCGCGCGCGTCTGCCGCTGGTCGGGTGAAACCGAGACCGCTGGAGAACCCGATTGGCTCAAGGTTGCCGCACTCTTTCCGGGCAAGGAAAAGACCGTTCGGGCGGCGCTGCGCGAGTTCGGGCGCCTCGTGCGGCAACTGCCCGATATCATGCGCGAGAGCGGCGTTGACGACGACATCGTCGAACAGCGCAGCCCCAATATTCGGGCGCACTCCCAACAGTTACTGGCCTTGTAGGAATTCCGATGGCAAAACGATCGCAAGAGGACACGGCACTCGCCAAGCGCGAACTCATCGAGGCAATAAATAACCATGAGCTGTCTCTGGGCGAGGCGGTGCGTCGCATGCGAAAAATCTCGGGTATGAATCAGAAAGCCTATGCCGAGCGCATCGTCGGTATCGCCCCCCGGATTCTGGCCAAGGTTGAGCGTGACGAGGGCAATCCGACGGTGGAAACGCTCAACAAGATCGGACGCCCGTTCGGTTACACCGCGGGTTTTGTGCCCAGGACACGCGGAAAGTGACGTAACGAAAACACTTTAGCATTTCGTTGAGCGGGGCTTGGCGTATTCCTCGTGGCGCTGCTGAGCCTGATCTTCTACCAGCAGGCCCTGCCATGGCAGGCGCTCCTGGTCCTGATCGTCAGCGGCGTAGTGCTCGTCAACGCCTATTCCGGGGCTCATGCCACCTGAATCAAGAATCTCATCCCGGTCTCCCGGCGAGATCCCGCAAGTGAGCGCAGAATGAGTTGGTGTCGGGGACCACGCGAACGCAATGACGGTTACTGTGTTACGCTGCACTCAATTTGTCACGAACCGGCACTGACATGAGCCATGCAACATGTTCCTTCCGGGTAGGCCGGTGTGCTGTCCCGCAAGTTCACCGGCAACGCGGAGAAGTACACTCCGGATTTGCCGCTCGCAGGGACAAAATGCTCGACAAAGTGAACGAATCCGATTGAAGCAGTCTTCATGAGTCCCCTGTTTCGGATTTCGCCCTGAAGGAGAGAGGGTTGCGGGTACATCATTCGAATCGGCTTGAGACTTTGGCGGGAGAGCTGGCCGGGCTGATTGCCTCCAACCCATCCGAGCCACTGGCAGCCGAACGGATCGTTGTGCCCCATCAGACCATGGGGCGCTGGCTGGGGCTTGAGATCGCCCGGGAACTGGGCATCGCCGCGAATCTCTCGCTGGAATTGCCGGCGGCCTTCGCTTGGTCGATACTGCGTTCCGCGCTTCCCGCCCTGTCGGAGGAACAGGGGTTCTCTCCGGGCACCCTGCGCTGGCATCTGTTCGAATCCCTGCCGGAATTTTCCCGGGCCGGCGATGCGGCTGCCCTGGACGAGTTTCTTGCCGACGAAGACGAACTGAAACGCTTCGAATTCGCGGACAAGCTCGCCGGAATCTTCGACCGCTGCGTCAACTTCCGCGGCGACTGGATCAGAAGCTGGGAGCGTGGCGAATTCCCCCACTGGCAGGCGCGGCTGTGGCATTTGCTGGCGCGCAAGGTTCCCGAACGGCACTGGGTGCATGCCCTGGATGGGTTCGAGCGGGCACTGGCGGCAGGCAATGCGCCGCGGGACTGGCCGCGGCGCGCGTTCGTGTTCGGCGTTTCGGCGCTTTCGCCGGCCTATCTGCAATGGCTCAAGCAGCTCGCCGGGCACATCGAGCTGCATGTTTTCCTGCTCAATCCGAGCTCGGAATACTGGAGCGACCTGCGCTCCGAGCGGGAAATCCGGTTTCGGTCCGAGGAAGCGAATTCCGCCGAACAGCATTACGAGGAGGGCAACCCCTTGCTTGCCGCCTGGGGGCTTGCCGGGCGCGATACCTTTGAAAACCTCATCGCCCAGCATGCCGAAGCTCTGCCCTTGTTTGCCCCCGCCGCCACCCATAGCCGGCTAGCCGCGGTGCAGGGCGACATTCAGGAAGTCCGCGGCGCCGCAGAGGCGGCGGCCGCGGCGCCGGCCGAGGCCGACAACTCACTGCAAATCCACTGCTGCCATTCCGCCATGCGCGAGGCCGAAGCGCTCCACGACCGCCTCCTCGACCTGCTGGAAACCCACCCCGATATCGAGCCGGCGGACATCCTGATACTGACGCCGAACCTGGCGCGATACGGGCCGGCCATCGAGGCCGTATTCGAGGCCGAGGGACGCATCCCGGTCAGGCTGTCGCGCATCCAGGCGGCGGATTCACCCACGGTGCGAGCCTTTTTCGATCTCCTGTCCCTGCCCGGCGCCCGCTATGGCGTGGAGTCCGTTCTTGCCCCGCTGGATGCGCCTTCGGTGCGGGCTCGTTTTGAAATCGCCGAAGAAGATATCCCGGCGATTCGCGACTGGGTCAAGCAGGCGGGAATCCGGCGCAATCTCGCAAGCGAGGGCGCCACGGCGCCGGTCTTGCCCGGTAATACCTGGCGCGACGGCTTCAACCGGCTGCTGCTGGGATACGCCGCGGGCGACACCGATGACCTTTCCCTGGGGATTGCTCCCTGCTCGATTCGCAAGGAAGGCGGGTTCGAAGCGGGGGAAGACGACTACGCGATACTGGGCAGGTTCATCTCCTATTGTGACGCCGCCTTCGCCCTCAGCGACGAGCTGGACAAACCCGGCGATGCGGAACACTGGAAAACGGCCCTGCGCGCGTTGCTGAACCGGTTTTTCGACAATGGCTCCCGAGACGACGCTTACCGGGGATTCGAGCAAAAGCGCAAGGCCGCCGAGGAATTCGGGGAAGTCGTCATGCTGCTGGAGAATTTCGCCGCCGAGGCAGGCCGCATCGATTGCAAGTTCTCCTTTGAGGTGGTGCGAAAAGCGCTACGGGAGGCCGCCGCGAGCCCATCGCTTGGCCCGGCGCGGCTCGCCGACAGCGCCACCATCGCCTCCCTGGCGCCGGGACAGATTCTGCCGGCGAAGATTATCTGCGCCGCGGGCATGAACAACGCCGGATTTCCGCGCAAGCCGTCGCGCCACACTTTCGACCTCGTGGAGCGCGACGAGCGCCGCCCGGGCGACCGGGACCCGCGCCACGACGACCGCTTCGCTTTTCTCGAAGCCCTGCTCGCGGCGCGCAAGGCCTTTGTGGTCACCTACACCGGGCGCAACCAGCGTGACGACGCCGAAATCCCGCCTTCGGTGGTGGTGGATGAACTCCTCGACTATCTCGCTGCGAGATTTCCCGCGTCAGGGACTGGCAAGCCCGAATCCGCCGCGGCGCTGCGGGATGGCTTCCGCTTCGACCATCCATTGCAGCCTTTCAGCGCGCGATACTTCAGCGGCGACCAGGGGCTGTTCGGCTATTCGCCCACCATGCTCGATGCGGCCCGGCTGTTGCGGGATGGGGACAGGGAACCGTCGAAGCGGTTTTCCAGCCCCATTCCGGAGCCGGACATTTTACGGCGCAAGATCAGCCTCGAAGAACTGGAGAAGTTTTTCGCCAATCCGGCCAGGGGCTTTCTGCGGGAACGCTTTTCGGTGTATCTCAATGAGGAAGAGGACGCCGTTGAGGAAGTCGAGTCACTGCGTCTCAATGGCTATGAGCGCTGGGCCCTGCGCGACGAGATTCTGACCCGGACCGACCCGCAACGCGAGCGAAAAGTCGCCACTTCCGAAGTCAGGTCAAGGCTGCTGGCGAATGGCAAGCTGCCTTATGGCGGATTCGGCGCCCTGAGCTGCGACCAGGCGTTCAGTGAAGTCGAGCAACTGCGCGGGAAGCTTGAACCCCACGCGGAAGCGCTGGCCGCCGAGCCGGTGTATATCGATGTGGATACCGGCGATTTCCGGCTCACCGGGGCAATCCCCAATGTGGGCCCCACGCGCATGGTCTGGTGGCGCAATGGCAGGCAACGCCCCATTGACCTGATTCATATCCGGCTGCGGCAGCTCGCCTGGATAGCCGCCGGCCACCGCCCATTGCCCATTGTCGGCGTCTGGATCGACAAGGAAAGGGGATTTTCGGCGCCCGATGCGGAAGTGGAAACCATCCGGCATTGGCTCAAGGTCTGGTGGGACGGGCTGGCGCAGCCCTTGCGCTTCTTTCCCAAGGCCACCGTGGCCTACGCCCAGGAGAAGGGCAAGCGCGATGGCAGCGAGGAAGAAGCGATGGGCAAGGCGCGCAAAGCCTGGCGGGACGACGCCGGGGGCAACGCGCCCGCCGAAGGCGACGACTCGCACTACAGCCTCGTCTGGGACCTCGGCGAAGAAGAGGATCCATTCGACGATGAATTCCGCGCCCTTGCCGACCTGCTGCTGTTGCCAATGTTTCAGAGCAAGCCGATATGAGCCGGGATCCATCCAGAACGCCGTTGGCAACCCCGCTTGGGGGCGGGCGCACGCTGATCGAAGCCAGCGCCGGCTCGGGCAAGACTCGGGCGATTACCACCCTGGTCGCCCGGCTGGTGGTGGAGCAGGGGCTTGCCCTGGACAGCATCCTCGTGGTCACTTTCACCAAGCCCGCCACGGCGGAGCTGCGCAAGCGAATCCGCAAGACCCTCAAGGCGATCCAGGACGCCAGTGGCGAGGCGGCGGCGGACGACAACCAGGCGGCGGAGCTACTCGAAAAATGGGAAGCCGGCGGATCCCTGGATGCAGAGCGAATCAGGGCGCGGATCGACCTGGCCCTGCTGGACATCGACCGGGCCAATATTCTCACCATCCACAGCTTCTGCCAGCGGGCGCTGACCGAGTTCGCCTTTGAAACCGGCTTTCCTTTCGACTTTGAGGTCAGCGGCGACGGCACGGGCATAGTGGAGGGCGTGGTTCGTGATTTCTGGCAAAACCGGTTTCGCAACAGCTCCCGGTTACTCGCCAGGTTCCTGCAACAGAAGAAGTTTCTGCCCGAAGAGCTTGCGAAGTGGTACGGCGGCTTGCGCGCCAAGCTGTTTCATGAAATCCGCGGCGTTCCCGACAAGGCAATCAAACCGGCGGAGGCGGAACAAGCCTGCCACGCGATTCTCGATTCGGTAGTGGAAACCTGGCGGACCCAGGGGGAGGAATTCAGCCGAATCGTACTGGACAGCGATGCTTTCAATCGGAATGGTTATCGCAAGGCCACGGTCGCCAGGCATCTGGAAACCTTCGGGAAAGTAGCCGGGAGCGGTGAATTGCCGCTGGACATCGAGGGCTTTGCGGAAGCGGCGGATTATCTCGGCGCCGCCAATGCCGCGAGCAAGTGCAAGAAAGGCCGGGAACTGCCGGAAAATCCCCTGTTCGATGCGTTTGATCGACTCGCGGCAGCCTGCGGCGCGCTGCTGACGCATTTTGAATTCGGCCTGAGGCAGGTTCGCAAGGAGCTGCTGGAACACGCCGGCGACGAAATCCGCCGCCTGATACGCGAGGAAAGACGCCTCGGCTACGACGACCTGCTGATCGAGATGCGCGATGCGCTGGCCCGCAAGACCACCGGGCAGCGTCTCGCCGGCAGTATCCGCCGCCGCTTTCCCGTAGCCCTTATCGACGAATTTCAGGATACCGACCCGACCCAGGAGCGTATCTTCCGCGGTATTTACGGGAAGCGGAAGAACCCCGGCCCCGATGCGCCACCGGAGCAAGAGGAGCCGGACCGGCACAGCGCCCTGTACATCGTCGGCGACCCCAAACAGTCGATTTACGAATTCCGCGGCGCCGACATCTTCGCTTACCTCAGCGCCCAGCAGGGCAGCGATTCCGACTTGCGGCTCGATAGCAACTGGCGTTCGACCCCCGGCCTGGTGGAAGCCTGCAACGCCATATTCGACATGCCGCTGGCGTTCACGATTCCGGAAATCGGCTTCACGCCGGTCCATGCCGGGCGAGATGACGCCGCCCGACTTGAAATCGACGGCCGACAGCCGCCGCCGTTCGCCCTGTGGCTGGCGGAAGATCAGCAGACCGTCAAGTCCGCCACGGATGTTGCGACCAACCGGACCGCCGCGGAAATCGTCCGCCTGCTTGACCTCGCCCGGGCCGGCAGGGCCAGGATTGGCGACGCGCCGCTCAAGGCCTCCGATATCGCGGTGCTGGTCGCAACCCGGAACCAGGGCCGCGAGATCGCCAGGGCCCTGCGCCTGCAAGGAGGCCGGTGCGTGGAAATAGACGATTCCAGCGTTTTCGAAACCCGGGAAGCCGAACAACTCTATCGCCTGCTGCTGGCACTGGCCAATCACGGCCGTCAGGACTACCGCCGCTCCGCCCTCGTGGGCGACCTGTTCGGGCTCGACAGCGATCGATTGCTCGCCTTGATCGAGGACGACAACTACTGGAGCGACTGGGCCGCCCGCTTCGGAGAATGGCGAGAATACTGGCAGTCCAGCGGAGTCGGCGCCATGCTGCGCAAGATCGTCGGCGCCGGGGGAGGCGCGGGCAAACTGCTGCGCAACGCCGCCGGCCCCCGCCGGCTGACCAATCTGTACCATCTGGCGGAATTGCTGCAGGAAGCCGAAACCGCGAATCGATTCTCGCCGGCCGGGGTTCTCGCCTGGCTCAAGCGCGCCCTCACCGGGTCCGCCGATCAGACCGCGGCCGACGACGCCTACACCCTGCGTCTCGACAGCGACGAAGACCTGGTGCGGATCATGACCGTCCACAAGAGCAAGGGGCTGGAATTTCCCATCGTCTACCTGCCTTTTGCCTGGCAGGGCAGGCAAATCCGCGGCGGCTCCGACGATCCGCTCAGCTACCACATCCGCGACGGAAAGCGGTTTCCCGCCATACTCGATCTGGCGCCGGACGCCGCCAGCCGGGATCTGCGCGAACTCGAGGAGTTCGGCGAGTCCATGCGGCGGCTGTACGTGGCGCTCACCCGCGCCCGGGAGCGCTGCGTGGTCGCCTGGACCCGTATCACGAGCAAGGGCGACAAGGAACTGCCGCCCCTGGCCTGGTTGCTGCATCGGGGCGAGGAGCACGACAAACTGCTCGCTGCCATGGACGAGGACACCAGGGACGCCGGGGCGGCGGTTCCCGACGCCGTGGCGAAAGTACACGCCTTCCTGAAGACCGGGTACCGGGAAAAAAACCGCGCCGAATTCGACGCCGATGTGCAAAGGCTGGCGAACAAGTGCCCGCAAGGCATCGAAGTACTGCCCATCGAGCAGGATTCGCTGCCCGAGGTCGATCGGCCCGAAGAGGCGGCAGAGGCTAGACTCCAGAGCCGCGAATTCCATCGTCCGCTGCGTCGCATCCGCCAGATGACCAGTTTCAGCGCCCTGGCGGCGGCCCAGGCCGAGGCGCCGGAGGCGCCACGCCGGTATCTCGAAGCCGGCGCCCCCGATCATGATCAGGCCGCCTCCGCCGCCGAAGGCGATGGGCAGGCGGCGGAAGAGAAAGCGGAAGTGCTGGACGCCTTCCACTTTCCCCGGGGCGTTCTGGTGGGAACCTGCCTGCACCGGATTTTCGAAATCCGCGACGAGGAACCCGAGCGCAATCTGGATGAGATCTGCAAGGAGCAACTCCAGCGCGCGGACATCCCCACCAAATGGACCCCCGTTGCCCGCGGCATGGTGGAAAACACCCTCCAGACCCGATTGCGGGAACCCGGCCAGCCGGGTTTCCGCCTGATCGATATCCGCCAGCGCCTGGTGGAACTCGAATTCTTCTTCCCGGTGAACAGCCTGCGCAGCCGCCCCATGGTGGAGTTGCTGGGGCGTTTCGACTACCCGGAATTGCTGCGCGAAGGCCTCGACCCCCAGACCATCGACGGCTATCTGCGAGGCTTCATCGATCTCGCATTCGAACACGAGGGGCGCTGGTACATCGCCGATTACAAGTCCAACTGGCTTGGCGGCCATGCCGATTGCTACCACCGGGAGAACCTCGCGGAATCCATGAGAGAACACAGCTATTCCCTGCAATACCTGATCTATCTGCTGGCCTTGCACCGCTACCTGGGAACGCGCCTGCCGGATTACGATTACGAGCGCCATATCGGCGGGGTTTTCTACCTGTTCCTGCGCGGCATGAGCCCGGCCACCGGCATGTCCCGGGGAGTCTGGTTCGACCGGCCCGAAAAAGTCTGCATCGAGGCCCTTGACGAATTCATGGAGGGGGCCGGGACATGAGCGCATTCCCTGATGTGGACGCCTTGCTGGAGCACAGGCATATCGAGGATATTGACCGGCACTTCGCGGCATTGATCGCCGAACGCGCCGGCGGCGCCGAGGAACACCTGGCCCTGGCCACGGCGATTCTGAGCCGGCATACCCGCAACGGGCACACCTGCATCGATCTGAAAGACATCGCCGGAAAGCACTGGCCGGACAAGCACGACGCCAGGGGCGGCAGGATCAAACTGCCCGGGTTCGAGGACTGGCTGGGCCGCCTCGGGGAAAACTCCGCCGTGGCCAGGGTGGATGGCGCCGCAAGCCAGCCCCTGGTGCTCGACGAGGCGGGCCGGCTCTACCTCAACCGCATGTGGCAGCGGGAAAAGCTGGCGGCGATACGCCTGCGGGAGCTGGCCGGGCGCGAAACCTCCGGCGCCGCGGACCTGGAAGCCGCCCTCGATGAACTGTTCGAGAAGGATGACCCGCGCCTGGTATTGCCGCGGCAGGCGGCCCACATCGCCGCAAGTCGTTATCTGTGCTGCATCTCCGGCGGCCCCGGCACGGGGAAGACCTATACCGTCGCCAAGATCATCATGGCGCTGATACGAACCGGCCAGGTGGAGGCAAGCGATATCGCCTTCGCCGCTCCCACCGGCAAGGCCGCTGCCCGCCTGCAGGAAGCCACCCGGGAATCGTTGCGCAAGATGCACGGAGGCGAATCCCTGCCGGAAGAGCTTGCCGTGGAAGTGAGCACGATTCACCGTTGGCTGATGAAAAGCGACGCCGAACGCGGGCTAGCCGACGTGCTCATCATCGACGAAGCCTCCATGGTGGACATCCACCTCATGAGCCGGGTGCTCAAGGCCCTGCCCGAGGCGGCGCGCCTGATCTTGCTCGGCGACTCGCACCAGCTTTCCTCGGTGGAGCCCGGGTCGGTCTTCGCCGACATTTGCGGCGCCGCCAGGGGGCCCCATTCCCCCCTGCGCCATTGTGTGGTAAATCTGGAACACAACTGGCGGTTTGACGCGGAAAGCGGCATCGGCCGCCTTGCCGGAACGATCAAGGCGGGGAACGCCGAAGCCACGATCCATGCGCTTGAAGACCTGGACACGGATTCCATCCGCTTGGAAAACCTCTCGGGCAGCGCCGGCCTCGACGCCTTGGCGGAACGCTTTACCGAGGCGCATTACGCTCCCATGGTGAATCAATTCCAGTCCCTGGCCGACGCCGGGCGGCTTGCCTCGCTGGAACATCCGTTCCGGCATTTCATGGCGCTCTGCTCCCACCGCCGGGGCCCGTCGGGCTCGGAACGGTTCAATCTCCGGGTGGAACAAAACCTCTCCCGGCGCGGGCTCATTTCCGGCAAGGAGGAGTTTTACATCGGCCGCCCCATCATCGTGACCCGCAACGACCATCGCGGCCGCCTCGCCAATGGCGATACCGGAATCGTGGTGAACAGCGGCGAAGCCGGCGCCAAGGTCTGGTTCCCCGACCTGCGCGAGGCGGACGGCAGCGTCAGGCTCGTGACGCCGCAACGCCTGCCGCCCCACGAGAGCTTCCATGCGCTCACCGTGCATCGCTCCCAGGGTTCGGAGTATGACGAGGTGGCAGTCATTCCCGGCCCTGCCGAATCGCCGGTCAACACCCGCGAGTTGCTCTACACCGCGGTAACCCGGGCGCGGAACAGGGTCGTGATCCACGGCGAGCGGGAAGCGATCAAGGCGGCCACCGAACGCGAAACCTCCCGCAGCACCGGCTTGAAAGACGCGCTTCTTTGAAGCGGCAAAACTGTCTATCATGGCCCCATGTTCGACTTGAACCTGATCCCGCACCCTCTTGCTGGCACGCCGTTCGGCGACGCGCTCGACCTGGCCATCGTGATCGGCGCGCTCGCCACCGGGCTGTTTCTCATGTACTGGGTGGGCGAGGCCGTGGCCGATCAGCAGCAATGGAATTTCCAGCAGGAAAAGAAGCGCAGGATCGAGGCCGGCGAGGAAATCACCGAGCCCTTCCTTACCACCGGATTGTTCTCTTACTGCCGCCACCCGAACTTCTTCTGTGAAGTCAGCATGTGGTGGGTGATCTACCTGTTCGCCTTCGCTGCCAGCGGCTCCCTGCTGCAATGGTCGATAGCGGGCGCCATCGTCCTCAATCTGCTGTTCCTCGGCTCGACCCAACTCACCGAAACCATCACGCTGGAAAAATACCCGTCCTACCGGGACTACCAGCAACGAGTTCCGGCCCTGATTCCGATCAAGTTCAAGGGCCAAAGCTAGTGCAACACTTTGACAAACATGATATCTGCGAGGAGCTCAATGAAATGAGTTGCCAAAGTTGTTGGAAAATTTGATACTCTCTACAGTTGACATCTCTACGGCTTGGCGACAGGGCATCGCAGACAGGTTCTCGATTTCCAGTTTTGGCGCTAGCAGTAGTTAGCAGTTTTCCAAAACTGTGTCAGCTAAAGGTCGATAAGGCTAACATCACAAGTGCCGGGGTCAGAAAAGCATTGAGATAAGGACAATAATCTTAAATGAGTTTGCGAGATAACAAATACGAGGACGACTATAGATCCGGCTACAGCAACATCGTCGTAGAATTCTTCCATCCATCACTAGCTCAATCAACGGAATATTGGCGTGCTGTTGGGTACTTTTCCAGCAGTTCGTTCGAATCGTTCGGAGCCCCTCTTGGAGAGTTCATCAAGAACGGTGGTCGGATCAAACTAGTCACGTCGGTGGAACTCTCTCAAAAAGACTTGGAGGCGATTCAAAACGGAGCGCCGAAGCAGGACATA
>JAJDVS010000037.1 GCA_022825945.1 Pseudomonadales bacterium
AAGCTCTGATCAAGTCAGAGCTTCCCTAGGCACATGGAAGTGCCGCCGAATTCGATGGCGTAAGCCATTGAATTCGGGAGCAAAACAAAACCACGCTTTTGTTTTGCGATAATGAAAAACTCCACGGATGGAGTTTTTCAGAGAATACCTAGGAGTCTGCCTGGATTAGCCATTCAACAGCAAATCCTTGGCGGCGTTGATTTTTTTGGAGAAGTAGTCTGAGCCGCCGCGGTCGGGGTGGAATTTTTGCATGAGTTTGCGGTGGGCGCGGATGATGTCTTCGCGGCTCGCGCCCTCGCTGAGGCCCAGGATTTCCAGGGCGAGTTGCCGGTTCATGGTGATTTCCGTGTTGGCGCCGCCGCCTGCGCTCTCTTCATTGTGCTGTGCGTTGCTGCGCCAGCCGCTGTGGCCGCGGTCGAGATAGGCTTCGAGAACCTGGCAGGAATCGGCGTCGACGCGGCATTCGGCGTGTAGCCGCAGCAGTTCTTCCTTGCCCAGACTGCTGAGGCGGCGGCCGATGAACTCACCGCGCAGGATATTGCCGTCGAGCTCGCCGGAGCCGTGTACGAGTTCCATCTCCAGATATTCGGTGCGCAAGGTGGAAGTCTGGTTCTGGCTCGCGGATGCCGAGGCGGTGGAGATGCGGCTGCCGAGCATCTGCCAGAACGGCAGCAGGCGCAGGGCGGCGGGCAACATGCGCAGCAGGAACGCGCCGGCGGCGCCGAGCGGCGCGAGCAGCCACTGCACCGGCAGTCTGCCCAACATGATCAACAGCACGATGAGCAGCAGCACTGCGGTGGTCAGAAACAGGTAGCGGTTCTGTCTGGCGGTGAGCGAATATTTCTGGCTGATGGACTTGGCGGCATACCAGGCCAGAATCGGCAGCACGATGAGCAGCAGCAGTCGAACAATCATGGTTTGCCCTGTCGGCCTAACGCAGTTGCCGCTCCAGCAGCTTGACACCCTCGCCGGAGCGCTTGCTCATGTCCTGCAACGCGGCCAGCCCGCCAGCGGCGTATACCGCCACGGCCCTGAGCAACTCGCGCAACTGGCTGGCGCTGCCGGCGTCAAAGCGGCAGCAGGCCCCGCCGGATAGCCGGGCGAAATCTTCAAAGGCGCGCCGGGCGATGTGGTCGCAGCCTTCGTGGAACATGAACAAAGGCACCCGCAGCACGCCGAGTTGGCCGGCAAGATGGGCAAGCGGGTCGATATTCTCTTCCATGGCGTCGCCCACATAGACCACGGCCTTGACGCGTCTGCGCCTGCTTTCCTTCTGTACATGCCTGAGCAGGCGGCCGATCTGGGTGGTGCCGGCTCGGCAGCGGATGCTGGTCATCAGGTCGAGCAGCGGCCCGCTGTCGTGATGCCAGCGGCTGGCGTGAAATTCGCCGAAACCCCGGAAATAGCACAGTTGCACATTCAGACCGCCAAGACCCCGGGTGGCCCGGAACATTTCGGACTGCTGTTTTGAGGCGATATCCCAGGCATGTTCCCGGCTTGCGGTGGCGTCAAGGGCAAAAATCAGCCGCGTGTCGCCGGCGGTTTTCGGCGCCGCGGCGAGTTTGGCGAGAAAGGCCTGCACATCCCGCTTGCCCGCGGCGGGTGCGGGTTTTCCAGCGCCGGCGCGGGCGGGCTGCTGCTTGCTACCTGGGCGAAACAGTTCCTTCATGGCCTCAAGTATAGCCGCTACGATTCCAGATCGCCCGGTTTGGCACGAAAATAACGGGAAGCCCCGAAAATGAAATGGTGCGGACGGAGAGACTTGAACTCTCACATCTTTCGATACCAGAACCTAAATCTGGCGCGTCTGCCAATTCCGCCACGTCCGCCTGGTGAGCTGTCTCACAAGTTCGCCGCTTTTCAGCGCGTCCTCCGGGACCGTCCTGAAACATGGTAGACTCATGGGGCAGCAGTACCGCCAGCGCCAAGCCCCGCTTGTGAAAACCGGGTTGCGGGTTATACTCCGCGCCTTTGCCAGCAGCGGGAGTCTATCATGCCTGACTTGATCCTTAGCGTTGACGAGGGCATCGCAACCCTCACCATGAACCGTCCGGAAGCGCGCAATGCCCTTAGCAACGATATGCGCTCCGAGCTTGCCGACGCCCTGCACGATGTGGAGCAGAATCCGGCGGTGCGCTGTGTGGTGCTCACCGGCGCCGGCGAGCATTTCATGGCCGGCGGCGATGTGAAGAATATGGCTGCAACTCTCGCGGAATTGCCCTCGGAAGAGATTCGCAAGTCCTTTCTGTATCGCATTCACGATCTGCATCCCATCATGTTCGCCATGCGCCGGATGCCCAAGCCGGTGATTGCAAGCTGCCGCGGCGCGTCAGCCGGGGCGGGAGTCAGCATGGCCCTGGCCTGCGACCTGATCATTGCCGCCAAAGACGCTTTCTTCACCCTGGCCTATTGCCACATCGGCACGAGCCCCGACGGCTCGTCTTCCTTTCACCTGCCCCGGGCCGTGGGCATCAAGAAAGCCATGGAAATCGCCCTGCTCGGCGACCGTTTCGACGCCCGGGAAGCGAAAGACATCGGCATGATCAATTATGTGGTGGAGACCGAAGAACTCGCCGCGGAAACCGGAAAACTCGCCCGCCGGCTGGCAGACGGGCCGACCCACGTCTACGGCAATACCAAGGCTTTGTTCTACCGTTCGCTGGAAAGCGAGTTCGAGGCGCAGTTGCAGGCCGAGGCGGAATACTTCGCCGACTGCGCCAGCCGGGCGGATTTTCGCGAAGGCGTGACGGCTTTTGCCGAAAAGCGCAAGCCGGTGTTTACGGGAAACTAGGAGCCTGCGCCGCGAGACCCTTTCGACCGGCGGCTATTGCGAACCCGGGGCGCCCACCCGGGTTTGCAGGGACTCGATCTGCTCCTGTAGGTTGAATAGCGTCTGGTTGATTTGCAGCCGGTGGGCATTGACCGATTCCATGGACTGCTCCACGTATTCGAGACGGCCCACCAGCCCGAGCACGGTGCTGTCGCCGCTGCTCAACGCCTCGCGAATCGACTCGAGGTCATCCTGCATGCCGGCCAGATTCCCCATTTCCCGTTCCAGTCCGGCGAAGCTTTCGCGCAATATCTGCAGATCGTTGTTGATTCCATTCACGCTGCGCTGCGCAGCGGAGAGAGATTCATTGGTGTCGGAGATCCGGCGGGCGTTGTTGGCGGCGGCCTCGTCCTGGCCTTCATTCACCAGCGCCAGCCTTGCGAGTTCGCCTTCGATATCCTCGAACTTCTGGTTGTTGGCGCGCCAGTTGGCCCAGAGCAGGTCATACTGTTCAATGGTGCGGGAAATGCCGTCACGCAGATTGGCCGCCTCCTCGGCGGCATCCTGGCCGGTGACATTCAGTTGCAGTTCGAGATCGCCGAGGCGCAGGCTGGTCTGGCTCTGATTGATGCGGTACAGGTCATTGTAGAAGTACCAGCCCGAATAACCTCCCCCACTCACCGCCACAGTCAACAGGGCCAGCATGATCCGCACCGGCCAGGTGCTGACGCGCTCGACCCGGGCGCGGTAGTAGCCGGGAGCCGCGATTTCCTGCTCCCGGGCGCGCTGGTTGCCGCGATGGGTGTCCATATGGTCCCGGTCTGGAACCATGGAGGGAATTTCACTCAAATCGTCACGCTCGTTCATGGCATTCATTATCCCGGAAAGCAGCCACTCCCGACAAGCAGACGGGAGGTGAATGGCGGGGCAATTTCGCATATATTCGAGAGATATCCATCGGCAAGCCGTATGAACAGCTTGAAGCCAGACGGCCTCGTGCAACTGACCGGAATCGCGGCGCCCTTTCTGCGGCATGACGTGCTGATCGACTATATCGCGCCGCCCCAGGCTGGGCTGCATGAACATGGGACGGCACAAACGCCCACCGGGGAGGCGGCGAATGCATCCGGCCAGAGATTGCAGCAAGCGTTTCCACTCGATCGCTATCTGGCGGATGGCAGCGAAAATCCCGAATTCATCCTCAACCAGACTCCCTGGCGGAATGCCTCGATTCTGCTCGCCGGCAGGAATTTCGGCATCGGCGGCACCCAGACCCCCGCCGCCACGCGCCTGCTCGGCAGTGGCATCCGGGCGGTGATCGCCCCGAGTTTCGGCCCCGTGTTTCTCGATGACTGTATACAAGCGGGGCTGCTTCCCGTTATCCTTGGGCAGAGACAGGTCGAGGCAATCGCGGCTGCCGCCGTGGCGGCGCCCCGGCGCGAATTGACGATTGACCTCCAACGGCAGACCATCAGCAGGCCGGACATCGGCCCCATCGCATTCCAGATGAATCCAAGGCTGCGGGAAAGATTCATGGGGGGACTGAGCGACATCGAAGAAACCGTCCCCTTTCAGCGCGAGGCGGAAGCCTTCCAGCGCGGCCATGAACTGCGGCAACCCTGGATTTACCGCTCCACCGGAGACCCGAGATGAAACGACGAGACTTTATCAAGACCACGGTCGGCGCCGGCGTCGGCTGCGGCTTCATTCCCATGCAGTCGCTTTTCGCCCGGCAGGCGGCGGGCATGACGATGTACGACAAGATTTGGGAAGCCCACGAGATCAGCTATCTCGGCGGCGTCACCTCGGTGCTGCATGTGGATCGGATGATGCTCCCCGACAACGGCCCGGCGGCGATCAAACGCCTGCTCGACGCCGGCGAAACGATCCGCAATCCCGAACTCGTCTGGGCCGTGGCCGACCACCAGGTTTCCACTTCCCCCGAGCGTTACACCAACCGTTCGCTCAATCTCGGCAGCGTGGCCGACGATTTCCCGGAAATGAAGGAACAGCTTGCCGCCATGGGAATTCAGGCTTTTGGCATCGACGACCCCGAGCAAGGCATCCAGCACGTGGTTGGGCCCGAAACCGGCCTCACCCTGCCAGGCATGCTCATGGTGGCCGGCGATAGCCACACCTGCACCCATGGCGCGGTGGGCTGCGTTTCCTGGGGCGGCGAAACCGCCCAGAACGTATTGCTCACCGGAACCGTCATCCGCGAGCGGGCGCGCAATCTGCGGGTGAACTACACCGGCGCCCTGGGCCCCTGGGTCCGGGGCAAGGACATGATCCTGCACACTATCGGCGCCCTGGGCGCCGACGCCGGCAACCGCTGCGCGGTGGAGTACGCCGGGCCGCTGGTGCGCTCACTGAGCGTGGAAGGCCGCATGACGATCTGCAATCTGTCGATCGAAATGGGCGCCGCCACGGGTATGGTGGCCCCGGACGACACCACCTACGAATATGTGGCGTCACGGGAATTCGCCCCCCGCGGCGAATTGTGGGATCAGGCCCTGGCCTATTGGCGCAGCCTGCCCTCGGACAACGACGCCGCCTTTTACCGCGATGAAACCATCGACATGACCGACGTGGAACCCCAGGTCACCTGGGGCATCAGCCCGGAACATGTCATCGGCATCAGCGAGCGGATTCCCGCCCCCGACGATGCGCCGTTCGAAAAGCGCGACGCCTGGCGCCGGGCGCTGGAGTACACCAAATTGACTCCGGGGGACACCATTGCCGACACCCCCATCGACGAAGTCTTTATCGGCTCCTGCGCCGAAAGCCGCATCAGCGACCTGCGCGCCGCTGCGGAAGTCGTTCGCGGTCGCCGGGTGGCGCCGAATGTGCTGGCTTGGGTCATTGCCGGTTCCCAACCCGTCAAGCGGCAGGCGGAAACCGAAGGGCTCGACCGGATCTTCCGGGACGCCGGATTCGACTGGCGCGAGCCGGGCTGCTCGAAGTGCTATGGCTCCAACGGCGACCTTGTCGCCCAGGGCAAGCGCTGCGTCTCCAACTCCAACCGCAACTACGTGGGCCGCCAGGGAATTGACGCCATTACCCATCTGGTCAGCACACCCATGGCCGCGGCGGCGGCGATCGCCGGCCGCATCGTGGACGTGCGGCGGCTGATGGCCGGGGAGATTGTGTGATGGCGGAGGAACCGGCGGCACTCGGCAACGGGCCACAATTCATCCGTCAGGAAGGCATTGCGGCGCCGCTGATGATGGACAATGTCGATACCGACATCATCTCCCCCATCGGCAAGCCCCCCAATCCCGGCGCCACACCGGAAACCCGGGCCTTTGAACCCATCCGTTTTTTTGCCGACGGCCGGGAAAAACCCGATTTCATCCTTAATCAGGAAGGCTTTCGCCGCTCGTCGATCATTCTTGCTGGCAAGAATTTTGGCACCGGCAGTTCGCGCTCGGTGGCGGTGAGCCGGCCCCTTGCCGGTGGCATCAATGTGGTTATCGCCGAAAGTTTCGGCCCGCTGTTCTATGACAACAGCGTGCGCCAGGGCCTGCTCGCGGTGCCCCTGGAAGGCGACAAGATCGAGCGCATCGCCGAATGGGCCTTCGCCAATCGCGGCCAGACGATTCTTGTTGACCTGCAGCGACAGGTGATCGAAGTGCCGGGGCTGGATACTTTTGAATTCCGGGTCGAGCCGCGGGTGCGGGAGAAGCTGCTCGGCGGCTTTACCGTGCGGGAAGAATTGAGCAGACTCGACGAGGAGATCAATGTCTTCGCCCAAAGCTACCGGCAAAGCTGGCCCTGGATTTACCGGAGGTAAATCCACCAGAAGCAATCCGGAAGCGATTCCGGCCGTGCTCGCCCAGGCGCCTGCGGGCGGGCTGGCGCGGCACTCCGGGCTGGCCGCGGTCCTGCGGCGCCGGGACTTGCCCGGTGCCTCGGCTGACTGCGATGCAGCGCAGGAGACCCTATTCGCCGCCCCCTGGCTGCATCTGCTTGAATCCGGCGGGAACACCCCCGAAAATCCGCCGACCATCCTGCTTTCCGAGTGCAGTTTCGGTCTGAGCGAATCAGCGGATTTCCACTTTCAAGCCCTGCTGGATGCGGAAATCCGCATCGTCATCGCGCCTTTCTTCGGTCCAGCCCTGGTTTCCGACGCCGTGCGCCACGGCATCCTGCTCGCGCCATTGCCCATCGAGACCATCGCCGCCCTCGATGAAAAACTGGCGGGGCAGCCGGAAACCGAACTCACCGTTGATTTGCGCGACCAGCTCATCCAATATCCCGGCTGCGAGCCCATCCCCTTCGAAACCCACCCCTGGCTGCGAATCCGGTTGCTCCACGGCATGGACAATCTCGACGAACAGATGCGGCACCGCGCCGACGCCAAAGCCTTTCGCTCCCGTGACCGGGACCGCAACCCCTGGCTGCATGACTGGAAAAATTCCGGCAGCGACACCCCGGCCGAATGACCAAACGGACATGACGAAATCGCCGGCGGAGTGCTACTATTTCCCGAATCAACCCAAGCCCACAATACCAACTGGAGGGAAGCATCCATGGAATTCGCCAACCTGATCGACTATCTGTTTCGCTGGATACACTTCTTCGCGGGTGTAACCTGGATCGGACTGCTGTACTACTTCAATTTCGTGCAAACCGAATATTTCAAGGAGGCTGGCGAAGCCAAGGCCAACGCCATCGACAAACTCGTGCCCAGGGCCCTGTGGTGGTTCCGCTGGGGTGCCATGTTCACCTTCCTGTCGGGCCTGGGACTGGCGTACTTCATTGAAGCCAGCCGGGGAGGCGTTGGCTACTACCTGCTGCTCGGCATGATTCTTGGCACGATCATGTTCCTCAATGTATGGCTGATCATCTGGCCCAACCAGCGCATCGTAATCGCATCCAACCGACAGGTTCTCGACGGCGGCGAACCATTGCCGGAAGCCGCCGCGGCCCAGGGCAAGGCTGGCCTCGCCTCGCGCACCAATACGCTTTTCTCATTGCCGATGCTTTTTTTCATGGGGGCCTCTGCTCATCTTCTCGAAGGGGTCGGCCGCCTGAGCCTGCGCCTCGAAGGCAGCGCCAGCATGATCGCCATCGCCCTGACCTTGTTGATCGTGGCGCTTCTCGAATTCAACGCCATCAAGGGCAAGACCGGGCCGATGACCAGCGTCAAGGGAGTAATCCACTGCAGCGTGGGCCTATTGGCAGTTTTCCTGCTGATAGTCGAGATCCTGTAGGCACGGGCCCCAGGTCCGCTGACATATGGACGGCAGGCTGCCGGCATGGCCCCGGTTGCCGGGACGCTACGCCGTGGACGGGCAACCCATCGCAGAGACGCCGGCCGATGCGGGTTCAACGCGGCGGCGCCAAAATCCACCAACTTTTCTCTCAAGGAATTCCACTCGCGAGGGTGTTGACGAGCGAGATAGGCCAAGTACAAATGAAAAAGCCCGGGTGACTGGAGTCTACCCGGGCTTTTGGTTGGACTGGGTGGGCAGGGCTTACATCATGCCGCCCATGCCTCCCATGTCGGGAGCGCCGCCGGCCGGGGCGGCTGACTTGGGCTCGGGGATTTCCGAGACCATGGCTTCTGTGGTGATCATCAATCCGGCGATGGAACCCGCCGCCTGGAGGGCGGTGCGGGTCACCTTGGTGGGATCGAGGATGCCCATTTCGATCATGTTGCCAAACTCGCCCGTGGCGGCATTGAAGCCCTCGTTGCCTTTGGCGGCCTTGACCTTGTCGAGAATGACCGAACCTTCCTCGCCGGCGTTTTCAACGATCTGGCGCAGGGGCGTGGATACCGCCTTGAGCAGCAGGGCTATGCCGACATTCTGGTCTTCGTTGGCGCCTTCCAGGCCTTCCACCTTCTGCAGGGCTCGCACCAGGGCGACTCCGCCGCCGGCAACCACGCCTTCTTCGACCGCGGCGCGGGTGGAATGCAGGGCGTCCTCAACCCGGGCCTTCTTTTCCTTCATCTCGATCTCGGTGCCGGCGCCCACCTTGATCACGGCAACGCCGCCGCTGAGCTTGGCGACCCGCTCCTGGAGCTTCTCGCGATCATAGTCGGAGGAGGTTTCCTCGATCTGCTGGCGAATCTGGGCGACTCGGCCACTGATATTGGCGGGCTCGCCAGCACCGTCGATGATGGTGGTGTTTTCCTTGCTCACCTGGACGCGCTTGGCGGAACCGAGATTGTCCACGCTGGCGCCTTCAAGGCTCAGGCCGACTTCCTCGGAAATGACCGTGCCACCGGTGAGAATGGCGATGTCTTCGAGCATGGCCTTGCGACGGTCACCGAAGCCCGGCGCCTTCACCGCGGCAACCTTGACGATGCCGCGCATGTTGTTGACCACGAGCGTCGCCAAGGCCTCGCCTTCCACGTCTTCGGCGATCACGAGCAGGGAACGGCCCTGCTTGGCGACGCCCTCGAGCAGGCCGAGCATGTCGCGGATATTGGAAATCTTCTTGTCCACCAGCAGGATGAGAGGGTTTTCGAGATCGGCGCTCATGCTGTCCTGGTCGTTGATGAAGTAAGCCGAGAGATAGCCCCGGTCGAACTGCATGCCCTCGACCACGTCGAGTTCGTTTTCGAGGCCGGAACCGTCCTCGACGGTAATCACGCCCTCCTTGCCCACTTTTTCCATCGCCTCGGCGATGATCTGACCCACCTGCTCGTCGGCGTTGGCTGAAATCGTGCCCACCTGGGCGATAGCGGTGGAATCCTCGCAAGGCTGGGACAGACTGCCGAGTTCATCGACGATGGCGGCAACCGCCTTGTCGATGCCGCGCTTGAGGTCCATGGGATTCATGCCGGCGGCAACCGACTTGAGCCCTTCATTGAGGATGGATTGGGCCAGCACCGTGGCCGTGGTGGTGCCGTCGCCGGCAACATCGGAAGTCTGGGATGCAACTTCCTTCACCATTTGCGCGCCCATGTTCTCGAACTTGTCGGCGAGTTCGATTTCCTTGGCGACGGAAACGCCATCCTTGGTTACAGTCGGCGCGCCGAATGACTTGTCGAGGACCACGTTGCGACCCTTGGGGCCGAGGGTGACCTTCACCGCATCGGCGAGAACGTTTACGCCGGCGAGCAGACTCTGCCGCGCCGTGTCTCCAAATTTCACTTCTTTAGCCATTGTCAGTTTTTCCTGTGTCTGTTTCGCTGTGTTCGTGTCCGGGCCGCAAATCAGCCCTCGAGGACACCGTAGATTTCGCTTTCGGACAGGATCAGCAATTCTTCATCGCCGATCTTGATCGTATTGCTGGAATACTTGCCGAAAACGACGGTATCGCCGACGTTTACGCCGACTGGCTGCAGGTTGCCGTCGTCAAGACGTTTGCCCGGCCCGATTGCGAGCACCTCGCCCTGGGCGGGTTTCTCGGCAGCGGAACCCGGCAGCACAATGCCACCTGCCGTGGTGGTTTCCTCTTCGTTTCGTCGCACGACGACACGGTCATGAAGGGGGCGGATTTTCATTTTGCTAACTCCTGATTTCGCGAAAGTTTGGTGGAACCATACCGGCCCCACCCGGCGCGGTTCGCCTGCTTCGTTTACTGGCGGCATCCGGGGACCGGCCCATTCCGGAAAGACCGGAACAGGGCTCACCCGCTGCCGGAATCGTTTATGGGGATAGCCCGCAGGAATTCAAGGGCGGAACGCCGGCTTTTGTTTTCGGGCGAAATTTTCAATCCTGGCGGGAGTCGTCAAGCCGACTGCCTTGCGGGCTTCCACGGGAGTATTCGCCTTCGTAAACATTGCCGTTTTGCCGCGGCTGCCCCGGATCGAATGAGCCGGGGGCATTCATCCGCACCGACCAGACGCCCCGGGAAAGCAGCCAGGCGGCGATGGGGCCGCGGAGGAATGGCGTGAGGAAGGCGAATCCCAGGGTGTCGGTGATAAAACCCGGAGTCAGCAGCATGGCGCCTGCGGCGGCGATAAGCATTCCTTCAACGATTTCCCTGGCGGGCAACTCGCCGGATTCCATGCGCTGGCGCGCCCGCAACAGCGTCCGCAGGCCCTGGCGCTTGAGGATCTGAATACCCGCCACGGCGGTCAGCACCACCAACCCCACGGTCCACAGGCCACCGATATAATCCGCCACTGCAAACAGCAGCAGCATTTCCGCCAGCGGAACCAGAATGAACAGCAACAGGAAGAAACGCACGGGTCACCTTTGCCTGGAGAGTGGGAAACGATGACGGAAAACCAGCAGAGAATATGGCATATCGTGGCGCGGATTCCGAGTGGATTCGTCGCCAGTTATGGCCAGGTTGCCGAATTCGCGGGCCTGCCCGGCCGCGCCCGCCTTGTGGGCCATGTGCTGAGCCGGCTTCCCGCGGATACCCGATTGCCCTGGCATCGGGTAATCAACAGCCGCGGGCGAATTTCCTTTCCCGCCGGAAGCGGCCGCCACCGATTGCAGCGGCGGCGGCTGGAAGCCGAAGGCGTGTCATTCGAGAATGATCGTATCCTGCGGCGGTATCTTTGGCGAGTGTAGCAAGGCTCCCTCTCCCGTCATTTTGCGCGCAGTCGCAGAATGACAGGAAGGGAACATTCGCTGCGTGCGGAATTACGGGAAAGAGGGACGTTTCGCTATGCGCTTGCGCCCTCCCCGGTCTTGTGATTCTCCAGCATTCTGGACATCCACAACAGGATCAGCAGCGCCGGAATCACCATCAGGGCAGTCATCACGAAGAACAGCGCCCAGTTACCGCCGAGGCCGTCGACAATCGCTCCGCTTCCCGCCGCCAGGGTGGTGCGCCCGAAATTGGAAATCGAAGTCATCAGGGCGAACTGGGTACCGGTGTAGGTGCGGCTGGCGAAATAGGAAATGAAGGAGATCGCGCAGACCGTGGCGAAGGCCGTGGTGAAATTGTCCACGATCAGGGTCAGCACGAACAGCCAGGGTTCGGGGCCGGTTTGCGCCATGGCGGCATAGAGCAGATTGCTCGAAGCCATGGCGATGCCGCCCGCGAACATGCCCCGGATGATGCCGAACCGGGTATTGATGAACGCGCCGATGAGGGAAAAAACGATGGTGGCCCCGCCGCCAAGCAAATTGCGGTACAGGGCGATTTCATCATTGCTGAATCCCAGTTCCACGTAAAACACCAGCGACATGCGCCCGAGCATGGCCTCGCCGAGGCGGAAACTGAACAGGAACAGCAGGATTCCCGCAGCGAGCCGCAGGCCGCAGCGCTGAAAGAATTCGGCGAAGGGAACCACCACGGTTTCATGCAGCCACCGGGCCGGTCGCCCCGGCATTCTCCCTGCCCGACCACTCGGCTCCGCAGGCTGCCGCTGCGGAGCCTCCTCCCGGGTAGGCGGCGACAGCGCGGCGATCAGCATCAGCGCCAACATGAACCCGATCAGCAGCCGGTACACTTCGGGCCAACCGAAACCGAAAGTTTCGCCGCCGAGCAGCAGCGCCAGGGTGCCGCCGAGAAAGGTGAATCCGGTTTGCCAGCCCGCCCCGGCCAGGGCCGAGGCCCAGGGGATTTTCTCGTCCATCTCTTCCCGGGAAAACAGCTTGACCCGGTAGGCGTCGATGGCCACGTCCTGGGTCGCGGAAACCGAGGAGATTCCCAGGGCGTACAGGCCGACGAGGAGCAGGTTGTCCGCCGGGTCCGTGCCGCTGATCAGCCACATGAATGCGATCAGCAGCGCCTGGCAGAACAGGATCCAGGAGCGGTACTGGCCGAACAGCCGGTGCAGCAGGGGAATCCGGAACTGGTCGATAAGCGGCGCCCATATCCAGTTGAAGGCGTAAATCGTCGTGACGATGCCGATATAGCCGATGGCGCTGCGGGAAAGCCCTTCCGCCTGCATCCACAGGGTCAGCACCGACCCGTGCAGCACCCAGGGAAAGCCGCTGGAAATGCCGATGAGAAAGGCCGCCAGCAGGCGGCGGTCGGAAAGCGACTTGAGAAAATTTACAGGCTGGGGTCGCATTGCATTCCCTTCGCGCCCCGGAAACAGGGAATCAGTCTCTGAAATTGACGTATTGCAGGGGCAGGTCGGGCTTTGCCTCCTTGATCAGGGCGATCACGCTCTGCAAGTCATCGCGCTTTTTGCCCGAAACCCGCACCTGGCCGCCCTGGATCGATGCCTGCACCTTGAGTTTGGCGGTTTTGACGAGTTTGATGATTTCCCGGGCAAGGTCGGACTCGATGCCCTGGCGGATGGCTAGCGCCATGCTGGCGGTATTGCCGCCGATTTCGACACTGCCCTCGCTGAAGCTGCGGGTGTCCACGCCGCGCTTGACGAGCTTGCCGCGAAGGATATCGAGCATCTGGTGTATCTGGAATTCGGCTTCGGCCCTGACTTCGATGGCGTCCTTGCCGGCGAGTTCAAAACTGGCGTTGACGCCCTTGAAGTCGAAACGGTTGCCGGTTTCGCGGTTGGCCTGGTCGAGGGCATTGCCGACTTCGTGCATGTCGACTTCAGAAACGATATCGAATGAAGGCATCGGTGGTTCCGGATAGTTGTTACAGGCCGGAAGTCTAGCAAATCGGAGTGAACTATTGTCGGTTGGTTGGCTTTTTCCATTCCATGATTGTGTTGTCCATCCGGCGGCTTACGGCAATCCGAGGCGGTAGTCACGATAGCTGGTCGGTACCGGGACTACAGAAGCAGGTTTCTGATGTCTGTGAGGAGGGCGGAGAGGCGGGCGGTGAATCGGGCGCCGTCCACTCCGTTGACGGCCTTGTGGTCGTAGCTGAGGGTGAGCGGGAGCATGGTGCGGGGGGTGAATTCCGCGCCGTTCCATATGGGTTTGACGGCGGTGCGGGCGACGCCGAGGATGGCTACTTCCGGGGCGTTGACGATGGGGATGAAACCCGTGCCGCCGATGGCGCCGAGGCTGGAGAGGGTAAAACAGGCGCCTTGCATGTCTTCCGGGGTGAGTTTTCGGTCCCGGGCCCTGGCGGAGGCGGTGGCGACTTCTTCGGCGAGTTGCCAGATGTTCTTGCGGTCCACATCGCGGATGACGGGCACCACGAGTCCGGCCTCGGTGGCCACGGCAACGCCAATATGGACGTACTTCTTCTGAATGACGTATTCGCCGGAAGAATGCAGGGAAACATTGAACTGCGGGAATTCGATCAGGCAGCGGGCGCAGGCCTTGAGCAGGAATGGCAGCGGAGTGAGTTTCAGGCCGCGGCGTTCGGCTTCGGATTTGAGGCCGGCGCGGAATTGTTCGAGCTCGGTGACGTCGGCTTCCTCGAACTGCGCCACGTGCGGCACGGCGAGCCAGCTCCGATGCATGTTGGTGGCGGTGACCCTGGCGAGTTTGGAGCGCGGCGCCGGTTCGATTTCGCCGAAACGCGAGAAATCCACATCGGGCACTGTGCCGGCGGGAACGGCGCCTGTTGTGGATTCGCCCAGGCTGCTCTTGACGAATTCGTGGACGTCTTCCTTGACGATGCGGCCCCGGGCGCCGCTGCCTTCGATGCGGGTCAGATCAACGCCGAGTTCCCGGGCAAGCTTGCGCACCGCCGGGCCGGCGTAGACATTGGCGCTGGATGTTGCGGACTTTTTGGCGGTTTCCGCCGCCGGGAGTTGGGGAGAAGACACAGATGCGGCTGGTTTCTTTTCTGCCGCGGGCGGCGGCGGGTTTTGCGGTTCTGATTCAGGTTCGGGTTGCGGCGCCGCTTCCGATTCGACTTGCAAACGCAGGATGGGTAAACCGGTTCTGACTCTTGCGCCCACTTCCACAAGCAGGGCTTCGATGACGCCGGCCCGGGGCGATGGCACGTCCATCGCGGCCTTGTCGGATTCAAGGGTAAGCAAGGGCTCGTCCACGGCAACCGCAACGCCTGGCTGGACATGGATTTCAATGACATCGACCTCATCCTCGGTACCGATGTCGGGAATGGCGACTTCGATAACCTGGCGGGGAGCGCCGGCTTCGGATTCGGCGCCGGCGCCCGGTTTCGCTATCCGGGCGGCTTCACCTGGTTTCGAATCTGGTGCTTCAGGGGCGGATGACTCAGACTCCGGCTCCGGCAAAGCCGCTGCCGGCGGGGCTGTGTCCTCCCCGGCAGGGGCGTCTTCCTCGCTGACTTCAAGCGTCAGAATTTCGGCGCCGGTAGTCACCTGGTCACCGAGATTGACGACGATACTCTTGACCACGCCGGCCCTGGGGGCGGGGATTTCCATGGCGGCCTTGTCGCTTTCGAGCACGAGCAGCGAATCGTTCTCAGCCACTTCCTGGCCCAGGGAAACGGGAATCTCGATGACTTCCACATCGCCCGCGTCGCCGAGTTCGGGTACCTTGATGATTTCCGTGGCCAATTTTGTCGCGCCTCGTCTGCTGTGCTGTCTGATTGGGTAGTCAATGATCCAGTGGATTCGGTTTGTCCGGATCGATTCCGGCGTTCTTCATCCACTTCCTGATTTCGGCATTGTCGACGATGCCTTTATCGCGCAATTCGGTCAGCGCCGCGAGCACGATCCAGGCATGGTCCACCTCGAAATGTTCCCGCAGTTTCTCACGGCTGTCGCTGCGGCCGAAACCGTCGGTTCCGAGCACCCGGAAACGGTCGGGAACGAATTCGCGAATCTGGTCGGAATGCAGCTTCATGTGATCGGTGGCGGCAATCACCGGGCCTTTCCGGCCGGCAAGCTGGCTGGTGACCCAGGCCTGTTCCGCCTCGCCTTCGGCCCCTAGCAGATTACGGCGATTTACCGCCAGGGCGTTCCGGCGCAGTTCGCCAAAACTGGTGACGCTCCAGACATCCACCGGAATCCGGTAATTCTTGCGCAGGATCGCCGCCGCCTTGCGCACTTCGCGCAATATCGCGCCGCTGCCCAGCAGGCGCAGGCGGAAATCCGCGGCGGCCTTGCCGGCAAGCCGGTAGTCCGGCGCCAGACTGTCCTCAAGCAGGTACATGCCGCGAATGATGCCCTCCTCGCTACCTTCGATGAGCGCGGGCTGCTGGTAGTTTTCGTTCATCGCGGTGATGTAGTAATAGATGTGCTCGCGCTCCCGGTACATGCGGCGCAGGCCATCCTGGATGATGACGGCGAGTTCGCAGGCGTAGGCCGGATCGTAACTGACGCAATTGGGAATCGTGCCGGCGAGCAGATGGCTGTGGCCGTCCTGGTGCTGCAATCCCTCGCCATTGAGGGTGGTGCGGCCGGCGGTGGCGCCGATGAGAAAGCCCCGGGCCTGACTGTCCCCCGCCGCCCAGCACAGGTCGCCCACGCGCTGGAAGCCGAACATGGAATAGTAAATATAGAAGGGAATCAGGGGAAAGTCGTTGGTGCTGTAGGAGGTTGCGGCGGCAAGCCAGGCCGAGAAGGAGCCGGCCTCGGTTATGCCCTCCTCAAGCATCTGGCCTTTCTTGTCCTCGTGGTAGAACATCACCTGCTGGGAATCCGCCGGGTCATACAACTGCCCCACCGAGGAATAAATCCCCAACTGGCGGAACATGCCTTCCATGCCGAAGGTGCGCGCCTCGTCGGGGATAATGGGCACCACGCGCTCGCCGATTTGCTTGTCCTTGCAGAGGGCGCTCAGCATGCGGACAAAAGCCATGGTGGTGGAGAGTTCCCGCTTGCCGCTACTCTTGAGCTGGGTGGCGAAGATATCGAGCCCGGGAACCGCCAGCGCCTTGGCTTCGGTTCTGCGCTGGGGCACGGGGCCGCCGAGGTTCCTGCGCATCTTGCGGGTGTAGGCGAGTTCGGGACTGCTCTCCCCGGGGCGGTAATAGGGCACATCCTTGAGTTTCTCATCGCTGATGGGGATGCCGAAGCGGTCGCGAAACTTGCGCAGGGAGTCCAGGTCGAGCTTCTTCACCGAATGGGTGGCGTTCTGGGCTTCGGCGGCGGCGCCAAAGGCGTAGCCTTTCACCGTCTTGGCGAGAATCACCGTGGGCCTGCCCTTGGTCTGCACCGCCCGGGAATACGCGGCATAGACCTTGAACGGGTCGTGTCCGCCCCGGTTGAGGTTCATGATGTCTTCGTCGGACAGGTGGCTGACCATTTCCAGCAGGCGCGGATCCTTGCCAAAGAAATGTTCCCTGGTGTATCCGCCGCCGCGGCTGGCGTAATTCTGGAACTCGCCATCGACGACTTCGTCCATGCGCCGCTGCAGGATGCCGTTGTGATCGGCCTGGAGCAATGCGTCCCAGTGGCGGCCCCAGACCACCTTGATGACCTGCCAGCCGGCGCCGCGAAAAACCGATTCCAGTTCCTGGATGATCTTGCCATTGCCCCGTACCGGGCCGTCGAGCCGCTGCAGGTTGCAATTGATGACAAAAATGAGATTGTCGAGTTTCTCCCTGCCCGCCTTGCTGATGGCGCCGAGCGATTCGGGCTCGTCCATTTCGCCGTCGCCGAGAAAGGCCCAGATCTTGCGGTCGCCGGCTTCGAGCAGCCCCCGGCTGTCCAGATACTTGATGATGTGGGCCTGATAGATCGCCTGGATCGGTCCGAGACCCATGGACACCGTGGGGAACTGCCAGTAATCGGGCATCAGCCAGGGATGGGGATAGGAGGAAAGGCCATTGCCGTCGACTTCCCGGCGAAAATTGTCGAGTTGTTCCTCGCTGAAGCGGCCCTCAAGGAAGGAGCGGGCGTAGATTCCCGGCGAGGAGTGACCCTGATAATAGATCAGGTCGCCGGGATGATCGTCGGTGGAGCCCCGGAAGAAGTAATTGAAACCGACTTCGTAGAGGGTCGCGGCGCTGGCGAAGGTGGACAAATGACCACCGATGCTGCCATCGCGCATGTTGGCGCGCATGACCATGGCCAGGGCATTCCAGCGCACGATGCCACGGATGCGGCGCTCCATGAACAGATCGCCGGGGAGGCGGTCTTCTTCGCGGGTGGGAATGGTGTTGCGGTAGGGAGTGGTGAGCGTCGCCGTGTGGCCGTTGCCGTCGCGGATTGAAAGCCAGTTGGAAAGCTGCTGAATGAGATAGTTTGCCCGGTCGCTTCCCCATTCGTCGGTCACGGCCCGCAATGCTTCGAGCCATTCCCTTGTTTCTTCCGGATTGGCGTCATGCTCCTGAATCATGAAGTCTTCCCGTTCCGCTCCACTTGCCGGGCCGTCTGTGGTTATCTGTAGGCAAATTACAAGGTGGGCAGACTATACCCTATCAGAGGGCAAGAATGAAGCTGGGAATGGCTCTTTTTCTGCGCTCCATGTAGTTTTATTACATTTTACCGATACATGCCGCTTCTGAAATCCAGCCTTCAAACTGTTTCATTTCAAATAGTTGCAGGGTAGCGACCATGAAATATGGCAATAATCCGGCGAAAAAATGAGCCAAATCGGGCCAATACTACAACGCGGGTCCGAGGATGGTGAACAGCGCCAGCAGGCCCAGCCAGAGTAGTTGGCAACGTTCGAGAAGGGCCTGCAGGGATTCGATTTCGCGAGCCTGATGAGATTGGCCGGCATCCTGGCCGACGGCCCCGGTCCCGGTTTCGCTTTCGTCCCGGGGGATGCCGCCGAATAGGGCGAAGCCGGCAAAACTGTAGAGCAGGCCGGCATTGTCCACCTCACGGCCGAATTCCCAGAAGGACTTGCGTAATTGGGCGAAACAGTGGACGAAATTGCCGGCCAGGGAAAAGCTGAGAGCCACGAGCCGCAGGGGAATCCATTCGAGCAAATGCACGATCATGTGAACGGTTTCCACCGCACGGGGATGGCTTTGTGCGTCATGGCTGTCGCGCAACTGGTAGCTGACATAGCTGACGAGCACGCCGAAGGGGCCTGCCGCGAGGTACCAGAAGAATTGCACGAACATCCGCTCGAAGGAGCGATATACCAGGCGCTCTCGAAAAAACCAGGCGACCTCCTCATTGCTGGCGAATTCCTGCTCCCGGGCGCTATGGAAGTTGGTCCGCAAAAACCCGGCCGCGGCTTCCCGGTCGCCTTCGCTCCAGATCGCGAGAAATTCACGGGCCAGTTTGCCGGGCTGGGTGCGGTCGAACGCCACCAGCAGCACTAGTATGTGAACCAGCATGGTCAGCAGACCGATGCCATGGCCGGCAGCCAGTTCAAGCACGAGGAAAAGCACAAGCAACGGCAAGGCGTAAATGAGCGCAAGCGCGGACTGCCACACCGCGGCATTGCCCGCCAGGCGCCGGGTGGCGGACTCGATGTTTTCACGAAAACGGAAAAACCAGCGGTCGTCGAAGCGGTCGTAGTCCCTGAGCCAGAAGTAGTTCAGCGCCAGGCAGATGAGGATGACAAGAAATTTCATGTTTTGGCTTTCCCGGCGACTGCGCCAAGCGCCGACCGGTAACGCCGCCAGTCGAAATACGGCCCCGGGTCGGTCTTGCGGCCCGGCGCAATATCACTATGCCCCACAACCCGGTCCACATTCAAGCCAGGATAGGCGCGGAACAGGGCCTCGGTGACCCCGCTGAGCGTGTCATACTGGGCATCGGCAAAAGGCGCAGAATCAGTGCCTTCGACTTCGATGCCGATGGAAAACTCGTTGCAGCGTTCCCGGCCCCGAAAGCGCGACCGCCCCGCATGCCAGGCCTGCATGTGAAACGGCACGAACTGGGTCGCCTTCCCTGTCCGGTCAATGAACACATGGCTCGACACCCGCAGCCTTGAAATCTCCGCGAAGGAGGGGTGGCCATCCGGCGGCAGGCGATTGGTGAACAATTGCCCAACGAATCCCGTCCCGAACTCCCCCGCCGGCAAACTGATGTTGTGAATCACCAGCAGCTCAATCTCGGCCCCGCCCCGGGAACTGCGATTGGGCGAGGCGATTTGCTCGCAGCCGCCGAGAATCCCGTCAACAATGGTATATGGCACCCGCACCCGCGCTCCCACTCCTGCTGGCGAAATTGCTTTCACTCGAACAGGACTCGCTCCGGTTCATTATGTTGCTTCCGCATATTCCGAGCAAATCCATTGGAACGGGATTTTCCTCGTTCCCAGTCATTCTGCGAGGCCGTTCTCGCCATGCAGACCGAGCCCGTTTGCGTTTTCCACAGGATTTCCCAAAAAATCGCACACCTTACCCCTTGCAATTACATCATGTTGTGTTTTAATCAGCCGTAAATCTCAATATATGGTGTTCCAACGGCAGTTCTGCGACAATGTTGCATGATTGGCTGGCAAGTGGCAAACCACAGTCGCGGTTGCCAGCGGCAGAACACGAAAATACTGCAAATATGGTTTTCTTCGCCGAAACACCACTATATGGTGTGGTTCATAACTAAGGAGTGGAACGTGAGTCTTGAGCAAGCCCGCATGGCGGACCAGTCCGATACGGTGGTGGCGCCGCAAGGTCCGGAAGAAGACGTGAGCGCCCTGGCGCAAGCGTCCCTGAGCAGCACGGCCCCGGGCCGGTTGCGCGTAATCAAGCGCAACGGCGCTGTGGTTCCCTACGATCAGTCCAAGATCGCGGTGGCCATCACCAAGGCCTATCTCGCCGTGGAGGGCGTCCAGGCCGCGGGCTCGACGCGGATACACGAACTGGTGGCGGAAATGTCCGCCAGGATCAACGCCACCTTCAGCCGCCGCATGCCTTCCGGGGGCACGATTCATATCGAGGACATCCAGGACCAGGTCGAGCTCGTGCTCATGCGCGAAGGCGTGCACAAGGTCGCCCGCAGCTATGTGATCTACCGGGAAGAGCGCTCCCGTGCCCGGCAGCGGCAGCGCAAGGAAGAACAGCCGGACAGCCCGGGCATTTCGGTCACCATGGATAACGGCGAACTCGCGCCGCTGGACACCGACCGCCTGCACACCATCATCGACGAGGCCTGCGAGGGCCTGACCGATGTTTCCGCCGGACATATCTATGAGGAAACCCTGCGTAATCTGTATCCCGGCGTGAAAATCGACGATCTGCGCACCTCGCTGGTGATGACCGCCCGGGCCATGGTGGAGAAGGACCCCAACTATTCCTTCGTTACCGCGCGGCTGCTGCTCGATGCGGTGCGCTCGGAAGCCCTGGGTTTTCTCGGCGTTGCCGACAGCGCAACCCAGGCGGAGATGCACTACCGCTACCCCACCGCCCTCAGCGCCTACATCGACAAGGGCGTCGAACTCGGCCTGCTCGCGCCGGAACTGCTCGAATTCGACCTGCGGCGGCTTGGTCAGGCGCTGAAGGCCGAGCGGGACCTGCAGTTCACCTATCTCGGCCTGCAGACGCTGTACGACCGCTATTTCATCCACAGCGGGGAAATCCGCTTCGAATTGCCCCAGGTATTCTTCATGCGGGTGGCCATGGGGCTTGCGGTGCGCGAGGACGACCGGGAAGCCCGGGCCATCGAGTTCTACAATCTGATTTCCAGCTTCGACTATATGGTCTCGACGCCCCAGTTGTTCAATTCGGGCACCCTCAAGCCCCAGCTTTCCTCGTGCTTCCTGACCACCGTGGCGGACGATCTCGAAGGCATCTATTCCGCCATCAAGGACAATGCCATGCTGTCGAAATGGGCCGGCGGCCTCGGCAACGACTGGACCCGAGTGCGCGCCATGGGCGCCCACATCAAGGGCACCAACGGCAAGTCACAGGGCGTGGTGCCCTTCCTCAAGGTGGTCAACGACACCGCCGTGGCGGTAAACCAGGGAGGCAAGCGCAAAGGGGCGGTCTGTTCCTATCTGGAGACCTGGCACCTGGATATCGAGGAATTCCTCGAATTGCGCAAGAACACCGGCGACGACCGCCGCCGCGCCCACGACATGAACACCGCCAACTGGATTCCCGACCTGTTCATGAAGCGCGTGTTCAACGACGGGAAATGGACCCTGTTCTCGCCCAACAACGTGCCCGACCTGCACGAAAAATACGGCCGGGAGTTCGAGGCGGCCTATCTCGAATACGAGCGCAGGGCCGAGGCCGGCGAAATGGAAATCCACAAGACCGTCAAGGCCACCGACCTCTGGCGCAAGATGCTGTCGATGCTGTTTGAAACCGGTCATCCCTGGATGACCTTCAAGGACAGTTGCAACATTCGTTCCCCGCAACAGCACGCGGGCACGGTGCATTCCTCCAATCTCTGCACCGAAATCACCCTCAACACCTCGGCGGACGAGATCGCGGTATGCAATCTGGGCTCGGTGAATCTGGTCAACCACGTGGACGAAAACGGCCTCGACGCCGACAAGCTCGGCGCCACCGTCACCACCGCCGTGCGCATGCTCGACAACGTGATCGACATCAACTACTACTCGGTGGAGCAGGCGCGCAATTCCAACCTGCGCCACCGTCCGGTGGGCATGGGCATCATGGGATTCCAGGACGCGCTCTACAGGCAACGCATCGCCTATGGTTCGGAGGCAGCGGTGGAATTCGCCGATACCGCCATGGAAATGATCAGCTATCAGGCGATTCACGCTTCCACCCTGCTCGCCGAAGAACGGGGCCGCTACGAATCCTACGAAGGCTCGCTATGGGACCGGGGAATCCTGCCCATCGACTCCCTGGGCCTGCTGCGGGAAGAGCGGGGCACCGAATTCCTCGACGCCGATTTCGGCCAGCGGCTGGATTGGGACAGCCTGCGCGAGCGCATCCGGCAAACCGGCATGCGCAATTCCAATGTACTGGCGATCGCGCCCACGGCGACCATCGCCAATATCTGCGGCGTTTCCCAGTCCATCGAGCCGACTTACCAGAACCTCTACGTCAAATCGAATCTTTCCGGCGAGTTCACCGTGGTCAATCCCTGGCTGGTGCGGGACCTGAAGCGTCTCGGCCTGTGGGACGGCGTCATGGTGAACGACCTGAAATATTACGAAGGCAGCGTGCGCAAGATCGACCGGATTCCCGAGGAGATCAAGCAGGTGTACGCCACCGCCTTCGAGATCGAGCCGCGCTGGCTCGTGGACGCCGCCAGCCGCCGCCAGAAGTGGATCGACCAGGCCCAGTCGCTCAACCTGTACATCGCCAACGCCAGCGGCAAGAAGCTTGACATCACCTACCGCATGGCCTGGCTGCGGGGCCTGAAAACCACCTACTATCTGCGGGCGCTGGCGGCCACGAGCACGGAAAAATCCACCGTCGCCGACAACAGTCTCAACAAGGTCGCCAGCGGCCCGGCCGAAACGCCAACGGCTTGTTCGCTGGACGACCCGGATTGCGAGTCCTGCCAGTAGGCCGGGGCCGCAAATCACAAAATCAATTGTATGGAGGAGCAGGCATGCTGTCCTGGGAAGAATTCAATCACGAGGAAAAACCGGCGGCGGCGGTCAAGCCGCCCATTTCGGAATTGCCTCCGGAACCGGCCCCCGAATCCTCTGCGCCGGAACCGCGGACCGTGGCCGAAACGCCGCTGGAACTCGATGCGGCAACCCGCAGCAGCAATGACGACGCCCTGGAGCAGGCCATCCGCGACCTGGAAGACCTCGACGTCAGCGCCGGCCTGCGGGAACTCGAAGGCACCGCGTCCCGGGTGGCCGTGGACGACAAGCGCATGATCAATTGCCGGGCCGACCTGAACCAGCTCGTTCCCTTCAAGTACGACTGGGCCTGGCAAAAATATCTCGATGGCTGCGCCAACCACTGGATGCCCCAGGAAATCAACATGAATGCGGATATCGCCCTGTGGAAGAATCCCACCGGGCTCACCGCCGATGAACGCCTCATCGTCAAGCGCAATCTGGGTTTCTTCTCCACCGCCGACTCGCTGGTGGCCAACAACCTGGTGCTGGCGATCTACCGGCTCATCACCAACCCGGAATGTCGCCAGTACATCCTGCGCCAGGCTTTCGAGGAAGCGATCCACACCCACGCCTATCAGTACTGCATCGAGTCGCTGGGCATGGACGAGGGCGAGATTTTCAACATGTACCACGAGGTGCCCTCGGTGGCGAAGAAGGCCTCCTGGGGCCTGATGTACACCCAGGCCCTGTCGGACCCGCAGTTCCGCACCGGCGCCGTGACAAGCGACCAGGAACTGCTGAAAAACCTGATCGCATTCTATTGCTGCCTGGAAGGCATCTTTTTCTACTGCGGCTTCACCCAGATTCTTTCCATGGGCCGCCGCAACAAGATGACGGGCACTTCGGAGCAGTTCCAGTACATTCTGCGGGACGAGTCGATGCATCTGAATTTCGGCATCGACATGATCAACCAGATCAAGCTGGAAAACCCCCATCTGTGGACCGAAGCCATGCGCGAGGAAGCCACCCAGATGATTCTCCAGGCGACCCAGCTAGAAATCGAATACGCCAGGGACACCATGCCCCGGGGCATTCTCGGCATGAACGCCGCCATGATGGAGGAGTATCTGCAATTCATCGCCAACCGGCGCCTGGTGCAGATCGGCCTGAAGGAACAATTCCGCGGCGTGGGCAATCCCTTCCCCTGGATGTCCGAAATCATGGACCTGCGAAAGGAGAAGAATTTCTTTGAAACCCGGGTGATCGAGTATCAGACCGGCGGCGCCCTGAGCTGGGATTGAGCAAGGCATGAGCAAGGGCAAGCGAGCGGCGCTCGACCCGGAGCAGACCCTGCGGACGCTGGATCAGCTCAGCCAGACCATCGATGTGATGTCGCAGGTGATCGTTCGGCTGAGAAGGCAGGTGAGCCGGCAACTGCGCCATAATGACCCATGCGAAACACAGCCCGAATCCGGGACGGAAGCGGGGGGTCCCGGAGATACCCGCCGCGCCGGGTCCCGGCGTCCAAGCCTCCCCCGCCGCCAGAGCCGGGTCCTGCACTAGGAGCCTGCGCCACAGGAATTCGCGAAAGCGAAAATTCGCTATCGTCGCGCCCCTGGCCGGTCGATTGAGGCGAATATTGGTGGATATTCAACGAAATCGAGCGGCCGGGGGCGCGGATGAGAGCGGATTTGCAGCCGTGAATTCCTGCGACGCAGGCTCCCAGCGTATAGACCCGTCAATGCAATACAAGATTGGAGCTTTACTGTTGGCGGCGGGTTTCAGCCGCCGCTTCGGCGGCCGCAAGCTCGTCGCCGAAATGCCAGACGGCAGACCGCTCATCGAACATACCCTGGCAAATATCGAAGCCGTCCTCGACCACATTCTGATCGTGTCGCGCCCCGATGCGCTGGACGATTGGGAGCCGGGGAATCGGTCCCTGGCGCTTTTCGACGGAGCGGGACAGGGCATGGGCGCCAGCCTCGCCTTCGGCGTTTCCCGGCTGCCCGGCTGGGACGGCTGCCTGGTCTGCCTCGCCGACATGCCCTTTGTCCAGCCCCGAATCTACGCCCTGCTAGCCGGACAGCTCGCCCCCGACCGGATCCTCATCCCCCGCTACAAGGGCCGCCGCGGCAATCCCGCGGGATTCGGCAGCCGGTTTTTCCCGGAACTCGCCAAACTCGACGACGATGCCGGAGGCCGCCGCATCATCGAGGCCAACACGCGCTCACTGCGCCAGATCACAGTAAACGACCCCGCCATCCTGCGGGATATCGACACCCCCGGGGACTTGCGCAAATTCCGCCAGCCGGCGTCATGAACCCAGCCATTCCCATCCTGGCGTCAGCCATCCTTTCCATATCTTCATCCTGTGCAAAGCGAAGCCCCACCCCGTCATTCTGCGCGGCGAAGCCTTCCCCCTCCGTCATTCTGCGCGGCGAAGCCTCCCCCCTCCGTCATTCTGCGCGAAGCGAAGCGTAGTCGCAGAATCTCTTGCAGAGGCCACGCAATGAGATCCTGCGACTGCGCGCAGGATGACCGATGTGAGCGCGTCTATTGCCATAATGAGAATTACTGGTGAGTGTGTGCGGGCTCAGAAACATTCTGGAACTTCCCTCCTGAGTCACGGCCTTTGACCTGCCGGCTGGGGGAGGGCGCTCAAGCCAAATCGACGGCGGCAGCGAGTTCATGGCCGACTTCGAACAGGCCTGCGGGGACAGGCGCATCCCCCTCCGCGTCCCGCCGCCGCGAAAGCCCC
>JAJDVS010000046.1 GCA_022825945.1 Pseudomonadales bacterium
TGCAGGTCTGATTGCGGTCGCCGCGATGCACGTTGAAGATCAGGCAACGCCGCGGCCCGTTCTGCTCGACGGTGATATCGCGGTACAGCGAGCGCTCCTGATGAATGACCTCGCCCGCCGCCGGCGCCGCCAGCGCCAGCAGCAGCATGGGCGCCAGTATTCTAGGTTTCATGGCTGCGCATCGGAATAACGAGTGAGCCCCGCAAGTAACCGGCCAGAAGGATTATGGCGGCGGCGATGAGCAGGGCGCTGACCGCGCCCCAGAGAATCAGGTTCAACTCCCACCAGAGCACGAAATAGAACGAGGTGCCCAGGGTGCCGGCGGCGCTGCCGATGGTGGAAACGAAAAACAGCAGCCCCGCCATCTGGCCGCTGTGTTCTTCGGATTCCACCAGCAGCCGCACGGAATATGGCGAGATCATGCCGAGCAGGGTGGTGGGCACCGAGAACATGACGATGGAGGCCAGCAGCGCACCGTAGCGAATATCCTCTACGGCAAGAAAGATCGGCCGCATGATCTGGTCGGCGAAGAGGATGATGGGCAGGGAGAACAGCGCGGCGCTGACGTAGAAACTGGCGAAAACCAGGACATTGGGATTACGCATGGAAAGCCGCCCGCCAATGAGATAACCCAGCGCCAGGGCAAGCATGAAGACGGTGATGATGCTGCCCCAGACCGAAACCGAGCCGCCGAAGTAAGGCGCCATGATGCGCGCGCCGAGCATTTCCACGGTCATTATGCAAAAGCCGCTGACAAAGGCCACGGTGGCGACGACAGGCCGGGGCAGCGGAGAGTTGTTCGCGGCTTTCGCCATGGGTTTTCCGCCCGGGGTGAAAGGCCAGACAAGGTATCAGACCGGGGGGTTTAATGGAATCGGGAATGTTGTCTGGGCGCATCGCCGCTGACGGTTCGGGGTGTCATTCTGCGCGGTGCGCGTCCCTCTTGTCATTCTGCGCGGAGCGAAGCGGAGTCGCAGAATCTCAGGGGAATTGGCATACGGCCTGGATGTCCGGTTGAACTTTGCAGGTTCGATTGAAACCCAAGTATTCCCTGAAAAATTCCATCCATGGAATTTTTCATTGCCGCAAAACAAAAGCGTGGTTTTGTTTTGCTCACGAAGCTCTGACTTGATCAGAGCTTCCCTAACGGTGCCCGAGTGAGCGGCGGAGTGACTCGGCGGCCAGTTCCAGACGGGATTTTTCGTCCTCGTTCAGTCCGCGCACGGCGAGTTCGATATCGGGGGTGATCCTGACCCGGGACCAGGTTTCGACGGGGCGGACCTGGTTGGGCGGCGTTCTGCCGTCGAGGCGGCGCAATAATTCGATCAGTTCCGATCCATGGTCGTGCTCGTCAGCGCGTTTTCTTTGCGGTGCCTCGGTGGCCAACTGCATCGTTTCTTCCGCATATTCCATGTCCAGTTCTGACGCAAATTCACAGTCGTCATCGGAATCCGCGGGCTCGGCCATCCACTCCACGGGCGCCTGCGTTGTGGCTTCATGGTCGGCGACGGACTCCATGGCCCGCCAGGCTTGTTCTCTTGCGGCTCTTCTTGCCGCCACCGTGACACTGCGGGTGGGCGCTTCGGCCTTCTTGTCGAGTGCTTCAACCGCCAATCGCGCCGGCAGCACCCGGTTGGCCACCCGGTTGATGATTCGCTGGGGGAGTTTTCCGAACAGGTCGCGCAGATTCTGCAGGGTCAGTGGCTCGATCTCGCCGAGTTCTTCGGCTTCCCGCACTTGCTGGATGAACAGCAGCCGGTCCCGCACCAATGCCGGATAACGGGTGCGCCTGCCGCGCCGCCCGACTCGCGGCAGCAGGTCTTCCTGCACGTAATAGGCGATGGTGCGCCGGTCGAAGCCGGTTTCCTGTTCCAGCTCCTCAGCGGTGTAGCTGCGCTGGTTGTGGATCGCCGAATCGGGATATGTCATTTACTGTCAATTAAATGCATATAACTGTTGACTTTCGCGCTGCAGTCCATATACTGTCATCTACTGGCGTTAGCTGTCAAGAAGGAGGCAGGCAAACAGCCATCACTCAACGAAGGAGAGCCCCATGCATCCAGTACAGAGCTTCCTGTCCGGCGCCAGGCCGGGCGGAAAAGCTTGCCAGCGTGCATCAATCCATGCGCCGCACCGGCGGGCGCCGTTCCGACCAGGGCCGGGTGTGGCGCAATATCGCCGAAAAGGCCGCCAACATGGGCGCCGAGTCGGCTACCAGCGCCATGTCCGCGATCTACGAAAAACACGCACGCGGGCTCGATGAACTCGTGCGGCAATTCCAGGCGCTGGAAGGCCAGTCCGGCGCGGTGTTCGCCATCGGCAACAGCATTTGCGGCCTTGATGCCTTCGACAAGCCGGCCACCTTCGCCACACTGTTGCCCAAGCTCGTGCGCAGCTACGGCATCGACGCCATGGAGCTTGGCCTGAACCACGAAACCGCGCCGGGAATCGGGGAAGTGGGCGACTTCCTCAAGAATCTTGCCGCAGGGAAAATCGAGGAACATCCGGCGGCAGGGCTTGGGGACGACATCCGCATCGAGGCCCGGGACGTGATCGCCGGCGGCCTTGTGACCGAATCGAGCCTGCTGCACCTCGCCGCCTTCAACGAGCCGCGCAGACGCAACGAGAATGCCGGGGACCGAAGCAGCTTCGCCGACTATCGCCAGCGAAGAAGCGGCTACCGCAGACGGCAATAGCGATTTGGGAGAAACACCCGCGTGCTGGCCGTTCTGTAGCCTCCTTGATGTCATTCTGCGCATAGTCGCAGAATCTCGTCGGGAAGCCACTGCAGGAGATTCTGCGATTTCGCTTCGCTACGCGCAGAATGACATCAGGGTGTGGGGCGCACACATCATATCAGAGCGGTTCAATTCTCAATTCTTCCGCTGATGATGAGGCCGCACATCCGCTGCAATACGTAAGCCTTTTGCAGGAAGCTTGCGAAGCGCTGGTCCTTCGTGTGGCCGTGGTGGTAGCGATAGTAAATCTGCTGGCCCACCACGAGCAGCCGGAACAGGGCAAAGCAGAAGTAGAAAGGGAAACCCTCCACGGCAATGCCGGTGCGCTCCTGGAAACGGCTGAGGATTTCGGCCCGATCCGGGGCGCCGGGCACGTCCGAAGGCATGGTGCGCGCCTCGCGGTACCAGTCCGGGTCGCTGGCCTGCACCCAGTAGCCCAGGGTGTAGGCCAGATCCATTACCGGGTCGCCCACGGTCGCCATTTCCCAGTCGAGCACGCCGATGAGCCGGAGCGGATCGTCCAGGGAGAAAATCACATTGTCGAGTTTGTAATCATTGTGAATCACGCTGGCGCGGCCGCTTTCCGGAGGCAGGTGGTCGAGCAGCCACTTGATGGTGTCATCGCAGTTCACCGTGTCCTCGGTGACCGCGTTTTCCCAGCGCCGGATCCAGCCTTCCACCTGGCGCCGCACATAGCCCACCGGACGGCCAAAACCGTCGAGACCGGCTGCGGCCAGATCCACCGAATGCAATTCCCCCAGCACATCGAAAAAATTGAGCAATTGCCGCCGCGCCTGTTCCGGGCTCAGCTTCAATTGCGGCGGATACTCGCGGCGGATCACCAGGCCGCGAATGTAGTTCATCAAATAGAAATCGCAGCCGATGACTTCCGGATCGGCGCAGAAATGCAGGGGCCTGGGGCCATAGGGAAACACGTTTTCCAACGCCGAAAGCACCCGGTGCTCCCGGGACATGTCATGGGCCGACTTCACCTTGCTGCCGAACGGCGGCCGCCGCAGCACCCAGTTTTCGGCGCCGCTGGAAAGCAGATAAGTCAGGTTGGAGTGGCCGCCGGGAAACTGCCGCACTTCCAGGCCGCCCGCGGCTTCGCCAAGCACCGGGCGCAGATATTCCCGCAGCCGCTCAAGCGGCAGTTCTTCTCCGGGCCTGATCCGGCCCGCCCGGTCTTCGAGTCTGGCATCGGTCATGGCGGCATTCAGCGGTAAGTGATCATGTCCGCGCTTCCCGCCCGCTCCAGGTGCGGCAGGGAGTTGAACTGCATGAGCGAGATTCTGCCATTACCGTACTTGATTCGGCTAACCGAACTGTTATGCACCATCCAGTTGGTGGCAATGGCTACAGAGTCGGGATAGCGCAGCACCCGCTGCAGCGCCAGGGCGATGACGCCGCCCGAAGTGGCCACTAGCACCCGGCTGCCCCGGCTGTGGCGCGCCATGATGCGATCCAGCGCCTGGTGGACGCGCAACTGGAAATCGGGCCAGCGTTCGAAACCCGGCTCGTCTTCCGCCGGCCTCAGCCGTCCGGCGATCCACTTGGCCGCCGCGGCCTCGAACAGCCGCTGAAACAGCGTGCGGTCGCGCATGGGCCAGGCGGGGGCGGGATCGAAATCCTCTTCCGCGGCGAAATCCCGCAGGTAGGAACGGATCAGCGGATCGCCATCGTATTCATTGAGCGCAGGATCGATGCGGGGGCTTTCTTCGTCGCCCACGAGTTCCCGCAATTCCGCCGCGGTTTCCCGCTGCCGCAGCAGGCTGCCGCAGTACAGGCAATCGAAAGTCTCGCCGAACTCGCGCCAGTGGCCGGCAAGCCGGCGCACCTGCTCGATGCCGAGTTCGCTGAGCTTGTCGTAGGTTTCCGCGCCGAATGTCGCCTGACCGTGGCGAACGAGAATGAGCTCACTCATTATCCGGCGTTCTGCAATCGGGTGAAGCGGGCGGTGTGGTAATCGGCGTCGCCGAACAGTAATTCGAGCCCGGTTGCCTGCCGGAACAGGTGCGACACGTCGAGCTCGTCGGTCATGCCGATGCCGCCGTGAATCTGCACGGCTTCCTGGCCCACTTTGCGGATGGCCCTGCCCAGCCGGCTCTTGGCCGCGCTGACCGCCGCCGAGCGGGTTTGCCAGGGTGCGTCGGAATCGAGTTGCATCGCCGCCATCACGGTAATCGAGCGGGCAAGCTGACATTCGATGAACATGTCCGCCATGCGGTGCTGCAGCGCCTGGAAACTGCCGATAGGCACGCCGAACTGCTTGCGGGTCTTGCTGTATTCCACGGTTTTCCGCAACAGGGCGTCGAGGGCGCCCACCGCCTGGGCGCAAACCGCCGCGGTGGCGTGATCGAATACCCGCTCCAGGGCCTCGTATGCGCCGCCGGGCTTGCCGAGCCGGGCCGATTCCGGCACGGTGACTTCGTTGAAGCTGATCCTGGCGGCCCGGCTGGCGTCCATATTGGCGTATGCCCGCACATCGACTCCCGGGGCGTCACGGTCCACCAGAAACACGCTGAGGCCGTCGCTCTCGGTGACCGCGCCACTTTCCCGGGCGGTTACCAGCAACTTGTCGGCATTGGGGCCATTGAGCACATTGACCTTGGCCCCGCTGAGAACGACATTGCCGCCTTCGCCGCGGGCGCTGAGGCGAACATTGGCCAGATTATAGCGCGAGCCGGATTCGGCCCAGGCGCAGGCGAGCTGCAGATTGCCCACCATCAACGCCGGCAACAGTTCCTCCTTCTGCCGCGCATCGCCCAGGGCGGCGAGCAGGCGCCCCGCCAGAACCACAGACGGCAGGAAGGGTTCCAGCAGCATCGCCTTGCCGAATTCTTCCATCATCACCATCAGGTCAACGGCGGAATCGCCAAAACCGCCGTCCTCCTCGCCAAAAGGCACGGTTAGCCAGCCCAGTTCGGCAAACAGTTTCCAGTTTTCCTCGCTGTAGCCGGTTTCACTGGCGGCAATGCGGTTGCGGGTGTCGAAGTCGTATTGCTGCTGCACAAACTTGCCGACGCTCTCCTTGAGCATCTGCTGTTCTTCGGAATAGGAAAAGTCCATGGATGCCTTACTCTTTGAATCGGCCCGAACCTACAGTCCAAGCACGGCCTTGCAGATAATGTTGCGCTGGACCTCGTTGGAGCCGCCGAAAATCGACAGCTTGCGGTCATTGAGATACACCAGCCCCTGACCGGCAAGCCCGCCGGGCTCCATGGTCGTTCCCTGGAAGCCTTCGTCGAACTGTTCCGGCAGGTAGGGCAGACTGTGGTAGGCGCCCAACTCAAGAAACATCTCGTCGATGCGCTGGGCGAGTTCGGTGCCGACGATCTTGAGAATCGAGGATTCCGGGCCGGGGGATTTTCCCACGCTCAAGGAAGCCAGGGTGCGCAACTCGGCGTATTCCAGCGCCTTCAACTCGATTTCAAGCCCGGCGAGGCGGTGGCTGAACACCGGGTCCTCCAGCATGCTGCCGCCCTGGCCGTCGTCGAGGCTTGCCGCGGCCCGGCGCAAGGCGCGCAGGCGGCGGGTGCTGCGGGGAACCAGGGCGATATTGGTGCGCTCATGGGTCAGCAGCACCTTGGCGTAGGTCCAGCCCCTGTTTTCCTCGCCGATCAGGTTTTCCGCCGGAACGCGCACTTCATCGAAGAAGATCTCGTTCACTTCGCTGTGGCCGTCGAGCAGGACGATGGGCTTGTGGGAAACGCCGGGGGAATGCATGTCGATGAGCAGGAAGCTGATACCCTCCTGCTTCTTGACCGTGGTATCGGTGCGAACCAGGCAGAAAATCCAGTCGGCGTATTGGCCGTAGGTGTTCCAGGTCTTGGCGCCATTGACCACGTAGTGGTCGCCGTCGCGCACAGCGGAGGTTTTCAGCGAGGCCAGGTCCGACCCGGAATTGGGTTCGGAATAGCCCTGGCACCACCAGACATTGCTTTGCAGGATGTCGGGCAGGAAACGCTGCTGTTGCTCCTCGCTGCCGTAGGCCATGAGTACCGGCGCCACCATCTTCATGCCGAAAGGCACCGGCTCCGGCGCGCCGGTCAAGCCCATTTCCATGGCGAAAATGTGTTTTTGGGTGGTGCTCCAGCCGGTGCCGCCATGCTCCACCGGCCAATTCGGCGCGGCCCAGCCCTTCTCAAAGAGGATCTTCTGCCAATGGACGATCTCGTCCTTGCTCAGGCGGATTCCGGCGTCCACCTTGTCGCGATACGCTGTTGGGAATTCGTTTTGCAGGAATTCCCTGACTTCATCCCGAAAGGCGGCGTCTTCCGGCGAAAAATCCGCATTCACTGTATTTCTCCCAAAACTGTCAAGGGCGCGTACTGCGCCGAATTCCAGACCCGGCACCCCCGGCAACCGGCGGCAAGGTTATCACGAGCCGGGGGCCGGCGCTATGTGGGAAACCAGATATTTTCCCAAGTCCAATACGAAGCACTGCAAATGGTTCCGGTCGGGCGCGACCGGTTCGAGAGACTGGGGCCATTGGAGCATGAGATGGATTGAGCATTTCGATATGGCGGAGGGGAGAGTCTTGTTGGCAGCTCCCGATGTCGTACATTCCAATCTGAGTTCAGTGGATGCCCTCGCTTCAAGTCAGATCGAAGTCAGAGAGGCTTCCTGGACTGTTTCGCAAGGTAAACGCAGAAACCATCAGGCATGGTTTAGCGTCGCGGTTCAAACAATTTGAGGATATCACTGATTGGACACCCGTGATATCAGGCCAGGAGCCTGCGCCGCAGGAATTCACGGCTGCAAATCCGCTCCCATCCACGTCCCTGGCCGCTCAATTTCGTTGAATATCCACCAATATTCGCCTCAATTGATCGACCAGGGGCGCGGCGATAGCGAATTTTCGCTTTCGCGAATTCCTGCGCATCAGCGCCCGCAAGGTGGACCGGGTCAAGAGGCGATTTGTGGAGGAGGGTTTCGCTTCGCTCGGAATGCCGGGGCGCTACATCACGATGGCGTCTTCCAGGCGGCGGAAGCCGCGTAGCCAGACGAGGATGGTGAAAAGCGCCACGGGGGCGAGCAGCCAGGTGACCACATTGGTCTGGTCCTGGTTGCTCAGGCCGGTGAAGTGGATTGCGGCATAGGCCGCCATGCCGAGCATGTGCGCGAGCAGGTAGTAGTTCACGTAGGGCGCGCTGTAGCGGTCCACCGGCCAGGGCGACTTCAGCAGCAGCAGGCGCAGGGCATAGGCGATGCCCAGCAAATCCGTGGGCCAGAACAGCAGCAGGTTGACATTGTGGTGCAGGTCCTCGTGTCCGGACCAGAACCAGCTCCCCAGCATCAGGCAACCCAGCAGGCCGCTGAAAAGCGAGCAGGTCAGGCTCAGCCCGCCGAGCACCCGGTAGCTTGCCGGGGGCAGCGAGGCGCGCTGCCGGCTATGGGTGGAATTCATATAGCGGCTGAAGCGGGGTTTGCGGGTGGTGAGCAGCAGCCAGAGCAGCAGCGACGCCATGATCAGCATGAAGATCATATAGGCGTTCCATTGTTTGGCCGGCGGCGGGAATGCGGCTGCCATCCGGGGTTCGGTGAGCAGCCCGAGGCGTTCCCCGGCCACGGCCACATCGCTGTGCATGGACAGCAACTGCTTTCGCAGCGACAACGGCAGGAACATGGCCTCCCATTCGCTCATGGCCCGGTCAATATTGCTGTTCATGCCGATGTCGAGCAGCATGGCGACGGGCGACAGCGATTCGTAGTGCGACCAGACCGCCTGCCGGTACGTGGTTTCGGTCATGCCGGTGAAATGCTCGCTCAGTCTGCCTTCCAGGGCCTCGTTGAGATAATCGCGCAGGCGCGTGGTGCAGTTGTCGTCGAAATAGTCATAGGCGTAGACGAGGTTTTCCGGCTCCAGATTCCACATCAGCCGCTGGTAAAGCCGGGATTTTTCGGCGTTGTTGAGATTGATGCGGTCTTCCCAGACGGTTCTTTGCTCCGCCCGGTACTGGGCGTAGGCCTGGGACGTGGGCTCGGTGAACAGGCGGTAACTCATCTCGCCGAGAAAGAAATTCAGGCCAAAACGGAACATGCCGCCGCTGGTGTCGAAGCCGCCCCAGTTGAACAGCAGGTCGGCGCCGCCGGCCTCGTCACGCACGCGCAGGGCGGTATGGCCGAAGTTGTCCCAGAGCCGGTTGCCCACATCCACAGTCACCAGATAGAAATGCAGGCCGCCCAGATCCTCGGGCTCCGGGTAGGCGTCGAGTTCATCCAGTGGCGGAACCGCGGCCCCGGCGGCTGCCGCAATCAGCAGAAACCACAGGGCGCAACCAACTCGCGGAAGCCCGGACGTGGCGCATCGCCGGAGTCGCGAAACTATCAACATCGACATGGGTGTTCCTAGGCACATGGAAGTAATGAAAAACTCCACGGATGGAGTTTTTCAGAGAATACCTAGAGTTCCCGCAGCCAGATATTCCGAAAGGACACAACCTGCCCGTGGTCCTGCAGGGTTAGCGGCATTTTGCCGGTGCAGTCCTGCCTGCGGCCGGAGCCGTCGAGCCCGTAGGGCTCGCATTGGGCTTCGTACACTGGCTCCGGGGTGAAGGTGGCGCCATCGAGCCGGACATGGTTCTGCACCAGTACGCCGTTGTGGAACACCGTGAGCCAGGCTGGCGAGACGAGTTCATCGCCGTTGAATTCCGGCGCGGTGAAGATGATGTCATAACTCTGCCACTGCCCCGGCTGCCGGACGGCGTTGACCAGGGGCGGATACTGCAGATACACCGACCCGGCCTGGCCATTGATATATGTGGGATTTTCCCAACTATCGAGAATCTGCACCTCGAACAGCGAATGCAGGAACACGCCGCTGTTGCCCCGGCTCTGGCCGCTGCCGCTGATGGCATCGGTGGGGCGCCATTCCAGATGCAACTGCATGCTGCCGAAAGACTCCCGGGTGCGGATCGTGCCGCCGCCGGGGCGGACGGTCGCCGCGCCATCGGCGACTTCCCAGCGGGCGGGTTCGCCGTCTGCCACGCGCACCCAGTCATCGAGATCGCTGCCATCGAACAGCACGATGGCGTCCGAAGGCGGCGCGCCGTTCTCCCCGGCGCTGACGAGAACCGGCTCCGGCCCCGCCTGCTGGCGGTCGCCGCCGCTTTGGGCCAGCGCCGCTGGCGCGGAAAGAATCGCTATGGCAAGCAGAATTTTTTTCATCATGGTCCGAAGGCAATCAACTTGTCAGGTTCATGTCGTCATCCCAGCTCGCGATGATGTCGCGGCGGGACTGGTCAACGCATTTTTCCAGCCATTCCGGCTCGTATCGCAGGCCGTGGCGCGCCAGCGTCTGTTCCGGGACACCGTCCCAGACATTGGCCACATTGCCCTGGTAGCCCAGGTCCCGGAATCCCTGTTCGGTCGTATAGTACCCGGTCAGGGTGAGGTCGCGCATCAGGGAGAAGAAACGAATGCCGGGTTGCAGTGCCGGATCCTCCACGTCGGGCCAGGCGATGCGGTCGCAAATGACGAGCCTTTGCGCTTCGCCGATATTGGCGAAATCCGCGCCGAACTCGCCGATGGCGTAACTGTCGAGCCAGGCGATGCCGCCGCGCACCGGGAGTTTCAGGTTTCCCCGGTCCTTGACGATAAATTCGACGAATTCCGGCAGGCCGGCGTCCAGGGCGCCGCCATTGGGGTGGTCCGAAGGCAGGATGATGTCGCATAACACGGCGATGGCGACGAGTTCATGCTCGCTGAAATACGTTTCGGCGAACAGTTTCCGGTCGCGTTGCCGCTCGGCCCCGGTTCTGCCGTAGGAATACTCCCGGGGCAGTTCATTCCAGTTCACCGCTCCGCCCGCGGCGCAGCCGGTGGCGGAAGCAAGGCCCGCAGCCAGAGGCGCGAGCAGCAGCGACTTGAGGGCTTCCCGGCGGCTTGTTTTATTCATGTCGCTCACAGGTTCCGCTGCCGCATCTGTTCGACGATGTGCTCGCTGGTGCGCCAGGCCAGGGCGAGAATGGTCCAGGTGGGATTCTTGTCGGCCTGGGACACGAAAGTGCCGGCGTCGGCCACGAACACATTGTCGGCGTCATGCAATTGGCCGAAGCGGTTGGTGACCGAAGTGGCCGGGTCATCCCCCATGCGCGTGGTGCCGACTTCGTGGATGATCTCGCCGGGGCGGGTCAGGCCATACTCGCGCTCGGGGCCCGGCTTGTCGCCGAGCAGGACGCCGCCGGCGGCTTCCAGCAGTTCTTCCATGGTGTCCTGCATGTGCCGGGCCTGGTTGATCTCCTGTTCTGTCCAGCGATAGTGGAAGCGGAGCGCGGGAATGCCCCACTCATCGACCACATTGGGGTCGAGTTCGCAGTAGTTGCCGTATTGGGGAACGCTTTCGCCGCGGCAGGCGATGCTCAGGCGCGAGCCATAGAAGCGCCTGATATCATCGCGCAGACCATTGCCATAGCCGCCGACTCGCTCGCCGAGAAAGCGCTTGTACTGGTTGGCGGCGAAGCCAAAACCATAGGACGGCATGTTCATGCCGCCGCCGATTTCGAGATGATAGCCCCGGGCAAAATCGAGTTGGGTGTCTTCCAGCCACCAGGGCGTGTAGACATGCATGCCGCCCACGCCGTCTTCGTTGTAGATGTCGCGGTCCATGAGTTCGGGCAGGAAGGCGGCGCGGCTGGCGCCGGTGGAATCGTGCAGATAGCGGCCCACATGGCCGCTGCTGTTGCCGAGCCCCGAGGCGTGCCGCGCGCTGATGGAATTGAGCAGGATGCGGGCGCTGCTGCAGGCGGAAGCCGCAAGCACCACCGTGCGGCCATTGAGGCGCAGTTCCCGCCGGTTCTCCCGGTCGATACAGGAGACACCGGTGGCGCGGCCGTCTGCGCCGGTATCCACCTTGCGCACCATGGTGTTGCTGTAGACATCCACCCGGCCCGTGGCCACCGCGGGATAGATGAGCACCGTGCTTGAGGAAAAATCGGCGTGGAGGCCGCAGGCGCGGCTGCACTGGCGGCAATACACGCAGACGCCGCGCTCCTTGTTGATGCGTTTGGTCAATATGGACAGCCGCGAGGGGTACACCGGAATCCCGGCCCGGCGCGCGCTGCGGATGTAGTACAGCTCGTGCAGGCGCGGCTTGGGGGGCGGCAGGAAGAAACCGTCCGGGTCATTGGGCAGGCCCTCGTTGGTGCCGAACACGCCGACCAGTTTGTCCACCTTGTCGTACCAGGGTTTCAGGTCCTCGTAGCCGATGGGCCAGTTGTCGCCAAGCCCGTCGCTATCGCGACGTTTGAAATCCAGCGGCCCGAAACGCAGGGATATGCGGCCCCAGTGATTGGTGCGGCCGCCGAGCATCCGCGCCCGCCACCACATGAAGTCGGTGTCATCGGCGGTGGTGAAGGGTTCGCCGTCGAGTTCCCAGCCGCCGATACAGGCATTGAAATCGCCGAATGGCCGCAGCCTTGTGCTGGCGCCCCGGCGCGGCGATTCCCAGGGATAGCGGAACTGGGTGCGCTGGGCTTCGTCGGCCGGGTCATACCAGGGGCCTGCTTCCACCAGCGCCACGCGCAGGCCGGCCCGGGCCAGGGCCCAGGTCGCCATGCCGCCGCCGGCTCCGGAGCCGACGACGATGGCGTCATATGGGTCGGCGGCGCTCACAGGACTCTTCTACGCTCATGAAACCGGTTCCCGTTCACGACAGGCCGAACCCCGGTCGGTATTCCTTGTCCAGCCAGGCATTGGCGGCATCGTCATTGCTGAAGCGCATTGCCTCGCCGTCGTATTCGAGCACCTTGTGGCCGGCGGCCTGGCGCACGGCGATATTGCCGAGCAGCATGGTCTCGGTGAGACGGCCCGCATAGGCGAAATCGGAAGTGGTGACTTTGGAACGATCCTTGATGGCGTCGAGCCACTCCTGGTAGATGCCATTCGAGCGCGGCAAGGTCCGGGGCGGCGGCTCGGTGGCCAGATGCAGCGATTCGGGGATCAGCACCGGATTGCGACCATAGACGCCGTGCATCAGGGTCCTGTTTTCGCCCACGATCAGCACGCCGCCGTCGTTGTCGCCAAGCTGCCTGCCATTTTCGATTTGCGGCGGACGCTCCGGCAGCAGCCCGCCATCGTACCAGATCATCCTGACCGCCGGTCGCGACGCGCTGGCGGGGAACTCGAAGTGGATCTTGGAAGCCAGGGGGAAGCTCTCGAAATCCCGGCCCCAGCGGGTGGAACTCGCGCCGATGCGCTCGGGCAGGCCGAGATCAAGCGCCCAATAGGGATGGTCGATGATATGGGCGCCCATGTCGCCCACCACGCCGGTGCCGAAATCGACCCAGCCGCGCCAGTTGAAGGGATGATAGGCGCGCTCCACCCAGGGCCGCATGGGCGCGGCGCCGAGCCAGAGATCCCAGTCCATGGTGGCGGGCGCCGGAGCATCGCCTTCCGGCCGCGCAATGCCCTGGGGCCATACCGGGCGATTGGTCCAGCAATGGACTTCGCGAATCGCGCCGAGTTCGCCGGAAGCGACCCATTCATTGATCAGCCTGGCGCCCTCCCCGGCATGACCCTGATTGCCCATCTGGGTAACCACATTGGTTTCCCTGGCCCGGCGGGCGAGAAAGCGCGCCTCGGCCACGGTATGACACAGCGGCTTTTGCACGTAGAGATGCTTGCCGAGGTCCATGGCATGAGCGGCAATGGGAGCGTGCATGTGGTCCGGCGTACTGATCAGCAGCGCATCGATCTCAGGGTTTTCATCGAGCATGACCCGGTAATCGCGGTAGGTTTTGACCCGGTCCCGGAAAGGCGCGGCGAATTCCTGGCCCAGGGTGGCGCCAAGCCGCTCGTCGTCGATATCGCAGACCGCGTAGATGTTTTCGTGGGAAACGCTCTCGATATCCGACCTGCCCTTGCCCCCCGCGCCGACAGCGGCGATATTGAGCCGGTCGCTCGGCGCCGTCCGCCCCGCGCCGCCGAGCACGTGGCGCGGCACGATCAGCAAGCCCGGCGCCGCGGCAAGCAGCCGCCTGCGGCCAAGGTCAACAGATGCGGATTTCTCTGGATTCCTGGTCGGCATGGGCGGTGACTCCCGGTTTGCCTCGAAGCTGGCGCACTGCCAATGCTAGCAAAGTTCCAAGCCAGCACAACCTCGGAAGTTCCCTGGGTTTCAGTCCAGCCTTCCACAACCAAGCCTTCAATAGCAGGGCGGACTGCGTTTTCCTTTTACGGTCACGGCGAGCGGATAGGCGGCGCGTCAGCCCGACTTCCTCAAACCCGGGCCATTCGCACTGGCGATGGAAGAAACAGAGTTAGCATCCCGAGCGCGACCGCCACTGGCAATACTCAGGCACATTCGCGGTTTCTTCGAGAAATCGGCTGCCAACTCCACTCCGCAATCCGCCAGTCCTGGCAAAGTCGGGCATCTCGAACACCAGCCACTCCCATTCGATGTGCCCCCGTCGCCGGTCGGGGAGCTTGTCCCTGAACCTGAGGCTGACGGCGCGGTCCCGGGCGTAGCCGAGCAGTTCGTCGGCGCTGATGGGGTGGAAGCCGCGGCTGCGGTTTTCTTCTTCGTCCCTGCCCAGGCGCAGGTTGATTACGAGCAGGCCGGAGGGGTTGAGCAGCTCGGTCAGGACGCGGAATGCGCATTCGCGGCAGGATTGGGGGATGTGCATCCAGACTGCGCAGAGCAGGATTAGGTCGAAGCGATGGCCGGGTGCGCGGAGTTTCCTGAGCCCGGGCAGGACGTCGTTGAGCCAGATGACGCGGGGATGGGCGTTCTGTTCGCCGGGTTCGCGGAACCTGCTGGGTTCCACGGCGACGACTTCCCAGCCCTGTCCGGCAAGCCAGTTGGCGTCCCGGCCGCTGCCGGCGCCGATGTCGCAGGCGAAACCCGGCTTTCGGTCTTTCAGGAATCTTGGCGCCCAGGCGCGGTGAACGATTGCCGGGTCATGGGAATGGTACTGCTCGAACAGCGCGTCCCGGTTTTCATTGTAGTAGGAAGTGCTGCTCAAGGCGTTGGACTCCGCACGATGACCTCAGGCCACAGCGCCCGGACCATTCTTTGTCACCAGCGTCACCAGCTTCAGCGAGGCGCCCGCAAGCGGTCGGGACCTTCGGTGTCGAGCACGAATGAGATCGGCACCGACTGGGGCAGATAGCAGATCGCGTCGTCGCAGGCCTGATAGTTGAGGAATCCCGACAAGGTAATGGTTTCCATGTCGCCCAGCGCTTC
>JAJDVS010000081.1 GCA_022825945.1 Pseudomonadales bacterium
GAGTTGCCGGAAGGCGTTCAGGGCAACCAGTTGGGCACGCCGTATTCCCACAATACCCGGCGCTTCATGTCGCCGCTCGGCATTCCCTGCAACCAGCCGCCTTACGGCATCATGGCCGCGGTCGACCTGGAAACCGGCGATCTGCTCTGGGAGCGGCCCATCGGCCTGGCGAAGGAAAGCGGCCCATTCGGAATTCGCACTGGTTTGCCGATAACCATCGGCACGCCCCAGAGCGGGGGCACGGTGACCACGGCTGGCGGGCTGATCTTCAATTCCGGCGTATTCGACAATTCCGTGCGCGCCCTGGATGTGATGAACGGCGAGGAGTTGTGGCGCGCCGATCTGCCCTTCACCGCCCATGCGACGCCCATGACCTACCTGTCCCCCGCCGGCGAACAGACCCTGGTCGTGACGGTGCCAGTGTTCAATTCGACTTCGGGGCAGGGCTTCCGCGCCTTACCGGCCGCGGCGGAAGACCCCGAGGGCGGCTACGTCATCGCGTATCGATTGCCGGAGGGCGACGCTGAGTGAAAAACCTGCCGGCCGAGGTCAGACCTTATCGGCAAACGCCGGTTTTCACCGAGCAGACGGTTCCCGGGGGCCTGCTCAAGTCCCACAGCACCAAGGCGGGAACCTGGGGCCGCATCGTCGTGCTCGAAGGCAGGTTGCGTTATCGCATTCTGGAGCCGAGCCTGGAAGAACGGGTGCTGGACCCGCAAAACCCCGGCGTCGTCGAGCCGCAAGTCGCCCACGAAGTGGAACCCCTCGGCAAACTGCGCTTCTACGTGGAGTTCTTCAAGTAAGGCTACAGGGGAATGTCATTCCGCGCGCAGTCCGGGAAGCGCGACGCTACTGTCATTCTGCGCACGGTCCCGGAAGCGCGACGCTACTGTCATTCCGCGCGCAGTCGCGGAATCTCGTTGGGCGGCTTCCGCATGGGATTCTGCGACTACGCTTCGCTTCGCGCAGAATGACGGAAGGGGGCGCTTCGCTCCGCGCAGAATGACGGGGAGGGTGTGCTCCGCTTCGCGCAGAATGACGGAAGGGGCGCTTCGCTTCGCGCAGAATGACAGTGATTATGAATCACTGTGGCGCGATGTCCGCGGGTTCGAAATCGATGAATTCGAATTCCAGGGCTTCGGTCAGTTGCATGTAGACGTTGAAGCGCTGGCCCGCCAGATTCGGGTCGTTGCGCACGCCGAGGTCGGGCAGGTAGAAGCGGAATTGTTCGTCCACCGCCGCCCGGTGGCGCCAGTTCTCAGTGGCGTTGTCCAGCGGCCGGGTATTGCGCGGCGCGAAGACAAGTCTGTCCAGATCGGTCAGTTGCAGTTCGGTGCTGAACAGGCCGATTGCGCCTTCGAGACCGGCTTCCATTTCGGCAACGCCGATGACGCCGGTGGCGGCGTCGAAAACATTGCCTTCGGCGCGGGTTGCCGGTTCCCTGGGATACAGCGTCAATTCCGGGTCGATCTCGAAATCGGGCGCATAGCGGCAGCGGTTGCCGGAATGCAGTTCGCCGTCCGGGGCCCGGTCCCAGTCCCTGGGAATCGCGCCCTGGTCGGTGCGGCCGGAAACCGCGCGACATTCCTCCTGCAGGGCGGCGACGTCCGGTTGCGGTCCGCCTTCGACCCATCGCTGCAGCAGATTCCAGGCCGCGATGACTTCCGACTCGCGAAAACCGCAATGTGTCGGCGCCGACTCAGCGACAATTCCGACGCTGAGCTGCTCCGGAGGCAGCAGGGATTGCAGCACCGCCTGATTTTCCACCGCCACTATGCCGTCACGCGACGTATGTATGGAAACGATACGGGTGTCCCCGATTTCGCCGCTGGGGTTGTAGTTCGCGGCGAGGGCGCGGCGCGCCGCGGGCAGGCCGATGCCGCGGCCGATGCGCCGGTTGAGCCAGTCGTCGCCGTAGTCCGCGGCGATATTGTGAAACGGATTCAGGCCGTTGAGCTTGCCGGTTTCCTGGATCAGCCGCGGCAGCAGGAATGTCCCGTAAAACAGGCCCACCGATAGCATCACCGCCGATTCGGTGGGGGCGAGGCGCTGCAGGCGCTCGTAGTTGCCCACCTGGCGGTTCGAGGAAAGCTGTTTCCAGGTTTGCATCACGATACGCTGTTCCACTTCGCGGGCGGCGATGCGTCGTTGCAGGTCGAACTCCCGCAGGATATTGCCCTCGACCGCCTTGCGCGCCCGCAGTTCGTCGATTTCCGCCTGCAAATCGTCGTGCTTGTTTTCGGCGGCGATACGGCTGCCGAGGGCGGTGCAGGAATCGAGTTCGCGGATCCAGTCGATTTCCCGGCCGAGGGCGGGAATTTCGTACCAGGGTGTGGGAAACGCGCTTTCTTCTTCGCCGGCGCAGACGGTTTCGGCGATCATGCGCAGGTCGAAGGCGTTGCGCCAGTTTTCCGAACCCGCCACGGCGCCGCAAAGCAGCAGGGCGCCGTCGGGCTCGGGAATCAGCCCTTCCTCCATGTCGCGCAGGCTGACGATGCCGCCCATGGAGCCCCCGAGCAGATACAGCGGGGTGGGCGGTTCCGGGCCGAATTCCGCCGAGATTTCGAGAAACCGTTCATACAATTCGGCGTTGGCGAGGTGGGAATCGAAAACCGCCCAGCCGGTTTGCAGGAAGCTCGACGCAGCCATGGCGTAGCCTTGGGAAAGCACGATGCTCGCCACATCGCCAAGGCTGGGTTCGGGCGCGACCTCGCCCATGACCTGGATGTCGCTTTCCGCTTCAAGGCCGAGCAGGTTGGCGGTGAGCAGGTCGAGGGTGTCGCCGCCGAGATAGGTTTGCAGGCCGTGATTCCAGATGACCAGCCCCTTGCCGGGAATCCAGCCTTCGGGGATGGCGATGGTGTAGTACGCACCGTTCGGCGTCTGTCCGTGCCAGACGGGATAGCAGCCGCCCACCGCGGTGCGATATTCGTCTTCCCCGCAGCTTTCTGCGGCAAAGGCCGGGCCGAGGGCGAATACCAACAGCGGCATCAGCGCGCAACGGACAATTCTCATGGCGCCGCCCACCCACCCCCCGTCATTCCGCGCGCAGTCGCGGAATCTCCCGTCGAATGGCAGTGCCGGGTTCATGAGATTCCGCGACTGCGCGCGGAATGAGGCGACGTTGGACATTCCTGTATCCCTTCGAAGGGAAGAGCGCGCAAACCCGCGCTGCGGGAAAGCGCCGGGAATTCGGCACCTCCCATCAGGATGTCGGCAAATCGGGTGGAAAACTAAGCCGCGGGCAAATCCGGCCGGCGGCTCAGGTGGTCGGTAATCCGCTCATGGGCGAGGGAGAATTCCAGCACCTTGCGGTCGCGGGCGAAGGGCCCCATGACCTGCATGCCCATGGGCCGCCCGTGTCCGTCAAAGCCCACCGGCAGATTCACCACCGGGATGCCGGCAAGACTGCCGCCGATGACGACTTCCATCCAGCGGTGGTAGGTATCCATGGTTCTGCCGTCGATTTCCGCGGGCCAGGGTGTGGTCTTCGGGAAGGGGAAAACCTGGGCGGTGGGCAATACCAGGAAATCGTGGCTTTCGAACAGCCGGTTGATTTCGGCGTACCAGCGCCGCCGGATGGCATCGGCCCGATAGATGTCGTCGGCGCCGAGTTCGTAGCCCATCTCGATTTCCCAGACGAGTTCCGGCTTGAGCAGCGGGCGCGTATCGGCATTTTCGTAATACTCGCGCATGCCGATGCGGCCCTGGTTGCGCAGGTCGAGCCAGCACTGGAACAACTCGGCCATGTCGAAACGCGGCATGACAGGCTCGACGATGGCACCTTCGGCTTCGAGAGCGGCAAGATTGGCTTCGCAGAGCGCGAGTATGCCGGGTTCCACGGCGAGATAGCCCTCATAACTGCCCATCCAGCCGATGCGCAGGCCGGAAAGTTCCAGCGCCCGGTATTCGCTGTCGCCGGTCAGGGCGTTCCGCAGCGCCGCCGGCTGCTCGGGGCCGGGCGCCGACGCCAGGGTGTGCAGGAGGCGGATGGTATCGGCGCTGTTTCTGCCCATGGGACCGGAGGTGGAAAGCGCCCGGGAGAATGGATCGTCGCCGCTGACCAGCCCGGCGCTGGGGCGAAATCCGATGACGTTATTGAAAGCGCCGGGATTGCGCAGGGAGCCCATCATGTCGCTGCCGTCGGCGATGGGCAGCATTTGGGTGGCCATGCCGCAGGCCGCGCCGCCGCTGCTTCCGCCGCTCGTCAGTTCGGGATTGTAGGCGCAGCCGGTGGCGCCCCAGACGGAATTGTAGGATTGCGAGCCGAGGCCGAATTCGGGGACGTTGGTCTTGCCGATGAAGATCGCCCCGGCGGCGCGCATGGCCGCGGCCACGGCGCCGTCCTGTTCGGCGATGCGGTTCCGGAACATGGGCGAGCCGCTGGTATAGGGCAGGCCCGCGGCGGGAGTCAGGTCTTTCACCGCATGGGGCATGCCGTACATCCAGCCCCGGTGTTCGCCTCGCGCCAGCTCGGCGTCGGCGGTTTCCGCGAGGGCGAGGCATTGTTCGTCGGGCAACATGCCGATGATGGCGTTGTAGGTGGGATTGAGGCGGTGGATGCGTGCCAGATAGGCTTGCATGACTTCCACGCAACCCACTTCCCGGCTGGCAATGGCGGTGGACAGCTCCAGCGCGGAAAACCCGGTGATGTCCGCGGGCAGGGCCGCCGCGAAAGCGCGCCGCGCCGCGCCGCTCAGCGCCAGGGCAGCCAGCCCGGCGTGAATGCCGGTGGCAAGAAAATCTCTTCGTCGCCAGTAACCGCCGCTTTGGCGCCTGACCGCTTTCATGTCATTCTGCCCGTAGTGAATCGAAGTGATTCGGGGCATCCATGCCCCTCACTCCTGCGGGGCGTCGCTGTGCGACGTCCAAAATGGCAATCCTGCCATTTTGTCGCAGAATCCCGCATGGTGGCCTCTCCAGGGAGATTCCGCGACTACGCGCAGAATGACTGAAAAGGGGCGCGCAGCGCAAGCAGGAAAATAGCTGGTGTGCCGCATCCCGTTGCCCTCCGTTCACTCTTCGCCGTCTTCGACTTCGACGCCCACCTGGACGATGCGCGGCTTGTCGACTCCGGCAACGCCGACGTACTGGAAGCGGCGGCCGTCGAGATCCCGGGGACAGGGCGCCTGCACCACCATGGATGACTTGCCGCTCAGCAAGGCGGCGAAAGGCGCGGCCTGGGAGTCCGCTTCCGGGTCCAGGGGAAAGCGGAAGCCTTGCGGGTCGGCATTGCTGTATTCGACCTCGCCGTTTTCGTCGCTCACCCAGAATTCGCCGATGACCGACTGGGCAGAGACCGTGGCAAGCGCCGCATTGATGGCTTCGCGCTCAAGCCCCGCGTGTCTCGCGGTGGCGATGTATTGCGCCAGCAGCTTTGCCGCGGCGAGCATGTAGAGGGTGTGATCGGTGGTTCTCATTTTGGTTTCCGTGGTTGGCCTCTGCTGCAGTCATCATGAGCCAAAACCATGGCGTTATTCATCTCGCCTGTTTAAGTTTGGCAACCAATACGTCACGAAGCTCGATTGTCAAAATCTGATATATCTCAGGTCTCGTGAGATCACTCTCGTACGTTAGTTTTTCGACTTCTTTTTCGTGGACAGGATTCAACTCGAAATAGTCGTAAACATATCTCGAGCTAAAATTTTGCAACTCATGTTCTTCTTTATGCTTGGCTTCCGTCCATGCGCTTTCAGCCAACCGCACAGCAAGGGCCTCCCCATCAATTTGTCTTGACAGATTTTTACCATACTCGGTTAGTTGAAGAGGGCTGTTTCTCTGGATGATCGCTTCTGGCGGTAACACCCGCCCGGCCATTAGAAAAACGATTCTTTTTACGTCGTCAAAGCTCTTTTTGATGTCCTTGACATCATCCTTGATGCTCGCGTCGGACTCTCCCAATCTCTTGCGGTCGTAGTTCACGTCCTTGTACCACCCGCGAAACCACCAGACGAACCACAACAGCAGCCCCAGCAACGCAAGCTGCACCTCCGCCCTGGCCAAGGCAGACCACATCGCGCTCATGTCATCTCTCCAGTTTGCAGCACAGTACCCCGTTGCGCCGCTACCGGTAGGCTACTCTACCCGATTGTTTTATGCAAATCTGTATATTGTTGATTTTTAAGGATTAAACTACAACATGTAGTGATTGCACCGGAAGTGCGAGAGCTAACTGCCAGCAGCATTTCGTGATAGAAAAAAGGGGCGGCCATTTGGCCGCCCCTTTCTTTTCTATCACTGGGTTGAACCAGCGGCGAATTACTAGAAGTCGACGGTGAGTCGGCCGTAGTAATACGCTCCCTGCCAGTCCATTCCGGTGGCGGACTCCCAGAGCCGACCGCAGCAAGTGTCGCCGACTACTCCCTGGGCCGGATACTCGTCAAATACGTTCCTTGCTCCCAGCGAAAGCCGGAAGGTGTCGTTGAAGCGGTACTGGCCTTCGATGTCCGTGTACCAGGTCGGGTCGAAAGTCTGATAGCGCAAACCAAGGGGGTCGTTACCTCCCGTATTGGAGTTGATCGACTCTCCGTAGTAGCTCACGCGACCGATCAGCACGAGCTGGTTCAACTCATGCCTTGCGGTGATAACGCCACGCCAGTTCGGATCGTAGTTTTCGAAGTCATGCTGGGCTTCGTTGTTCAGATACCTGCCCACAACCGAGCGATCCGTGTCGAACTTGTTTTCGCTGAAGTTGAACGCCGCGGTCACCGTGGTGGTGCCCATATCACCCCACTCAAACGGTGCGGTCGCCACAATGTCCACACCCTGGGTGCTGGTGTCGAAGCCATTCGTGAAGTAGAAAACGCCGCCGATCGAGTTCGCGCCGGGCACACCCGCATCCCTGAGTTTGACGAAATTCTGCCAAGCCGCGGTATTGCCCGCCTGAGCCGCATCAGTGCTGGAAACTTGCAAGGTGGAAATCGCCCGGGTGCGGTCCTGCACGTCAATGCGGAAGAAGTCCACGGACACATCGATGGTGTCCAGAACCTGGGCGGTGAAACCGATCGTGAAGTTGTCGGACAACTCGGGCTTGAGCGGAACCGCGCCAAGTGCTTGGGCCACCGGGCCACCCGCGGGGAACAGTCCGGTCGCCACCGGAAAGCCCTGGGGCAGTCTCGTTGACACGTTGGTGGTGCCCTGCTGGCCCGGGGTCGGCGCGCGGAAAGCGGTGCCGATGGAGCCGCGAACGCCGAAATTATCGGTCACGTCGAGTTGGGCCGCCAGTTTCCATACGAGTTCCGCGTCGAAGTCGTCGTAGTCTTCATAGCGCACCGCGGCTTGCAGGAAAAGCTGGTCGGTGACGTCACCGCTGATGTCGCCATAAAGCCCAACGGAGTTGCGCTCGTAAACCTCCGAGAACTGGGGCGAATATCCAGGGAAGCCGTTGGAGCCGACACCGACGACATTGAACACCGGGTCGTTGCTGTTGGTGCAATCCAGACCGTCTACTCCAGATCCCTTGGCCGACGCCATGTTGTCGGCATAAGCGCCCGATCCCGTGAGCATGCCGTCGGGGCCCGCTTCGCAGAAATCGTGCGGATCAATTTCTGCGTAAGGCCCAGCGCGATAAGAGTCTTCCTCCCCCTGCACAACTTCGTAGGACTCGTCCATCCACGATGCGCCGAAAGCTATCAGCGCGCCGTTGTCGAGTTCATAGGTGAAGTCCGCCTGCAACTGGGTTTCGCTGTTGATCAGATCGCCCGGGCGGAACGAAGTCGGCGAGTCGGGACCCATCGACGGGTTGATGGTGTTCTTGAGCGTGTACTGGATTTCGCTTTCGCCGGTTCGCGCGCTGAAATCGTAGCCGAGGCCGTTGTCCATCTCGCCGCGGATTCCACCGACGATGGACACGTCGCGCACATCGCCAAAAAAGCGTGGAGTGAAGCCGCCGGGATGCTTCTCCAGTGGGAAATAGACCGAACCGTCGGGTTCGCGCAGTTCCTCGATCGTTCCATTGTACGGATAACGATAGAAGAAGCTGCCGTTGCTGGTACTGTCGGAGAAGTTGCCGAAGCCATAAAGCTCGTTGTTGTCATCGAGTTCGATGCCGGCATTGAAGAATACCCGGGCGGCCTCCGCGTCGGGCTGACCCCAGGGCTGCACAACGTCGCCATCGCCGATATTGGCCATATGGGTGTTGGACAGAAAGGTCTGATTATCCCTGCCATAGTGGAGCCGCGTGGCCGGATTCCCGTTCCAGCCCACACCCCTGATCGAACTTGCGCTTCCCGCGTTCACAAAGGCGTCCCAACTCGGATCGTTACGGTTCAGACAGAACCATCCTTCGCAATACTGGTTCGAGCGGGTGGTCTGGTCGGCTTCATAGAATTCCCCGGAAATGCTGAGAAATCCATTGTCGCCCAGGGGCAGGCCGATGTTGCCCTGCACCGTGGTGGATGCTCCGTCGCCTTCGCTGTACTGGCCGGAATCGATGCTGACGCTGCCGCCTTCACGGTTTTCCTTGAGCAGGAAGTTGATCACGCCGGCGATGGCGTCGGAGCCGTATTGCGCTGCCGCGCCGTCGCGAAGCACCTCGATGCTCTGCAGCGCCACGGCCGGAATCGTCGCCATGTCGGGGCCTTGCGTGCCCGAACCGCCGATGGTGACGAGGGCCGCCCGGTGACGCCGCTTCGAATTCACCAGCACCAGTGTCTTGTCGGTGGGCAGGCCGCGCAATGACGCGGGCCGGATGAAGCTCGCACCGTCCGAAATCGGCTGGCGTGAGATGTTGAAGGAAGGCACCAGCGTCTTGATGATGTCGTTGGTGTCGGTATAGGAAATCGCTTCGATTTCTTCGGCGCTGAACACGTCGACGGGAACCGGCGAATCCGTTACGGTGCGCGGCCGGCCGCGGGCGCCGGTCACGATGATCTCTTCGAGATCGGCCGAATCTTGCTGCGCCAGCGCCATCGGCGCCCAGGCCGCGGGCGCGAGAAGCGCCAGGGCTATCGCAGGAGACAGAACTCTGGCTGCTTTTCGTTGTCTAAACATTTATCTACCCCCAAGGAAGATTGGTTTTAGTGCAGTACTGGCTAAAAGGCCATTCCAGGCATGCGACGGAGGCACGGAACCGGGAAGTCCCCGCCTTCTGGCGCGTACCATTCGGCAAGGATAAGCATTTTGCTGCCGTGTGTCTATTGTATGCGGGCAATTTTGTGGCAATTCTGGCCAAAAAGTGGCAATTACCCAAAATCACCGCCCCGGGAGCCTGTGGCGCAGGCTCCCGGGGACCTGCTGGAAGGCCGGAACCGAGAGCTACTGGTCCGCCTTGCTGTTGATCTCGGCGAATACCCTGGCCGAGCCGTCCTCGAACAGCAGCAGGATCTGGTAGGGCGTGAACCGGTCGCCGATTTCCATGCCCGGACCGCCAATGGGCATTCCCGGCACCGAGAGGCCAATGGCGTTCTCCGGCGGGTCGGCGAGGAACCGGGCGATGTACTTCTCCGGGATATGTCCTTCAAAAAGATAGCCGGAGTCAGTCACCGCGGTGTGGCAGGAGTGGTACTGGCGGGCAATCCCGAGATCGAGCTTGACCCGGGTGATATCGGCGGGATGTTGCGCCGCGGACGCATAGCCGTGCTCGTCCATGTGCTCGATCCATCCCACGCAGCAGCCGCAGGTGATTTCCTTGTAGACATTCAGGGTGATGTCCTCGATGGACTGGGCCGCGGCGGCGCCCGCCCCAAGGGAGGCGGCCAGCGCCGCTGCGAGAGAGAGCCCGAGTTTGCGGGCCGCCTGGTTGATCTTGCCGGAGTCGGAATGGTGGTTCATGTTGCTCCTCACTACGTTCATTCAGCCACGCCATCGGCGAGATCGTAAATCCGCCGCACCGCCAGCAGGTCGGCGCCGAGTTCACTGACGCCAAGGCTGTCCCCGTGGTGGCGCAGGTCCGCCCGGGCCGCGGCTTCCGCGGCGGAGAAGCCTTAGGTATTCTCTGAAAAACTCCATCCGTGGAGTTTTTCATTATCGCAAAACAAAAGCGTGGTTTTGTTTTGCTCCCGAATTCAATGGCTTACGCCATCGAATTCGGCGGCACTTCCATGTGCCGCAGGGAAGCTCTGACTTG
>JAJDVS010000034.1 GCA_022825945.1 Pseudomonadales bacterium
ACGAGAGCGGCGACCGGCCGTTTTTCGCCTACATCCCTTTCCAGGCCGTGCATTTTCCCATTCAGGCGCCAAGGGAATATTCAGACAAGTATGCCGGCGTCTACGATGAGGGCTGGACCGTGCTGCGGGAAAAGCGGCGGCGGGCGGCCATTGCCGCCGGGGTGATTCCCGCCGGCTCCGATATGGCGGTTACTCCCGGTACCCGGGACTGGAACGGGTTGACGGACGAGCAAAAACGTTATGACGCCCGCCGCATGGAAGTCTATGCCGGCATGGTGGACGCGATGGACGCGCACATCGGGCGCCTGATGTCGTACCTGGAAAGTATCGATGAGTACGACAACACGATTTTCCTATTCACCTCGGACAACGGAGGGGCGAGCACAGGCCTGGTGGATTCCAACGGAAATTCCCCGCTCAACGCATGGCTGGAGCAGGAGGGATATCACACGGACTACGAAACCATGGGGGAGAGAGGTTCCTGGATGGCGATTGGCCCGAACAATGCCACGATCGCCAATTCGCCGTTGATTTACTTCAAGTTTCACGCCAACGAAGGCGGTCTGCGGGTGCCGCTGGTGATTTCGGGTCCGGGCGTAACGCGGCGCGGCGAATTGACCGATGAATTCACGTTTGTGACCGACCTGGCGCCCACTGTTCTCGATCTGGTCGGCATCGAAGATCATCAAGGAAGCTGGAACGGTGACTCAGTCGAGCCCATTGTCGGTTCGAGCCTGGCTGGTTATCTGGGTGGAAGCGCGGACCGGATCCATCCCCCCTCCGAGCCCATCGGCTACGAACTGGGCGGCAGCAGCGTCCTGTTCAAGGGCGACTACAAGATCGTGATCAATCGATTCGAACGGAACGAGACCGACTGGCGCATGTACGATATCAAGACGGACCCGGGCGAGGTGCACGACCTGAAAGACGCGCGGCCGCGGCTATTCGAAGAAATGCTGGCGGACTACGAAGCCTGGGAAGAGGCCAACAACGTGCTGCCCATGCCCGAGGGCTACAATCGCGGGCGCGCCATTTTCGGAGGCAGCATCAATTAGGAGGCTACTTTTTCAATGAGCGGATGGCGTGCCTGGCGAGGTTCTTCAGTTGCCGGGCGCTTTTGCCATTGCGGGAATTGACGCGGATACCGTGCAGGGTGTTGATCAGAACGTCGGCGGCGAGATACTCGTCAACACCCTTCCTCAGCTTGCCCCTGGCCCTTGCCTCGCGCAGCCGCTCGATCAGCGCTTTGCGCATGCGGTTCAGGGAAGCGCGCAGCAGGCGCTTGATTTCGTCATCGTAATTGACGCTGGAACAAAGCGAATTGACCAGCAGGCAGCCGAGATTGCGCTGTCTGGCCGGGGCGTTGATCACGGTCTGATTGAAGAATTCGTTGATGGACTGCCAGACGCCGAGTTCGGGATTTTTCAGCGAAGCGCCAATCTGCTCGTCAAGCATCCGATCATAATGCCGGATGACGATCTTGAAAAAGGTGTTCTTGTCGGTGAATGCGTTGTACAGCGTGCCCCGGTTGATGCCGCAGCAGGCGAGCAGCTTGCTGACGGAACTCGCCTCGTAACCTTCGCGCCAGAATTGCTCCAGCGCGCCGGTTATCACCTCCTCCTCATTGTAGGCAACCGGCTTTGTCAAGGGACCGCCCAGGCGAGCCGGATATGGTCTTGCAGCGGCATCCTCCGGCGGATGTCGCGCAGGCGATGCAGGCGCATTTCCGCCAGGGCCACGCCGGGACCCTTGCCAAGCTCGGCGAGAATTTCGCCCCAGGGGTCGACGATCATGGAATGTCCCCAGGTCTCCCGGTTCGGGCCATGCCGGCCGCCCTGGGCCGCCGCCACGACATAGCACTGGTTCTCGATGGCCCTGGCGCGCAGCAGGCTTTCCCAGTGCGCGGCGCCGGTTACTGCGGTAAAGGCCGCGGGAACCGTGATGATCTCGGCGCCGCGGCGGAACAGTTGCCGATAGAGTTCGGGAAAACGCAGGTCGTAGCAAACGGAAAGACCGAGCCAGCCGAGATCGCACTCGACGCATACCACTTCAGAGCCTGCTTCATAGCTTAGCGATTCAGAATACTGCGCCTGCCGATCTTCCACCATGACGTCAAACAGATGAATCTTGTCATAACGGGCGATCATCTCGCCAGTCGCGTCATAGGCCAGGCTTGCCGCCCGTACGCGGCCGTCCGCAATCCGATAATCGTCTTCCCCCCAGGTTTTGCCGGGCCGCGATGATATGGGCGCCGTACCCCCCACCAGAATCAGGCTATGGCGCCGGGCCTGGTCCGCCAGAAACTGCTGGATGGGGCTTCCCGGCGCTCCCTGAACTTCGCCGTGATTACGCATGGGTTCGCCTTCCAGGGCGGCGAAAACTTCCGGCAGAAGCACGAAATCCGCGCCGCCGGCGGCGGCTTCGGCAATCAGTTCGGCGGCATCGGTGAGATTCTGCCGCACATCCGGCCCGCTGACCATCTGCACCGCGGCGAGTTTGTGAGTCATCTGATGGCAGGCCTCCAGTCCCTGGTCAATCATTGCCAGGCGTGCCGAAGGCCTGCTTGAATTCCGGTTCCAGCCCCTCCCAGGGGCCTTCCAGGATATAGACGGCGCTGGTGAGGCTGTCCACCTGGTCGCCGAAGATCCGGTCGAACAGATAGGCGCCCACCGCGAGGGGCAGATTGCCCGTAATGAGGCCGATCCAGGGAATATTGTCGCTGACCGGCAGGGTGACGGACAACTCGCCGGCGATGGTCTCATCCCGCAGATTCACCGCGCCGGTGATCTGGTACAGGCTCGACGGACCGGAAATCATCAGTTCATCCTCGATCTGCGCCAGGCCGTTTTCCATATTGAGGCGGCCGGTGATTTCATCAAAGGCCAGCCCCCGCCGCAGCAGGTCATCGCTCAATCGCAGCCGGCGCATGATGGCGTCGAAATTGATGATGCTGATCAGCTTGAGCGTGCCGCCGCCCGCGGTGGTTTCGAGAAAGCGGCCGTTTTCCAGGTGCATGCCGATATTGCCGCTCAAATCCGGGCCGTGGAAGAAGGCCGGCGAGCCGGGCCATTGCAGGTCGGTGGCAAATCGGGCGCTTTCGCTTTCCAGGCTCGCGGCGTAGCCGCTGTCCAGCAGCACCGCGGCAATATCGTCGGCGATCAACTCGGCGAAGAGCTCCGTGGTGTGATCTTCCCCGTTGTAGCGCCAGCGCAGCCACGGCCCGGGAGTTTGCGCCGGATCTTCGCCCCTGTTGACCTCAGGCGCGGGGGCGGTGCGCAGGCCGCGAAAATCGAAACCGAGATCGGTGAACCCGGCGCCTGCGGCATCCGGCTCCAGGGTAAAGCGCCAGCGCCCCCAGGGAGTTTCGCCGATGCGGATTTCGCCGGCGCTGAACTGCATACGCGGCAGGCGTCTTGGATCTACCCGGGCCAGTAGATCGACCCGGGGCTCAGGCTCGGCGACCTCGGATGTTTCCGTCTTGGCCAGGGGCGCGTCTTCGCCCTTGAAGCGCAGATAGTCGAAATGAGCCCGCAGATAATCATCGGCGGTCAGGGGAATCTCCACACTGCCCTGCACCGAGGCGCCGGACAAGTCCACCCGGAAACCGCTGGAAATCGGGTCCATCCGTATCGCCACGGTTTCGAGCTGCTGGCCATGGACGTCCACTTCTCCCACGTCCAGCTCCAGCCAGGCGAAGTCCCCATGGAAACCGCCTGACGCCGGCGAAGCCGCCGTGATATCGGCGAGCAATCCGGTCCAGTCTTCCAGTGCGAGACGCTCCAGGCTGCCGGTAACCATCAGGCCGCTGCTTGCTTCCGCCTCTACCCGACGGCCTCCGGCATTGCCCAGACGCAGCCATCCCTGGCGGATTCCCGCCTCCGCAAGACTCAGGTCAAAGCGCAATTCGCCGCCAAGTGCGCCAACCATGCGCTGTTCGCCGCCGAGCTGATCGATTTGCAGGAACAGGGGCAGCGCCTCGCCAGCCTGTTTGGAGAAGGGCTCGGGCAAATCGAGAAACAGGCCCGCCAGATCGGAGGCCAGCCGCAGGGAAGCGGCGCCGCCGGCGCCCTGGTCGAGATAAAGTTCGGCGGCATAGAGAAACGAGCCCCGGGCATTTTCCAGCAGGCCCTTGACCAGCCCGCTCTGGCGCGGCCATTGCAGCAGGTCGCGCCGCTCCGCCCTGCCCCGGGCAACGACAGCGATCCGCCCGATTTCCCCTGCTTCGCCCCGGCTGGAAAGTTCGATGCCGGCGTCGCCGCCGAACATTTCGGCTGTGAACTCGCCCTTTTCGATGCCAGTGCGGGTATCGAAAACGAGTTCGCCATCGACTCCGGAGAGATCCAGCTCGTACTGGGACACCCACAACCCGCCACCACTCAAATCGAGGGAGAGCCGGATGTCGGTTTCCGCTTCAGCGCCGCCCAGGGGCATCAGCACATCGAAACCGCCTTGCAACTCGCCGCTTGCGCGCCAGCCGGCCAGCGCGCCGCGCAGGCCGGGCGCGGCGGGAATGGCTTGCAGCCAGGCAAGGCCGTCGGCTGCCGTGGCGCTTCCCTCGCCGGAGACGGCAAGCAGGCTGACTCCCGAATCGTCGGTGCGCAACTCGCCGCGAATCACCGGAGCTTCCAGCCCCCGGCTGCTGCCTTCTTCCATGAAGATCTCGATTTCGCTGTCATTGCTGTGCACCAGGGCGCGGCGGCTGTGCAATTCCGGCCATTGTGGATCGAAGCGCAGCATCCCGTCGCGCCATTGAAAGAAGCTCTGGAAAGTCTTCCCGAGCCGGTCCGACCCCTGGGTGGTAATGCCCCGGAATATCCCGCCGCTATTGTGCAGGCTGCCTCCGGCGATGGCCTCTTCCAGAAACTCCATGCCGCCGCGCAGGCCATCGCGAATCGACGGCCCGTCGGGCAGAAAGGGCGCGCTGGCGGCGGCGTCCATTTGCAGCACCCCCACCAGAAGATCGAGTTCGCTTTCGCGTTCCCCCCCCCTGGGCTGGTCGAGCCGGGAATGGAAGCGAACCCGGCTTTCCACGCCGCCGCCGCTTCCCGCAAGCACACTGCTGCCAATTCGTAGCGCCGCGCCCTGGCTGTAATCGAGATCGAAACTCATCCGACCGTTCATTTGGTCATAGGCCCAGGTGTCGTTGTACACGCTGGGGATATTGATGGTGAAGTCGATGGTGTCGAACTCAATCAGGCCGGAAGCGCGGCGGGCGTCAAGGTCGGCGGTCACTTCCAGATAGCCGTCGAGGCCCGATACGGCGGGCGCATTGCCCAGTGAGGCGAAGGCGCTTCGGCCCAGATTTGCCTTGACCCGCAACTCACCGCCATTCCGCCCCAATGGCGCATGGAGGCTGAGATTTTCCAGCGTACCGACGGGGCGCAATTGATCGAGTGCATCCCGGGCGGTGTCGGGAAGCCAATCCAGGGATGCCGCCAGTTCGCCCAGCATGGCAAGGTCCACCCGGTCGGCGCGCAGGGCCAGGGACATTTCCGGCTGATGGGCCAGATAGAGGTTTGCGGGCTGCCAGCGTTCGCCTTGGTAATCAAAGACAATATCCGCAAGGGCATAATGGGTGATGTCTGCTTCCCGGCGAATCTTCACCGCGCCGGAAAGCGAGTTCAGCGCGGTCAGCCCGCCATTGCCACCGCCCAGGGCCAGCTCCTCCGCAGTAACGGTGGAGACAATCCGGCTGGGCTCGCCATCGCTGAAATCCACCCAGACATCGCCGCCGCCGTGGAAGGCTTCCAGGCCAATACCGGCCACCTCCTGGCCACTGAAGAGGTAGGAATAATCCGCCTGGGGGACGGCAAGGTGCAGGCTGCCGTCGATAACCGAAAGATTGCCGCCGCGCACCTCCAGAGAAAGCGCAAGCGGCCTACCCTGCCCTTGCGGGAATACATCCACGTGCAGAAAATGATTGCCGTCGCGGTTCTGGATTCTGGCGGCACCGTCAATGAAGCGCAGTTCTTCGCCGGTCCGGGTGCGCACGTTGAGCACTACCTCGCGCAAGTCAAGCTGGGCCACATCGAGAAAGGCGCGGTATAAGGTATCGGGATCGATGCCGGCACCGGCTGGCATGGCGATATCCCCGAGCAGCCAGCCGCCGTCGCTGGTCTGGGCGAGTTCCAGTTCCAGGCGCTCCACCACAAACTCTTCCAGCACCCAGCGGCGCTGCAGGATGCTTCGGGCCATGTTCACCACAACCCGGCCGCGATCAAACATCAGGGCGCGGCCTTGCGCTTCGGGCAAGTCGGCGCCCGGGTCCACCTGCATCGACAATCCGTTGACCTCGATGACAGGATTGAATCCGCTGAATCCGCCACTGAGGGATTCCACTTGCACCGGCACGCCGGTAATGGCGTGGATCTGGTTTTCGAAGAAGCCGGAATAGCCGGCGATGGCGGGCATGAATTGTCTGCCCACGCTGACATAGGCCGCGAGCAGGACCACGGTGAGCAGCAGGACGAGGCCGAAATGACGCCGCAGCCTGCCCAGCATCGGCCGAGGTTCACGCTCGGGTCTGGCTTGCTGTTGCGTCATCAGTTCAGGTCGAGCGAGCGGGCCAGACCGCCAAGCAGCAGCCAGGCCAGTGGCCAGAGCAGGGCGCTGCTCATGGCCGGCGCGAGGTAAATCATGCTCGCCCCCCGGGGCAGGTCGAACAGGATTTGCAGCCATTGCAACAGCAACAGTTGCAGGCCGATGATGACCAGCAGGACGCTCGCCTGCTGGAGAACCGTATAGAGCCGCAGCCGCAGCCGCAGCCGCAGGGTGAGATAGGCCACCAGCGCCAGCCCCAGGGCATGCAGGCCGAACAGCGAGCCGGTAAGCGCGTCCACCATGATGCCCACCAGCCAGGCAACACCGACGCCCACTCGCTCGGGATGGTTGATCACCCAATAGACCAGCACCAGGGCGACCCACTCCGGGCGGTAGTACAGCGCCCATTCCGGCACCGGCACAATCGCCAGCAGGGCCGCTGCGATGAAAGTCAGGGCGATGAGGCTGTTGAGCAGCGCGGGGCTGGCCATCGGCGGAGACTCAGTTGGCGGAATTGACCGACACCAGACTGGATTCTTCTTCAATGCCGGCGGCGTCATTCACCGCCGCCGCGTAATCCGGATGGGTCGCGTCGAGCACAAGCATGACATGGCGCGTGCTGGAAAACTGCGCCTTGGGCCTGGCCTTGATATTGGCGTATGGCTGGCCCGGGCTGCGGGATACGCTGATGATTTCCGCCACGGGATAGTTCTTGGGGTAGATCAGGCCCATTCCCGAACTGATCAGGGTATCGCCGACTTCCATATCCTGGGTCGGAATGACGAACTCAAGATCAAGCTCGGTGCCGCTGCGCTGGCTGCCCCTGGCCAAGGCGCGCTCGCCATTGCGGCTGACTTCCACCGGCGTGACGTGATTGGCGTCGGTAATCAGCAGGACCCAGCTTGCAAAAGGCATGACCTGCACGACCTGGCCCATGAGGCCATTGGCTTCCAGCACCGCCTGACCCTCGAACACGCCATCGCGGCTGCCCTTGTTGATCAGGATGCGGCGCGAGTACGGGTCCGGGGAAACATTGATGATTTCCGCCGGCAGCACCTCCTGCTCCAGCAGCGCCGAGGCATTCTGCAGGGCCAGCAGGCGGTTGTTTTCCACGCTGAGGCTTTCGGCGAGCAGCAGCCGCTGCCGGGAAAGCAGCAATTCCTCCCGCAGCCTGGCGTTTTCCTCGATCAGGTCGGCCCGGTTGACGAAAATATCGTTGAATGAACTGCCGATACGGGCCGGCGTGTCTGCCAGCCAGTGAAAAGGGGCCGCGGCCACGCCCAGCGCCTGGCGGGCATGTTCCATGTAGCCGAAGCGCTGATCGGCAATCATCAACAGTATGGAAACCACGGTAAACAGGATGATTCGGTATTCCTGCCCGGGGTTTCTTGCAAAAGCGGCAGTCTCGATCTCGGCAGCCCTCTCGCCTCAAAGCAACGAGGCTTGCAACAGACTTATCTGCCCCAGTCTAATGCCTTGACGGTCGTAATCACAAGGTCCTATTCCATTCCCAGCCAGTCGGATTCGTACTGGTCCATCATTTCCATGGCCTTGCCGCCGCCGCGGACCACGCAGGTGAGCGGGTCTTCGGCGAGCACCACCGGCAGGCCGGTTTCTTCCGAGATCAGGTAATCCAGGCCTTTCAGCAGGGCGCCGCCGCCGGCGAGCACCACGCCCGCCTGGGCTATGTCCGAGGCGAGTTCCGGCGGGGACTGTTCCAGGGCGCTGCGCACCGCCGACACGATCTGCGCCAGCGGCTCCTGCAGGGCGTCCCGGATTTCGTCGCTGCGCAGGGTGAAGGAGCGGGGAATGCCCTCGGCGAGATTGCGGCCGCGAACGTCGATTTCCCGGATGTCCGACTCCGAAGTCATGTAGGCGTAGCCGATTTCCTGCTTGATGCGTTCCGCGGTGGCCGTACCGATCAGGCTGCTGTAGTTGCGCCGCACATGGGCGACGATGGAGTCGTCGAAGCGGTCTCCGCCCACAAGCACCGATTCGGCGTAGACCACGCCGTTGAGGGAAATGATCGCGATTTCCGTGGTGCCGCCGCCCACATCCACCACCATGGAGCCGCAGGCCTGTTCCACCGGCAAGCCCGCGCCGATGGCCGCCGCCATGGGTTCCTCGATCAACTGCACCTTGCGCGCCCCGGCGCCAAGCACCGATTCGCGAATCGCCCGGCGCTCCACCGGCGTCGCCTTGCAGGGCACGCAGACGAGTACCCTGGGACTGGGCGGAAAAAAGAAATTCTCATGCACCTTGTTGATGAAGTACTGCAGCATCTTCTCGGTGACTTGGAAGTCCGCGATCACTCCGTCCTTGAGCGGGCGGATGGCCACGATATTGCCCGGCGTGCGGCCAAGCATGAACTTGGCTTCCTTGCCCACCGCGGTGACCGATTTCTGGCCGCCCTGGTCGCGTATCGCCACCACCGAAGGCTCGTCAAGCACGATGCCGTTGTCCCGGGTGTAAATCAAGGTGTTGGCGGTGCCCAGGTCGATCGCCAGGTCGTTGGAGAACAATCCTCTGATTTTCTTGAACATGTGACGATTCCAGTACTGCTCCAGCGCGGGCGGGATGACAGGTTCCCGGCTGGAAATTTGGCAGATTATGAAGCCTTTTTCACAAATCTTCCATTGCGCCGCGAGAAATCGCCAGGGCGATCATGACAGTGAAAAATTCCAGGCGGGAATTTTTCAGGGAATTCCAAGTATAATCGCCGCTTCCCGCAGCCGCGACGCCATTCTTCCACAGCCATTGGACACGCCGGAAATCGACAAGATCGCCACTCTCGCCAGGCTGCGGGTCAGCCCCGGTGAAGCCGGTGAGGTGGCGGCGAGAATCAGCGAAATTCTCGGCCTGATCGACCAGATGCAGGCGGTGGACACCGAAGGGGTCGAGCCGCTGGCGCATCCGCTGGACGCGGTGCAGCGCCTGCGCGCCGACGAAGTCAGCGAAACCGACCGCAGGGAAGAACTGCTGGCGCTGGCGCCCGCGAGCCGGGACGGCCTGTTTCTCGTTCCCAAAGTCATCGAATAGCGCAGCCGGCGAGTTTCCGATGTTGCATCTGAGCGTTACCGAGCTGGCGGCCGAGTTGTCTCGCGGCGCGTTTTCCAGCGTCGAGTTGACCCGCGCCTGCCTCGACAGGATCCGGCAGCGGAATCCGCGGCTCAACGCCTTTATCACGGTTTGCGAAGAATCGGCATTGGCCGAGGCCGCCGGGGCGGACCGCGCCCGCGCCCGGGGCGATACCCGCCCCCTGCTCGGCATTCCCCTGGCCCACAAGGACATCTTCTGCACCAGGGGGCTGCCCACGACTTGCGGGTCCCGCATGTTGCGGCATTTCCTGCCGCCCTATGACGCCGGCGTGGTGGAAAAGCTGCGTGAGGCGGGCGCGGTGTTGCTGGGCAAGACCAATATGGACGAATTCGCCATGGGTTCGTCCAATGAAACGAGTTTCTTTGGTCCTGTTTGCAATCCACACGATCCGGACAAGGTTCCCGGCGGTTCCTCCGGCGGTTCTGCGGCAGCGGTTGCCGGGGGACTGTGCCCCATGGCCACCGGCACCGATACCGGCGGTTCCATTCGTCAACCGGCCTCCTTCTGCGGTATTACGGGGTTCAAGCCGAGTTATGGCCGGGTGTCGCGCTGGGGCATGATCGCCTTTGCATCGAGTCTCGATCAGGCGGGAACGCTTACCCGCACCGCCGCGGACGCCGCCCTGATGATGCAGGCCATGGCGGGGCTCGACCCGCGGGACTCCACCAGCGTTGATCGGCCCGTGGAGGATTATGCCGGCGAAGCTGGCCTTTCCTTGCGGGGCCTGCGGGTGGGTGTCCCGTTGCCGCATTTCACCGAAGGCCTGAGCGCGGGCGTCGAACAGGGCGTTCGCGCGGCGCTGGGAGAGTTGGAGAAAGCCGGCGCGGAACTCATCGATATCGACCTGCCCAACAATTACCTGTCGGTGCCCGCCTATTACGTGGTGGCGCCCGCGGAAGCCTCCGCCAATCTGTCGCGTTATGACGGCGTGCGCTACGGCTATCGCTGCGAAGAACCGAAAGACCTGGAAGACCTTTACACCCGCACGCGCAGCGAGGGATTCGGCGAAGAGGTCAAGCGCCGCATCCTGGTGGGAACCTATGCCCTGTCCGCCGGCTACTACGATGCCTATTACGTCAAGGCCCAGCGCATCCGGCGGCTGATCCGGCAGGATTTCGCCAGGGCGTTCGCCAAGGTGGACGTGATCGCGGGGCCTACCTCGCCCCATGTGGCCTTTGCCCACGGCGCCAAGGCCGACCCGGTGGAAATGTATCTGGAAGACATCTTCACCATCGCCGTCAATCTTGCCGGATTGCCGGCCATTTCGGTTCCCGCCGGCTATGACCGGGGGTTGCCCTTCGGCCTGCACATCATCGGCCCGGACTTCAGCGAAGCCCGGGTGCTCGGCATCGCCCACCAGTTCCAGCAACTGACCGACTGGCACCTGCAACTTCCCCGGGACACCCATCTTTCCCCCACTCCCGGGGACACCCATCTTTCCCGGAACGCCCGGGAAGGAGTGAACTGATCATGGAGTGGGAAACCGTCATCGGGCTCGAAGTGCATGTCCAGTTATCGACCCGCTCGAAACTGTTTTCAGGGACATCCACCGCCTTTGGCGCCGCTCCCAACAGCCAGGCCAATATCTACGATCTGGCCATGCCGGGGACCTTGCCGGTCTTGAATGGCGAGGCCCTGCGCATGGCGGTGCGGTTCGGCCTTGCCATCGGCGCCGAGATCAGCAGGAAATCGGTGTTCGACCGCAAGAATTATTTTTATCCGGACCTGCCCAAGGGGTACCAGACGAGCCAGTTGGCATTCCCCACCGTGGGCCGCGGCTCCATCGTCATCCATCTCGATGACGGCAGCGAAAAGGAAATCGGCGTCACCAGGGCTCACATGGAAGAGGACGCCGGCAAATCGCTCCACGAAGAATTCGCCACCGACAGCGGCATCGACCTGAACCGCGCGGGCACGCCACTGCTGGAAATCGTGTCGGAGCCTGATTTGCGCAGCGCCGGGGAAGCCGTGGCCTACCTGAAGAAACTGCATTCCATCGTGCGCTATCTCGACATTTCCGATGGTGACATGTCCCAGGGTTCCATGCGCTGCGACGCCAATGTATCGATCCGGCGGCCGGGAGCGGAGCTCGGCACCCGCACCGAGATCAAGAATGTCAACTCCTTCCGTTTCGTGGAGAAGGCCATCCATTACGAAGTCCGCCGCCAGCAGGATGTGCTGGAGGACGGCGGGACCATCGTGCAGGAAACGCGCCTGTACGACTCGGTTCGCGACGAAACCCGGCCCATGCGCGGCAAGGAAGTCGCCAATGACTATCGATACTTCCCCGAACCGGATCTGCTTCCCGTGGTCATCGACGAGGAACTGATTGAGCAGGTCCGCGCCGAATTGCCGGAATTGCCCGATGCCCGCAGGCAGCGCTTGCGCGAAGAGTTCGGTTTGTCGGACTATGACGCTGGCGTGCTTACCGCAAGCCGGGAGGTGGCGGACTATTTCGAACAGACCGCCAGCGCCTGTGGCGACGCCAAACTTGCCGCAAACTGGGTCAGCGTCGAATTGCGTGGGCTGCTGAATCGGGAAAACCTGTCGATTGCCGACTCCCCCATCAGCGCCACATGCCTTGCCGGCCTCATCTGCCGCATCAAGGACGGCACCATCTCCGGCAAGATCGCGAAAACGGTTTTCGAGCATCTGGCGGACGGCGAAGCCAGCGTTGACGAGATTATCGAAAAGGAGGGACTGCGCCAGGTCACCGATACTCGGGAAATCGAAAACCTCGTGGCGCAGGTAATCGCGGAAAACGCTCCCCAGGCACAGCAGTATCGCGATGGCCGCCAGCAGGTGCTTGGCTATCTTGTGGGACAGGCCATGAAGCTTTCCCGGGGCAAGGCCAATCCCGCCCAGGTCAATCAACTCCTGCGCGACAAATTGCAGCCATGAGGGAAGGCAAGAAGCGCGGCGCCGAGCGCACCCAGATCGCCACCCGCAATGAAGAGTGGTCCGACGAGCGGCTCAAGGGCTATCTCGACTTGCTTCCCCCCGCGGGTATGCCGGGAGATTACGCCATCCTGCTCAAGGCCTACCGCGGTATGACCGCCGAACTTTTCGCCCGCTTCATCCCCTTCTTCATCAAAGCCGGCAAGAACATCAACGTCACGCTGAGAGACGGCAGCACCTTCCTCGACCACGTGTCCGAACACCGCAAATCCACCGAATACGCAACAATCCTCAAACAGGCAGGTGCCGAAACCGGAAAATAATGAAAAACTCCACGGATGGAGTTTTTCAGAGAATACTTGATTATCTGCCATGGCCCCGTCCGACGGGGAGCCGGGCTCAGAAATAGATGTCCAGCTTGCCGGAGGTCTCTGAAAATCCGCAGAAATCCCGATCCTGTGTGACAAGCCCGATGCACGAGACTTCAAGCGCGCTCGCAAGCTGGATCGCGTCCGGAGTACGGAGCCGGGTCACACCACGAATCTGCGCCGCCCGATGTGCGATTGACGGCGTCAAGTCGATGACACGCCAATTCGGCGGAGACGTGAGTGCTTCGCGGTACGTGTCGGCAAGCGACTTGTTCCCCTGTCGCAACGGTCCAGTCAAAACCTCGACCAAAGACACCGTGGTAATGACCAACTCGTAGTCCCCAGCTTCCGCTCCGAAAAAGATTTTCTCATACCGGGCGGAAAACTCGGGATGATCTTCGAGGTAGTGGATGATGGGCGCGCTGTCCACGAGCAACCGGCCCCTGCCCGGCAACTCGCGTATGTCGCGCATTACCACCGGCGCTCATTTTCAATGTAATTGGAAACTTCACCGTACACTCCCCTCGCCGAACCTCGCAGTGAGGTAAGGCGCTTTGCATCGTTTTGCCGCAGATGCGAAAGGGGAACGATCGCGGCGCAGGGAACACCCCGTTTCCGTATGATGGTAACCAGGCCTTCGGTCCTGGCCCGGTCGAGCAGTTCCGGCAGTTTCTTTCGCGCTTCCTCGGCGCCCGTCTGATACATCAGGAATATCTCCTGTACTGTTCGTACAGTCTACTTTCGCCGGACTAGTTTTTCAACTCCACCAGTAGGACACCAGCAATTCTCATTATGGCAATGGGTGCGCTCATATCAGTCATCCTGTGTGCAGTCGCAGGATCTCATCGCGTGGCCATTGCAAGAGATTCTGCGACTACGCTTCGCTTCGCGCAGAATGACATGAAGGTTGGAGCGCCAAAATGAGAATTGCTGGCACCATCTAAGGAAGGACACCCACCCGAGGATAAGGAAGGACACCCACCTACTTCCTCGAATGGCACCCGCTCGAATGGGACATCCATCTTGGGCTAAGGAGAAACACAGGGCACCCATCCATCCAGTCAAGGTTTGTATCCGTCCCAGCCATTGTTTCGGCCCCGACTGTCAACCCCTTCCGGGCAGTTTCCCCCAAAACTTGGCATTCCGAACCATCCTCGCCTATACCTTTCCCATCGGAACCCACGGTCGGCGGAAGCTCCATGACCCAGCCCCGTTCACAAATCGTCCAGCCGGAACGCACCCGCTACTACCACTGCGTCGCCCGCTGCGTGCGCCGCGCCTGGCTCTGCGGCGAGGGGGGGGGGCGATTGCGGCGGATGCGCCGGCATCGTTGTCGGTGCTGGGTCTAGACGCGGTGCGGTGGCGGGTGTTAACGCTGGAGATCAAGAAGCGGGCGATGGTGCTGTTCCATCCATGGCCTGGAAAGCGTGAAGGCGTGGGAGAGGCGTCGTTTGAAGAAGGCGGCGTAGGCAGGGAGATACCCGGAATTTGCGCTCGAAAGGGCGGAATGGCCCCTGCCCGCGATTCCATGCGCCTAGGAGCCTGCGCCGTAGGAATTCGCGAAAGCGAAAATTCGCTATCGCCGCGCCCCTGGCCGGTCGATTGAGGCGAATATTGGTGAATATTCAACGAAATCGAGCGGTCAGGGACGTGGATGAGAGCGGATTTGCAGCCGTGAATTCCTACGGCGCAGGCTCCTAGGTGTCCCGGTGCAGCGAAGCCCAATCCCGGAGTGAAATCCTCGGGCCAAAGGCGTTGGGATTTGCTGATCTGATAGGGTGAGTGTCCTTGTAGGACTCTTGCTCGCCCTGGGCCGAACTCGAAGACCCCGAAACCGCCGCCTCCACCAAACGCCTGCTGCGCCAGGCCCTCGAAGTCCACCTCGGCGGCCGCCCCCTGCACAGCCGAACCCTCTTCACCCCGGCCAGCGGCGCCGGGAAAAACAATCGAGCCACAAAATAGGGTTAGAATCGGCTTCGTGACATCGGAGGAGCCTATGGCCGAGCAGTTTGCTTCACTCTCTCAGGACCACATCGAATTCATCGGCCGGCAGCATCTGTTTTTCGTCGGCACCGCGGGGGCCGAGGGCAGGATCAATGTGTCGCCGAAAGGCCTGGACACCTTGCGCGTGCTCGACCCTTCACGGGTTGTCTGGCTGAACCTCACCGGCAGCGGCAACGAGACCGCGGCCCATGTGCTGGAAAACAGCCACATGACCCTGATGTTCTGTTCGTTCGAGAAACAGCCGTTGATTCTGCACGTCTATGGGCAGGCTACGATGGTGTATCCGCGAGCCGAAGCAAAATTCGGCCACTACTCGGCGCTGTTCGGACATTTGCCCGGCACGCGGCAATTCTTCGAACTGGGCGTCGACTTGGTACAGACCTCCTGCGGCTACGGCGTCCCGCGATTCGATCTGGACCGGGAGCGGCCGACGCTCGCCAAATGGGCCGTCAACAAGGGCGAGGCGGGAATTCGGCAATACTGGTCCGAAAAGAACCAGAGCAGCATCGACGGCAAACCCACGGGAATCGACCACCTCAGAATCCGCGGCAAGGGAACCGAAACAGGGAGAACGGGAAAATGCGCTTGACACGACTGGAAATTGAAAACTTCAAAGGCATAGGCGAACGTCAGGTCATCGATATCAGACCCATCACCTTGCTGTTCGGCCCAAACAGCGCGGGCAAGAGCACAATACTTCAGGCTGTGCGATACCTTCAACAGATTCTGGCGGGTGAATCCAGCGAAGAAGGAAATGGCGACGAGCCCAGAAAAGTCGGCGATTTGGGAAGCTTTGAATGTCTCGTACATCGTCATGACTTGACTAAGACGATAAGAATCAGGGCGGAGGCATTATTGAATAAGAATTTCCATATGGAATTTTTTCCGCTCAATTTGGGGAATACGGTCAATATCCATCCGCATCTTTTGGAGTTGGGAAACAAAAGCAAATTTGAAGATTTGAACATAAATTATTTGAAGGCCATCTCGGGAACAGGCAAACCGTTCTTTGTCGCGGTAGCGATAGAAACCAACTCAAGTGGTTTAAAAAAATTGGAGATAGATATAAACCATGCCAAAATACTAGAAGTAATTCTTGCGCAGCCATCACCTACGACGCATACTATTAAGAATGCAAATGATCTGGCAATTCCACTTCCAATATCAGGCTTCAAGCTGTTGGGACAAAAAAACAATGTACTCGCTGAAATTAAACTTTATCTCAATCACTTTATATTTCAGAATTTCCCTGATGAGATAAACAAAGATTCAGAATCTATTGGCCGTGTTACGCCAAATATATATAAGTTACATGAAGAAGATATTGAACAGACTAACCATCCGATAAAGAATGGCCAGTCGGAGAAAGGAAAGGAAAGCTATTCCAATCAAAATCATGAAACGGAGGCGTCAAATCTCAAAAAGGAGATTCTGGAAGTGATCTTTGAAAAAGATTCAGATGCAAATTCTTCTGAATTAGAGGATGTTATGAATCTTGGCGTTTCCAGTTTTGATCTGAAATTCTTCAACGATTATGCATGGCATGAATCACCATACCAACGTGGTAGGAGTGATGAATTTTCCTTGCCTGTAAATTTTGTTCCAGATAATCAAAGAATTGGATGGCACAACAGGTTGGTGAAGTACCTGAGCGAAAACGGTGAAAGATGGTTGCGCCTTGAGCTAATGTTTTCTGAATTGATATCCGGATCAATCGCATCCGTGTCTGGAGCTACGAGTTGGTATTCCAATATTGGTCCGACCCGTCCAATGCCGCCAAGAGGAAAACGCGCAAAGGAGCGCTCCTATCTGACTGAACAGGTCAACTACTGGTTGCGAGATAAATTTGAGTTTGATTACTCATTATTGGAAGCTAAATCGGAAGAAACCGAACAACCTGGAGGAACCGAAAAGCTCTACGATACAAGGCGAGATCTGCTGCTTGATTACGCTGATGTTGGATTTGGCATGTCTCAACTCGTGCCTGTTCTGAAGACTGCGGTGGACGAAAACTATGGATTGGCAATGATGGAGCAACCGGAGTTGCATCTGCATCCAGCAGCACAAGTAAAACTGGGAGATTTATTTATCGAATCTGCAAAAAAATTTGAAGGAATGGAAAGAATCTTTCTCATTGAAACGCATAGCGAGCACCTTCTTCTCAGGATTCTTCGGCGCGTGAGGGAGACCACGGAAAACGAACTTCCACCGAAAACTGTGGGGTTGAGCGTGGATGACCTTTCGGTTATATACGTCGAACCCATTCGAGGAAGAACTAGAATAAAGCGGTTAAGAGTAGACAAAACCGGAGAATTCGAAGATCGTTGGCCAAACGGATTCTTTGAGGAACGTGAACAGGAGTTATTTTGATGCATAATGAATATGCGGTAGAACCTCGTGCAATCGCTTCAAGTTGGGAAAAATGCTTATATCTTTCAGAGAAGTTTGGATTCGACAAGGGTAGAGTACTGTCCCTATATCCAGAAGATTGGCTAAATATGGCATTGAGGTCCGTAGATGTTGATATGCCACCTATGAAAAGGAAAAGGACTCTAACAAAGCTAAGGGCGTTAACGCGAAATTGCTCAATTGCATCAGAAAGAAATTGCTACGATTATATGCGAGATTGGATTGAAAATGCATTGAAGCAACAGAATGACAATCCGTTTCATGCCATAATTGCTGCATCCAACCCATCGAAGTCAAATACTGTGTTATGTGTCGACGATGTACATGAAGAGCATAATCTGATGAAATGCCCCCGTTCACGCGCAATACCCCGAGAAGTGGATTCCATTACTGAGACGTTGCAAGGCATGTTGCGCTTCAGCTCGCGAATTCTATTCGTAGATCCTTTTTTTGACCCTTACAAACAAGGATACAAGGACATATTTCGTAGCTTGTTAGCTATTGTCAAGGAATACAGTCTTGCTGATAAGTGCGAATGCGAAATTCATTACCGCTTCCACAAAAATAATTTCTCCGCAGAAAAATCAGCTAAAGTGATTGCTGGAATTTTGCCGAAAGATATGCATCTGAAACTATATCGCTGGAAAGAAATTGAAGGTGGAGAGGATTTTCACGCGCGTTACTTGCTAACAGACAAGGGTGGCATAAAAATTGATGCCGGATTTGATCCGGTCGGCGACCACGAGACTACCGACGTAGACCTGATGGATTACGATCATTATAAGAAACGATGGGCTCAATTTGACAGGGATGCAGGGCGATTCGAATTGATCGGGCCAGTACTGCGTATTTCGGCAGACGGCGAGATGCAACACGTCTAAGAACTATCGCATCATGGCCATCATATGAAGACATCGCCTTTTCACATGAGTATCAGAAATTGTTTTGCGGGCAGGGTTCGCACATTATCTATCATGGCTTCGCGGAACCCACGGGAGAACCCAGGAGAACCCACGGGACACCCATCCATCCTGAACCCACGGGACACCCATCCATCCAGTCAAGGTTTGTATCCGTCCCAGCCATTGTTTCGGCCCCGACTGTCAGCCCCTCCCGGTTAATTTCCCCAAAAACTTGGCATTCGGAACCATTCCCGCCTATACCTTCCCCATCGGAACCCACGGCCGGCGGAAGCCCCATGACCCAGCCCCGTTCACAAATCGTCCAGCCCGAACGCACCCGCTACTACCACTGCGTCGCCCGCTGCGTGCGCCGCGCCTGGCTCTGCGGCGAAGACGACTACACCGGCAAGAACTTCGACCACCGCAAATCCTGGCTCCTGGAACGGATGAAACTGCTGGGGGAGATCTTCGCGATCCGCATCGCCGCCTACGCGGTGATGAGCAACCACTACCATGTGGTGCTGTATCTGGATATCGAGCAGGGCCGGGCCTGGGACCGGGACGAGGTCATCGGGCGCTGGACGCGGCTGTTTTCCGGCGATCCGCTGGCGCGGGCGTATCTCCGGGGCGGGTTGGACGGGGCGGCGCTTGGACAGGTGGATTCGCTGGCGGCGCGCTGGCGGGAACGGTTGTGCGACCTGAGCTGGTACATGCGCTGCCTGAACGAACACCTGGCCCGGCGGGCGAATGCGGAGGATGGCTGCAAGGGGCGGTTTTGGGAAGGGCGTTTCAAGAGCCAGGCGCTGGCGGACGGGGCGGCGCTGTTGTCGTGCATGGCCTATGTGGATTTGAATCCGGTGCGGGCGGGGCTGTGCGGGACGCTGGCGGATTCGGATTTCACGTCGGTCCAGGCGCGGTTGCGGGAACGGGCGGAGGCGGCGCGGCGTGACGGTGCGGGCGGAGAGGCCGGGGAACCCGTTTTGCCGGCGCCGGCGCTGATGCCGTTCCGCGCCGGGGTGGAACCCCGCAAGACCGCGTTGGCGGAAGCGGTGGGGGGCAAGCCCGAAGCCGAATTGCCGTTCGCGCTGAAGGATTACATTGAGTTGGTGGACTGGACCGGGCGGATGGCGCGGCCGGACAAAAAGGGGGTGATTGCGGCGGATGCGCCGGCGGCGCTGGGGGAGTTGTGTCTGGACGCGGCCCAGTGGCGGATGTTGACGCTGGAGATTCAGCAGCGGGCGATGGTGCTGTTTCATGGATTGGACAGGGTGAAGGCTTGGGAGAGGCGTCGTTTGAAGAAGGCGGCGTAGCAAAGAGACACCCGGTATTCACGCTCGAACGGGCGGAATGGCCCCTGCCCGCGATTTGGTGCGCCTGGGCGTCCCGGGGCAATGGGGCCAAATCCCGGAGTGAAATCCTTGAACCGAAGGTTTTTGGATTTTCTGACCTGACAGAATGGATGTCCATTGTCGGTTGTTGTCGGTTGATCAAATTGCTGGTATCGCTACCAAACTCGTCAAGTTTGCTTTCACCCCCGGGATTCGTTGATGATGCTGTCGGCTATGTCGTCAAGTTTGCTTTCACCCCCGGGATTCGTTGATGATGCTGTCGGCTATGTTGCCGGGGACTTCGGCGTACTTGAGGAACTCCATGGTGAAGGTGGCTCGGCCTTGGGTGGCTGAGCGGAGGTCGGTGGCGTAGCCGAACATTTCGGCGAGTGGGACTTCGGCGGTGATGACCTTGCCCGCGGGGCTGTCGTCCATGCCCTGGACGAGGCCCCGGCGGCGGTTGAGGTCGCCCATGACATCGCCCATGTAATCTTCCGGGGTGACGACTTCCACCGCCATCATCGGCTCGAGCAGGGCCGGGTCGGCTTCCAGGGCGCCTTTCCTTAGCGCGAGCGAGCCGGCCATCTTGAAGGCCATTTCGCTGGAGTCCACGTCGTGGAACGAGCCGTCGTAGAGGGTGACTTTCATGGCGAGCAGCGGATAGCCCGCGAGGCAGCCGTTTTTCATCTGCTCCTGGATGCCCTTGTCCACTGCGGGAATGTACTCCCGGGGCACGACGCCGCCGACGATTTCATTGACGAATTCGTAATCCGCGTCCGGGTCGAGCGGTTCGAGCCGCAGCCAGACGTGGCCGTACTGGCCACGCCCGCCGGTCTGCTTGATGTGCTTGCCTTCGATTTCCACGGTGCGGCGAATCGTTTCGCGATAGGCGACCTGGGGCTTGCCGATATTCGCTTCCACGCTGAATTCCCGGCGCATGCGATCCACGAGCACGTCGAGATGCAACTCCCCCATACCGGAGATAATGGTCTGGCCGGATTCCTCGTCCGAGGCCACCCGGAAGGAAGGGTCTTCCTGGGCGAGTTTGCCGAGGGCCGTGCTCATCTTTTCCTGGTCGGCCTTGCTCTTGGGCTCCACCGCCACGGAGATGACCGGGTCGGGAAAGTCCATCTTCTCCAGGGTGACGATGCTGTCCGGGGCACAGAGGGTTTCGCCGGTGGTCACGTCCTTGAGGCCCACGGCGGCGGCGATGTCGCCGGCGCGCACTTCCTTGATTTCCTCGCGGGAGTTGGAGTGCATCTGCACCATGCGGCCCACCCGCTCCTTGCGCCGCTTGAGCGGGTTGTAGACAGTGTCGCCGGAGTTGAGGCAGCCGGAATAGACCCGGAAAAAGGTCAGGGTGCCCACGTAGGGGTCGGTGGCGATCTTGAAGGCGAGCGAGGCGAAGGAGGCGTCGTCGTCCGCCTTGCATTCGATGGGTGTCCCATCGTCGTCGACGCCTTCGATGGCCTTGACTTCGGTGGGTGCCGGCATGTAGTCGATCACCGCGTCGAGCACGGCCTGCACGCCCTTGTTCTTGAAGGCGGAGCCACACAGCACCGGCACGATTTCGTTATTGATCGTTAATTGGCGGATGGCGGCCATGAGTTCCTTCTCGCCAAGGTCGCCTTCTTCGAGATACTTCTCCATGACCTCTTCATTGGCGTCGGCGGCGGCTTCGAGGAGGTGCTCGCGCCATTCGTCGCACAGGTCCCGCAAATCGGCGGGTATGTCTTCATAGACGAAAGTGGTGCCCTGGTCCTCGGTGTTCCAGACGATGGCCTTCATTTTCACGAGATCCACCACGCCGCTGAAGTTCTCTTCGGCGCCGATGGCGATCTGCAGGGGCACGGCGTTGGCGCCGAGGCGGTCCTTCATCTGCTTGACCACGCGCAGAAAGTCGGCGCCGGCCCGGTCCATCTTGTTGACGAAAACCATGCGCGGCACTTCATAGCGGTTGGCCTGGCGCCAGACGGTTTCGGTCTGGGGCTGGACCCCGGAGGTGGCGCAGAGCACCACCACGGCGCCGTCGAGCACCCGCAGGGAGCGCTCGACTTCAATGGTGAAATCCACGTGCCCGGGGGTGTCGATGATATTGATGCGGTGTTCGTCGTACTGGCGGTCCATGCCGGTCCAGAAACAGGTGGTGGCGGCGGAAGTGATGGTAATGCCCCGTTCCTGCTCCTGCTCCATCCAGTCCATGATGGCGGCGCCGTCATGGACTTCGCCGATCTTGTGGGAAACGCCGGTATAGAACAGCACCCGCTCGGTGGTGGTGGTCTTGCCCGCGTCCACATGGGCTGCGATGCCAATATTGCGATAACGGCTCAATGGGTGCTTCCTGGCCACGGTTCTGCCCTCTGAAAAACGGATTGAAATGGAAAATCAGAAACGATAATGCGAAAAGGCGCGGTTGGCTTCCGCCATGCGATGCACATCCTCTCGCTTGCGCACCGCCGAGCCCCTGCCGTCGGCGGCTTCGAGAATCTCGCCCGCGAGGCGCAGGGCCATGGATTTTTCGCCGCGGTTGCGCGAATGCTCCACGAGCCAGCGCATGGCGAGGGCGTTGCGCCGCTCGGCGCGCACTTCCACGGGCACCTGGTAGGTGGCGCCGCCGACCCGGCGGGATTTTACCTCCACCATGGGCGCGATGGCGGCCAGGGCCTTTTCGAACACTTCCAGCGGGGCGCCGCCGGAGCGGTCCTTCACCACGTCAAGGGCGCCATAGACGATCTTCTCGGCGACGGATTTCTTGCCGTCCACCATGACGTGATTCATGAATTTGGCCAGCGTCTTGCTGCCGAATTTGGGATCCGGCAAAACCTCGCGCTTTGCCGCGACTCGTCTTCTGGGCATGTTCGACCTCTATGTTGATTCAGGTTGACCCGGGACTGTCGCCCGGCCTTACTCGCTATCTCATCCCGCTCGAAGCGGCGCGGATGATCGGCTCTCCCGCCTGGAAACTTACTTGGGACGCTTGGCGCCGTACTTGGAGCGGCCCTGCTTGCGGTCGGCGACTCCCGAGGTGTCGAGGGCGCCACGCACGGTATGGTAGCGCACGCCGGGGAGGTCCTTGACCCGGCCGCCACGAATCAGCACCACCGAGTGCTCCTGCAGGTTGTGACCTTCGCCACCGATGTAGGAGGTGACTTCGTAGCCATTCACAAGCCGCACCCGGCAGACCTTGCGCAGGGCCGAATTCGGCTTCTTCGGCGTGGTGGTGTACACCCGGGTGCAGACCCCGCGTTTCTGGGGCGAACCCTGCAGGGCGGGCACACCGCTCTTGGCGGGCTTGCTCACCCGGGGCTTGCGGACTAACTGGTTGATTGTCGCCATACTGTTTCAAGCGCGGCCGCTGGCAAAAAACGGCGAGAGTGTAAAGATCGCTCCCGCCGCCGTCAAGTGCTTCAGGCCTGTGCCTCCTTTTGCATTTCTTCGGTGAATTTGGCTTCGAAATCCTCTTCGATCTCTTCGGCGTAGCCTTTCTTGCGCGCCTCGTGATAGGCAAGGCCGGTGCCCGCCGGGATCAGCCGGCCGACCACGACGTTTTCCTTCAGGCCGCGCAGGAAATCGCGCTTGCCGGTCACCGCCGCTTCGGTGATGACCCGGGTGGTTTCCTGGAAGGACGCCGCCGAAATGAAGGATTCGGTGGCCAGCGAGGCCTTGGTAATGCCGAGCAGCACGCGCTCGAAGGCGGCTTCGCGCAGTTCCGGCTCTTCCTCACGGCCCTCATCCCTGGCGATTTCGTTGCGCGTCTGGAGTTCCTCGTTGCGTGCGCGCAGTTCCTCGTTGATTTCGAGAATCCGCGTGTATTCGATCTGCTCGCCCCGGATGAGGCTGGTGTCGCCCGGGTCGGAAATCTCCACCTTGCGCAGCATCTGCCGCACGATCACTTCGATGTGCTTGTCGTTGATGCGAACGCCCTGCAGGCGATACACGTCCTGGACTTCGTTGACGATGTACTGGGCCAGAGTCTCCACGCCCTTGAGGCGGAGGATATCGTGGGGCGCCGGCGGCCCTTCCGAGACCACCTCGCCTTTCTCGATCTGCTCACCCTCGAAAACCGTCATGGTGCGCCACTTGGGAATGAGCGCTTCATAAGGTTGGGCGGGCGCGTCATCGGCGCTGTCCAGCGGCGTGATGACGAGACGGCGCTTGCCCTTGGTTTCCTTGCCGAAACTGACGGTGCCGGAGATTTCCGCGAGTATCGCGGGCTCTTTCGGCTTGCGCGCCTCGAACAGGTCCGCCACCCGGGGCAGGCCGCCGGTGATGTCCCGGGTCTTGGAGCCTTCCTGGGGCACCCTGGCGATAACATCGCCGATATGCAGGTCGGCGCCGTCGCGCAGGTCGATTATGGCGAGCGAAGGCAGCAGATAATGCGCCGGCACCGTGGTGCCGGGCAGGCAGACGGGCTTGCCGTCAGCATCCACCACATTCACCGCAGGACGCAGTTCCTTGGCGGAGGTGGCGCGATCATTGGGGTCGATCACCGATATGCTCGTCAGGCCGGTGATCTCGTCGGTCTGCTCGCGCACGGTGATGCCTTCTTCCACGTGTTCAAAGGCCGCCACGCCGGTCACCTCGGCGATGATCGGGTGGGTGTGCGGGTCCCAGGTGGCGACGATCTGCCCGGCTTCGACCTGGGCGTTGCGGCCGATGCCGATGACCGCGCCATAGGGCAGCTTGTAGCGCTCGCGCTCGCGGCCGCTGGTGTCATTAACGATCAATTCGCCTGAACGCGACACCACCACGAGCTCGCCCCGGGTGTTTTCCACCGTCTTCATGTTGCTCAGATGAATCGAGCCGGTGGAGCGTACCTGGACCGAGTCGCTGGCGGTGGCCCGGGAGGCGGCGCCGCCGATGTGGAAGGTGCGCATGGTCAACTGGGTGCCGGGCTCGCCGATGGACTGGGCGGCGATTACGCCCACGGCCTCGCCCACATTGACGAGATGGCCCCGGGCCAAATCGCGGCCATAGCACAGGCTGCAGATGCCAAAGCGGGTTTCGCAGGTAATCGGCGAGCGCACATCCACCTGATCGACACCGCCGGATTCGAGCCGGTCCACCATGCGTTCATTGATCAGAGTTCCCGCCGGGGCGATGATTTCGCCGGTGCCGGGGTCCACCGCATCCCTGGCCAGGGTCCGGCCGAGCACCCGGTCGCCCAGGGGCGCGATAATGTCGCCGCCTTCGATAATCGGCGCCATGGTGAGGCCGTTGCTGGTGCCGCAGTCGGCTTCGGTAATCACCAGATCCTGGGAAATATCCACCAGCCGCCGGGTGAGATAGCCCGAGTTGGCGGTCTTCAGCGCGGTGTCCGCGAGTCCCTTGCGCGCGCCATGGGTGGAAGTGAAGTACTGGGATACATTCAGCCCCTCGCGGAAATTCGCGGTAATCGGCGTTTCGATGATGGAGCCGTCAGGCCGCGCCATGAGTCCGCGCATGCCGGCAAGCTGGCGAATCTGGGCCGGAGAGCCCCTGGCGCCGGAATCCGAGTAGACGTAGACCGAATTGAATGACTCCTGCTCTTCCTCTTCGCCCTCGCGGTTGACCACGACTTCCGTGGACAGGCCCTTCATCATCCTTTGGGCGACGATTTCATTGGCCCGGGACCAGATATCCACCACCTTGTTGTACTTCTCGCCCTGGGTCACAAGACCCGAGGCGAACTGGTTCTCGATTTCCTCGACCTCGGCATTGGCCTGGCTGATGACTTCCGCCTTCGCGGCGGGGATTTCAAAGTCGTTGACGCCGATGGACGAGCCGGAAACCGTGGAGAACTTGTAGCCGGTGTACATGAGTTGGTCGGCGAAGATCACGGTCTCCTTCAGGCCCACATTGCGATAGCAGACATTGATGATGCGGGAAATCTGCTTTTTCGCCATCTTCCGGTTGACGAGTTCAAATGGCAGGCCCTCGGGAACGATATTGAACAGCAGCACCCGGCCCACGGTGGTGTCGTAGATGCTCGTGGTCGTTTCGAGCTCGTCGTTCTCGTTCAGATTGGAACTGGTGATGCGGGCCTTGATGCGGGCGTGCAATTCCACATTGCCGGTCTCGTAGGCCCGCTGCACTTCGGCGGCGTTGGCGAACACCATGCCCTCGCCCCTGGCGTTGATCCTCTCGCGGGTCATGTAATACAGACCAAGCACCACGTCCTGTGAAGGTACGATGATGGGCTCGCCGTTGGCCGGCGCGAGGATGTTGTTGGTGGACATCATCAGGCTGCGGGCTTCGAGTTGCGCTTCCAGCGTCAGCGGCACGTGCACGGCCATCTGGTCGCCGTCGAAGTCGGCGTTGTAGGCGGCGCAGACGAGGGGGTGCAACTGGATCGCCTTGCCCTCGATCAGCACCGGTTCGAAAGCCTGGATGCCGAGCCGGTGCAGGGTCGGCGCGCGGTTGAGCAGCACCGGATGTTCGCGGATCACTTCGGCGAGAATATCCCAGACCTCGGCGGTCTCGCGTTCGACCATCTTCTTCGCCGCCTTGATCGTCGTCGCCAGGCCGCGCGCTTCGAGCTTGCCGAAGACGAACGGCTTGAACAGTTCCAGCGCCATTTTCTTGGGCAGGCCGCATTGATGCAGTTTCAGCGCCGGGCCCACCACGATCACCGAGCGGCCGGAATAGTCGACGCGCTTGCCGAGCAGATTCTGGCGGAATCGCCCCTGCTTGCCCTTGATCATGTCCGCCAGCGACTTCAGCGGGCGCTTGTTGGAGCCGGTAATGGCGCGGCCGCGGCGGCCGTTGTCGAGCAGCGCGTCGACGGCTTCCTGCAACATGCGCTTTTCGTTGCGCACGATGATGTCGGGGGCGTTCAGGTCGAGCAGGCGCTTGAGCCGGTTGTTGCGATTGATGACCCGGCGATACAGGTCGTTCAGATCCGAGGTGGCGAAACGGCCGCCATCGAGCGGAACGAGCGGACGCAGATCGGGCGGCAGCACCGGCAGCACGGTCATGATCATCCATTCAGGCTTGTTGCCGGATTCGAGAAAGGCCTCGAGCAGCTTGAGCCGCTTGGAAAGCTTCTTCAGGCGCGTTTCCGATTTGGTGGTGGGGATTTCCTCGCGCAGGCGCATGACTTCGGATTCCACGTCGAGGTCCTTCATCAACTCCTGCACCGCCTCGGCGCCCATCTTGGCCTCGAAACCGTCGCCCCAGTTCTCCATGGCCTGGTAGTACTGCTCGTCGGTGAGCAGTTGTCCTTTCTGGGGCGGCTTGACGAGCTGCGCTTCCGTCGCCTCGTCTTCCACAATCATGGAATCGGTAACCACGAAGGATTCAAAGTAGAGAATCCGCTCGATGTCGCGCAAGGTCATGTCCAGCAACAGGCCGATGCGCGAGGGCAGCGACTTCAGGAACCAGATGTGGGCCACCGGGCTGGCCAGCTCGATATGCCCCATGCGCTCCCGGCGCACCTTGGACAGCGCCACTTCCACCCCGCACTTCTCGCAGATCGAACCGCGGTGCTTGAGGCGCTTGTATTTGCCGCAGAGACACTCGTAGTCCTTCACCGGTCCGAATATCTTGGCGCAGAACAGGCCGTCGCGTTCCGGCTTGAAGGTCCGATAATTGATGGTCTCGGGCTTCTTCACCTCGCCGTGGGACCACGAGCGGATCATCTCCGGCGATGCAAGCGCGATGCGGATGGAATCAAAATCTTCGGACTGCGACTGTGATTTGAGCAGGCCTAACAGGTCTTTCATGCTATCTCCTCCGGGGAGCCGACATTGCCGTTACCAGAGCCAGGGGCTTGCGCCCGCTGCGCCATTTGCCAGCTATTTGCTGACTTCGAGCTCCATGTCGATTCCCAGTGACCGGATTTCCTTCAGTAATACATTGAATGACTCCGGCATGGCCGGCTCCATTCGGTGATCGCCGTCGACGATGTTCTTGTACATCTTGGTGCGGCCGGCGACATCATCGGATTTCACCGTGAGCATCTCCTGCAGGGTGTAGGCGGCACCGTAGGCTTCCAGCGCCCAGACTTCCATTTCGCCAAAGCGCTGGCCGCCGAACTGGGCCTTGCCACCGAGCGGCTGCTGGGTGACGAGGCTGTAGGAACCGGTGGAGCGGGCGTGCATCTTGTCGTCCACCAGGTGGTTCAGCTTCAGCATGTACATGATGCCCACGGTGACCGGCGTATCGAACTTGTTGCCGGTGCGGCCGTCGTACAAATCCACCTGGCCGCTTTCATCCATATTGGCCATCTTCAGCATCTGCTTGATTTCCGCCTCGGCGGTGCCGTCGAAGACCGGCGTCGCCATGGGCACGCCGGCCTTGAGGTTGTCCGCAAGCTCCAGCACCTCCTCGTCGCTCAGGCCCCTGATATCTTCCTTGCGGTTGCCCACGGAGTTGTAGATCTCGTGGAGCAGCCTGCGCACCGCCGGCGCCTTGCGCTTTTCCCGCAACTGCTGGTTGATCAACTGGCCAAGGCCCCGGGAGGCGCGACCGAGGTGGGTTTCCAGCACCTGGCCCACATTCATCCGCGAGGGTACGCCGAGCGGGTTGAGGACGATATCCACGGGTTCGCCCTGTTCGTCGTAGGGCATGTCCTCCACCGGCATGATGGCCGAGATCACGCCCTTGTTGCCGTGGCGGCCGGCGAGCTTGTCGCCGGGCTGCACCCGGCGCTTGATCGCGAGATAGACCTTGACGATCTTGAGAATGCCCGGGGCCAGATCATCGCCTGAAGTCAGCTTCTGGCGCTTGTCCTCGAATCGTTCGTCGAGGTCGGTGCGGCGCTGTTCGAGCTGCTGCCGGGCGCGTTCGAGCTGGCGGTTGAGGCTGTCGTTCTTCAGCCGCAGCTTGAACCAGTCTTCCCGGGGCAGTTGCTCGAGGTAGTCCTGGCTCAGCTTCTGGCCCGACTTGAGCCCGGGCCCGCCGCTGACCTGCTTGCCCCTGAGCGCTTCGCCGAGGCGCTCGAAGGTGGCGCCTTCGACGATACGGTATTCGTCTTCGATGTCCTTGCGGGCCTGATCGAGTTGATATTGCTCGATTTCCAGCGCGCGCTGGTCTTTTTCGAGGCCGTCCCGGGTGAAGATCTGCACGTCGATCACCGTGCCCCGGACGCTGGTGGGCACCCGCTGGGAAGTGTCCTTCACATCGGAAGCCTTTTCCCCGAAAATCGCCCGCAGCAGTTTTTCCTCGGGGGTGAGCTGGGTTTCGCCCTTGGGTGTCACCTTGCCCACGAGAATGTCGCCGGCGTCGACTTCGGCGCCGATATAGACGATGCCCGAAGCGTCGAGCTTGGCGAGCGCGCTTTCCCCCACGTTGGGAATATCGGCGGTCACTTCTTCCGAGCCGAGCCGGGTGTCTCTTGCCACGCAGGTCAACTCCTGGATGTGAATCGTGGTGAAACGATCCTCGGTCACCACCCGTTCCGAGATGAGGATCGAATCCTCGAAGTTGTACCCGTTCCAAGGCATGAAGGCGATGCGCATGTTCTGGCCGAGGGCGAGTTCGCCGGTATCCACCGAGGGTCCGTCGGCGAGGATATCGCCGCGGCTCACCATATCACCCTGCTTCACCAGCGGCCGCTGGCTGATGCAGGTGTTCTGATTGGAACGGGTGTACTTGGTCAACTGGTAGATATCGACGCCCGCCTCGCCGGCGTCGGTTTCCTCGTCGCTGACCCGCACGATCAGGCGCGCCGCGTCGACGCTTTCGATCATGCCGCCGCGCCCGGCAATCAGGCAGACTCCCGAATCCCGGGCCACATTGCCTTCCATGCCGGTTCCCACGAGCGGCTTTTCGGTCTTGATGGTGGGAATCGCCTGCCGCTGCATGTTCGAGCCCATCAGGGCCCGGTTGGCGTCGTCGTGTTCGAGAAAGGGAATCAGCGAGGCGGCCACCGAAACCATCTGCTGCGGCGCCACGTCCATGTAATCGACTTCTTCCCTGGGCTTCAGGGTGGTCTCGCCCTTGTAGCGCACGGTGACGAGATTGTCCGCGAGTTCTCCCCGGTTGTTGAGCGCCGCGCTGGCCTGGGCGATGACAAAATCGCTTTCGTCGATGGCCGACAGGAAATCGATCTCGTCGGTGACCTTGCGGTTGACGACCTTGCGGTAGGGGCTTTCGAGAAAGCCGTAGTGATTGGCCCTGGCGTAGGTCGCCAGATTGTTGATCAGGCCGATGTTCGGGCCTTCCGGCGTCTCCACCGGGCACAGCCGGCCGTAGTGGGTGGGGTGCACATCGCGCACTTCAAAGCCCGCCCGCTCCCGGGTGAGGCCGCCGGGGCCAAGCGCCGATACCCGGCGCTTGTGGGTCACTTCGGACAGCGGATTGTTCTGGTCCATGAACTGGGAAAGCTGGCTCGAGCCGAAGAACTCCTTGACCGCGGCGCCGATGGGCTTGGCATTGATCATGTCCTGGGGCATCAGGCCTTCGGAGTCCGCCATGCTCAGGCGTTCCTTCACCGCGCGTTCGACCCGCACAAGGCCCACGCGGAACTGGTTTTCCGCCATTTCCCCCACCGAGCGGATGCGGCGGTTGCCGAGGTGGTCGATGTCGTCCACCGAGCCGAAGCCGTTGCGGATCCCCACCAAGGTCTTGAGCACTTCGACGATGTCTTCCTTGTCGAGGGTCAGCTTGCCTTCGGAACTCTTGCGGTTCAGGCGGCGGTTGAACTTCATGCGGCCGACATGGGAAAGATCGTAGCGGTCGGCGCTGAAGAACAGACTGTCGAACAGTTTTTCCGCGGAGTCCGGCGTGGGCGGTTCGCCCGGACGCATCATCCGGTAGATTTCGATCTTGGCTTCAAGCTCGGAATTCGCGGGATCGATGCGCAGGGTGTCCGAAACGAAGGGGCCGCAGTCGAGATCATTGGTATAGATCGTCTGGAATTCGGCAATGCCTTCGTCGATGAAGCGCTTGATGAGTTCGGGGCCGATTTCGGTATTGCAGGGCGCAACGATTTCGCCGGTTTCCTGATTGATGGCGTCCACCGCGAGGGATGAGCCGATAACGAAATCCTCGGTAACTTCGAGCGCGGTGATGCCGCCCCTTTCCATCTGCCGGATATGGCGGCTGGTGATGCGCCGGCCCGCCTCGACAATGACCTTGCTGCGCTTGCTCTTGCCCTTGATTGGGAAAGACAGCACCTCGCCCCGCAGGCGCCTGGGCACGAGTTCCACCGAAATCACCGGCTCTTCCCCAGGGGTGATGCGGAAAGTATTGCGCTCGTAGAACATGTCGAGAATCTGTTCCGGGGCGTAGCCGAGGGCGCGCAGCAATACCGTGGCCGGCAGCTTGCGGCGACGGTCGATGCGCACGAAGACCAAGTCCTTCGGGTCGAACTCGAAATCGAGCCAGGAGCCGCGGTAGGGAATCACCCGGGCCGAATACAGCAGCTTGCCGGAACTGTGGGTCTTGCCCTTGTCATGGTCGAAGAACACTCCGGGCGAGCGGTGGAGCTGGGACACGATCACCCGTTCGGTGCCATTGATGACAAAAGTGCCGGAATCGGTCATCAGGGGGATTTCCCCCATATAGACCTCCTGCTCCTTCACTTCCTTGATCTTCTTCTGGGACGATTCCTTGTCGTAGAGAATCAGCTGCAGGGTCACTCTGAGCGAAGCGGCATAGGTGGCACCGCGGACCTGGCACTCCTTGACATCGAAATCCGGCTTGCCGAGCCGGTAGCTCTTGTATTCCAGGGTCGCCTTGTCGGAATAGGAGTTGATCGGAAAAACCGATTTGAAGGCGCCGTGGAGACCCTGGGTGCGGCGGTCGTCTTCCGGCACATGGGTCTGCAGGAACTGCCGGTAGGAGTCCACCTGGATGGAAAGCAGATACGGAATATCCATTGCGCTCGGCAGCTTGCCGAAGTTCTTGCGGATGCGCTTCTTTTCAGTGTAGGTGTATGCCATGTCGTGTTCCCGGGTCCGATAAACCGCCGCGGCGGCAATTGTCAGGCGCAGACGCGCCCCGGAACGGCGGAAGCCGTCCGGAGTTTGCCAGTCTTGCCAGCCTTACTTGAGTTCAACGGTCGCGCCGGCTTCTTCCAGTGCTTTCCGCATCTCTTCAACTTCAGCCTTGGGCACCGCTTCCTTGACGGTGGAAGGCGCCCCATCGACCATTTCCTTGGCCTCCTTGAGTCCGAGCCCGGTGATCGCCCGCACCGCCTTGATGACATTGATCTTCTTGTCGCCAATGGCGGTGAGCACCACGTCGAACTCTTCCTTTTCCTCCGCCGGCGCCGCTTCGGCCGCGGCGACCGCCGCGGGAGCGGCCGCTACCGCGGCGGCGGCGGATACGCCGAATTTCTCTTCCATTGCCTCAACGAGCTGGACAACGTCCATAACTGACATTTCGGCAATTGCGTCCAAAACTTCCTGGGTTGACAGAGCCATTACTCCAATTCTCCTGGTTCTAGATCGTAAGTTTCGCTGTTTGCGGTCAGGCGGCCTGCTTCCGGTCCCGCACCGCGGCAAGGGTTCGGGTCAGCCGCCCGGGGACTTCCCTGGCGGTGCGGGCAAGTTTGGTCACTGGCGCGAGCATGACGCTCATGAGCATGGACCTGGCCTGGTCCAGCGTCGGCATCTTGGCGAGCACGTCGATATCGCCGGGCGCAAGCAATCTGCCGCCAATGGACAGGGCCTTGATCTCGAAGTTGTCATGGTCGCCGGCGAAGTCCTTCAGCACCCGCGCCGCCGACCCGGGATCCTCCTGGGAGAATGCGAGGATCGTCGGCCCCGTGAGCGCTTCCTGAATACAGGCGAACTCCGTATCCTCCACCGCGCGCTTGAGCAATGAATTTCGCACCACGCGCAGATACACCCGGTTTTCCCTGGCGTTGCGACGCAAGGCGGTCATTTCTTCCACCGTCACGCCGCGGTAATCCGCGAGCACGGCGGACATGGCATCGCCCGCGGCCGCATTGACCTCGGCAACGATGCGCTTCTTGTCTTCGAGTCCAAGTGGCATGGTTCTGCTCCCGCCAGAATCTGGCGACCCGGGGGCCGCCGGTTTGCCCGGCGCAAACAGCGCCTGGTTGACAGGTGATTCGAATTCGAACCGGAGGTTCAAACTGGATCTCACCGTCTGCGCAGGAAATTAAGGCGCCAGTCGCCTGGAGCCGCCTGCGGTCTTTGACAGTCTCATTGGGAACAAAGCCCCCGATGAAGCTCTCAATTCGTACGAACGATTCCGTTGAGGAATGTCCGCCGTCAAATGGCCAGGGAGGACTGGTCTATGACCAGGCCCGGGCCCATGGTCGAGGAAAGCACGACCTTCTTGATGTATATGCCCTTCGCCGAAGCGGGTTTGGCTTTTTTCAGATCGGCCAGCAGGCTTTCCAGATTCCTGCGCACCAGGGCGCCATCGAATCCGATGCGGCCGATGCCGCCGTGGACGATGCCGTTGCGGTCGGTGCGGTAACGCACCTGCCCCGCCTTGGCGTTGCGCACCGCGGACTCCACATCGGGGGTTACCGTGCCCACCTTGGGATTGGGCATCAGCCCCCGGGGGCCGAGAATCGGGCCGAGGGCGCCCACCACGCGCATGGCGTCCGGCGAGGCGATGACCACGTCGAAATCGAGATTGCCGCCCTTGATGGACTCCGCAAGGTCTTCCATCCCCACGGTATCGGCCCCGGCCGCCGTGGCCTTCCCGGCATTGGCGCCCTGGGCGAACACGGCAACCCGCACATCCTTGCCCGTGCCTTCCGGCAGGGTGGTGGAACCGCGGACGACCTGGTCCGACTTGCGCACGTCCACCCCGAGATTCACCGCCACGTCAATGGATTCCTTGAAACCGCCCGCGGCCACATCGGTGAGCAGGGCCACCGCGTCTTCCACGCTGTAGCTCTTGCCGGGAGCCGTTTTTTCCGCGATCTGTCGTTGTCTCTTGCTCGTTCTGGCCATATCACTCCACTCCTTCCACTTCGAGCCCCGCGCTGCGCGCGCTGCCGGCGAGGGTGCGCACCGCGGCATCCATGTCCACGGCATTGAGGTCCGGCATCTTGATATTGGCGATTTCTTCGAGCTGGGAGCGGTTGAGCTTGCCCACTTTCTCGGTATTGGGCCGGCCGCTTCCCTTGGCGACGCCGGCGGCCTTGCGCAGCAGCACGGCTGCGGGCGGGGTTTTGGTAATGAAGGAGAAACTGCGGTCGGCATAGACGGTAATCACCACCGGTACCGGCAGTCCGGCTTCCATGCCCTGGGTCTGGGCATTGAAGGCCTTGCAGAATTCCATGATGTTCAGGCCGTGCTGGCCCAGGGCCGGGCCCACCGGCGGGCTTGGGTTCGCCTTGCCTGCGGGCACCTGCAACTTGACGTATGCCGCAATCTTCCTGGCCATCTGCTCTCTCCGACTTCTTTCAGCTTTTCTCTATTTTCAGCTTTTCTCTATCTGGCCGAATTCAAGCTCCACCGGGGTGGGCCGGCCGAAAATGAGCACGGCCACCCGCAGCCGGCTCTTTTCGTAATTCACTTCTTCGACGGTCCCGGTGAAATCGTTGAACGGGCCATCGGTAATGCGCACCATCTCGCCGGGTTCGTAAATCGTCTTGTGGGCCGGGGTTTCCTCGCTTTCCTCCATGCGCCGCAGGATCGCCGCGGCTTCCTGGTCGGAAATCGCCGCCGGCTTTTCCGCCGTGCCGCCGATGAAACCCATGACCCGGGGCGTTTCCTTCACCAGGTGCCAGGTATCGTCGTTCAATTCCATATGCACCAGCACATAGCCCGGAAAGAACTTGCGTTCGCTCTTGCGCTTCTGCCCGGCGCGCATTTCGAGCACTTCCTCGGTGGGCACGAGCACCTCGTCGAAGCATTCCTTGAGCGGCGACCTTTCGATCCGGTCCCGCAGGGCTTCCATGGCGCGCTTCTCGTAGCCCGAAAAGGCGTGTACCACGTACCATTTCTTACTCATTGACGGTTCCAGTCCCCATCGCCCCGGCCGGCGGCCTTGGTCTTGTTGCCACTCGCTAGCTGATAATGCCGGAGATGATTCCGTTCAGGCCCCAGTCAAGAAACCAGAGGATGATCGCCAGAATGAAAATGACGATCAGCACGATGATTGTGGTCTGCACGGTTTCCTGGCGCGTGGGCCAGACCACCTTGCGGATTTCCACTCTCGCTTCGAGACAAAGCTCCACAAAGGCGCGGCCGCGATCTGTCTGTGCCGCAATCCAGCCGGCCGCGCCGGCAAGCGCCAGTAGCCCGACCGTGCGCAGCAGCAGGGATTCGGTGGAAAAATAGCTGTTGGCGTACACGCCGCCCGCGATTATCGCGGCGACGACCGCCCACTTGATCCAGTCCGCTCTGGCCTGATCACCTTGTTCTGACATGTATGTACGAAATCCGCCGACCTGCCGCCGGGCTCGCCCTGCACCGCAGGGCAATCAACTGTTGGCAGGCCAGGAGGGAATCGAACCCCCAACCTGCGGTTTTGGAGACCGCTGCTCTGCCAATTGAGCTACTGGCCTATTCGATAATCTTCGCCACGACGCCGGCGCCAACGGTGCGGCCGCCTTCGCGGATGGCGAAGCGCAGACCCTCGTCCATCGCGATGGGGGCGATCAGTTCCACGTTCATCTTCACGTTGTCGCCGGGCATGACCATTTCCACGTCGCCGGGCAATTCCACGTTTCCGGTCACGTCCGTGGTGCGGAAATAGAACTGCGGCCGGTAGCCCTTGAAGAAGGGCGTGTGGCGACCGCCCTCTTCCTTGGTCAGAATGTAGACCTCGGCCTCGAATTTGGTATGGGGCGTGATCGAGCCGGGCTCGGCGAGCACCTGGCCGCGCTCGACTTCCTCGCGCTTGGTGCCGCGCAGCAGAACGCCCACGTTTTCGCCTGCCCTGCCCTCGTCGAGCAGCTTGCGGAACATCTCGACGCCGGTGCAGGTGGTTTTGGCGGTTTCCTTGATGCCGACGATCTCGACTTCCTCGCCCACCTTGACCACGCCGCGCTCGACCCGGCCGGTTACCACGGTGCCGCGACCCGAGATGGAGAAGACGTCTTCGATGGGCATCAGGTAGGGCTTGTCGATTTCACGCTCGGGAACCGGGATGTAGCTGTCCAGGGCTTCCACGAGTTTTTCCACCGAGGCGGTGCCGTGTTCGGAGTCGTCTCCTTCGAGGGCTTTCAGGGCGGAACCGATAATGATGGGCGTGTCGTCGCCGGGAAACTCGAAGGCGTCGAGCTGTTCGCGCACTTCCATTTCCACGAGTTCAAGCAGTTCTTCGTCGTCGACCATATCGGCCTTGTTCATGTAGACGACGATATAGGGCACGCCCACCTGACGGGCGAGCAGGATGTGCTCCCGGGTCTGGGGCATCGGGCCGTCGGCCGCCGACACCACGAGAATCGCGCCGTCCATCTGCGCGGCGCCGGTAATCATGTTCTTGACGTAGTCGGCGTGGCCGGGACAATCGACGTGGGCGTAGTGCCGGTTGGGCGAGTCATACTCCACGTGGGACGTGGCGATGGTAATCCCGCGTTCGCGCTCTTCGGGCGCGTTGTCGATCTCGTCGAATGCCTTGACCGAGCCACCGTAACGCTCAGCGCAGATCTTGGTCAGCGCCGCTGTCAGGGTGGTCTTGCCATGGTCCACGTGACCGATCGTGCCGACGTTCACGTGGACCTTCGTTCTTTCAAACTTTTCCTTCGCCATTGTTGCCTGACCTCGTTCTGTTACTGAAAACCGGAATCGCGGGTTCAGGATTCCCGCTCATCCGAATCGATGAAATAGTCCGCAAATGTGGTGCTCACATCCGGAGTTGAACCGGAGACCTCTTCATTACCAATGAAGTGCTCTACCTCCTGAGCTATGCGAGCCATTCGCCGCGCCGACGCCCGGATACAAATTGGAGCGGGTAGCGGGAATCGAACCCGCGCAACCAGCTTGGAAGGCTGGGGTTCTACCTCTGAACTATACCCGCCACTGGCAAATGCTCCGCCCCACGACTCAAGTGGTGGAGGGGGGTGGATTTGAACCACCGAAGCTTACGCGTCAGATTTACAGTCTGATCCCTTTGGCCACTCGGGAACCCCTCCCAAATCAGAGCCCCAACCGGGCGCTTGCAGCCGATGGCTCTCACAGGGGGCGGCATTTTAGTGTAAATGTCCCGCGTGTGCAAACATTTCACAGGGATTTTCCCCAGCGCTCAATCCGGGGCTCCGGGCGGCAAAATCAGGCCATTGGGGAAGTTCGTCCCGGTCTTGCGGAACACGCTCAAGACGCACCTCGGCGGCATTGCTATCCTGGGGCACATACACGGTGGCTTCCAGCTCGTCATTGACCATGGCGGCGGCGAACTCGCTGGCCTCGAAAATGTCGGCGAATCCGGAAACAAAGAGACAGATTCCGGCAGCCTCTTCCTCCATCTGCTCCCGGGCCTGTTCGCGCTCGGCGGCGCGGGATTCGCTGACGAGTTGCAATCCCGAGTCGCGCAGGGGTATCGGCTCGGGGGATGATCGTGACCGGGGCGGGGCCAGCAGATTCCAGCCGAAATAGCCGAAGTTGAGCAGCAACAGTACAACCAGCAGGTAACGCATGGATCAGGCTCCGGGGTCGGGGTCGGCGCAGGCCAGGGCGAGCCCCTCGAGCACCAGTTCCGGCACGAGCAGCATCGGCTTCAGTTCGAGTTCCCGCAGCAACAGCGGCGCATCGCCCCCGCTGAGAATCAGCGTGACCTCCGCCATATTCTCTCCTGTCATTCGCTGCGCCGCCACCTGTATCGCGCTGCACAGCATGAAAACCGCGCCGTTGCGAACCGCGGCGCCGGTGTCGTTGCCGGGGGCGCTGGATACGGCTGCGCTTTCCGCCGGCATTACGATGCCGGTATTTTGCAGCAGGCCGGACTGCGCTGCCCGCAACCCCGGCAGGATGTATCCGCCCAGATGCAATCCGTCCGCATTGAGCATGTCGATCGTCAGCGCCGTGCCACTGTCGACAATCAGGCAACCGCCCCGGGCGCGCCGGTAGCCGGCAAGCATGGCCAGCCAGCGGTCGGCGCCGAGGCCGGCCGGGTCCGGGTACTGGATACGCACGCCGCCACATTCCCGCAGCACTCGGGCGAAACGCGGCCGCAGATTCCACTTGCGCGCCAGCCAGGCGGACAACTCCGCTTCGAATTCGGCGCCGCGCACGCTGCACACCAGAACCTGTTCCGGGGGTCCGGCATCGCCGAGGGCCGCATCCAGCCGGGATAGATTTGCAGCGATTGCCGCCGCCATGCCCCGCCAGCGCCATTTCAGGCTGCTGTTGCCGGCATCGATCTCGAGAATCGCGGAATGGCTCACGGCTTTTCGACCGGGCCATCCCCGGAAGGAAATATCGCCCCGGAGACCAGCCTCTGTACTCCGCCCGCGGTGCGCAGCAGCAATGCGCCGCTTTCGTCCACTCCGGCGCAGCGACCGATATGCCGGTCGGCGCCGGCCCGCACCACCACATCCTGCTGGAAATAACGGTCGTGCCGGTTCCATTCCCGCTGGAAGCCGGCAAAGCCCTCTTCGCTGAACACGGCGATGTATGCGAGCAGGCGAGTGAGTACCGCCGGCAGCAATCCGCCCCAGTTCATGTCATCCTGGCAGATGGAAGCGATATCCACTGCGGGCTGGTCGATTTGCCGCATCAACTCCGGCGGGAAGCGCAGGTTGAGGCCGATGCCGATGACCACATGACGCTGCTTGTCGGCGCCGTGGTTTTCCACCAGAATGCCGCCGAGCTTGCGGTTTCCGCCAAGCAGATCGTTGGGCCATTTGACGCTGAGGCCATGGACTTCGCTGTCGCCAAGCCCGGCGCGAACCGCCAGGGCCACTACCAGCCCGAGAGCCTGAATCCGGTCCAGCGGCAGGGGCAGTTCCCGCACCAGGGAAACATACAGCCCGGCCCCGGGGGGGCTGATCCAGCGATGACCGCGTCTGCCCCGCCCGGCGCTCTGGGTGGCGGCGGCGAGAAAGCGGTTCCCCGCGGCGCCGCCCCGCAATCGGCGCAGGGCTTCGTCATTGGTGGAGTCGATTTCGTCGAAGGCGTGAATTTCGCCGAGTTCCCGCCGCAAATCCGGCGGCAGGTCCTTCATCAGCGAATGCAGGTCTGTTTCATTCATGGAGTGAAGTTCTTCCGGCGGAGACTGTCCCCGCGGGAGAGAGTTTCGATTTATTCGGCTGGCTCGACGGCCCTGTCCGCCGCCGGCTCTTCCTCGCCGCGGCGGATTTTCGAGATTACCGACGCGGCTTCGAGCATGACAACGATACTCGCCCCCATGACCGCGACACTCAGCACGAGCAGCAACCAGTTGCTCGACTGGTAATAGTCGAACAGATACCACAGGCTGGCCAGGAAGGCCATGGTCGCGATGAAAATCATCGGCGCCAGGGTGTACAGGGACGGGCGGCCGAGCCGCATCAGGTACACGGACAGGACCAGCAGGGTGAGGGCGGCGAGAATCTGGTTGGAGGCGCCGAATATCGGCCAGATCAACATGCCGCCGTCGCCCGGATATTGTCCGTTGGTCGCTCCGAAAGCCAGGATCAGGCAGCAGCCAACGGCCGCCAGGGTCGAGATGTAACTATTCTTGAGGAGTCCGATGGAGTAGATGTTTCCCCATTCCTGGATGATATAGCGCTGCAGGCGCAGCCCCGAGTCCATGGTGGTGCCGGCGAACAGCACCACCATGACCGCCAGCATCGTTTCCGAGAACGTGAAGGGAATCCCCCAGCCCTCGGTGATCAGGGCAGCGCCGCCGGCGATGTACGCGCTCGCGCCGCCATCGCCGAAACTGGCGTAGAGACTGCTCCATTCGACAGCGGACACGGCATACAGCGAACCGGTCGCCACAGTAATGGTGATGAGCGCCAGCGCTCCTTCGCCGAGGGCGCCGAGATAGCCGACGAAACGAGCGTCCTTTTCATTGTTCAACTGCTTGGAACTCGTGCCCGAGGACACGATGCCGTGAAATCCCGACAGGGCGCCGCAGGCGATGGTCACAAACAGGATCGGAAACAGCGGTGGCGTGCCCTCGGCAAGATTTTCGTTGATCATCGGCGCGGTGATGTCCGGCATGACGATGAACACGGAACTGTAGAGCACGAGCAGGCCGATCACGAGTTGGGCGCCGTTGATGTAGTCCCGGGGCTGCAGCAGCAGCCAGACCGGCAACATGGAGGCTATGCCGGCATAGATGAACAGGATGATGATCCAGTTGCCGTGAGGTCCGAGCAGGATGCCATCCCAGCTATCCACCGTCTGCACCGGAAACTCGGTGCCGACGTAAATCGTGAAATAGAGGACGCTCACGCCGATCAGGGAGATGGCGAGCAGGTTGATCTTGCTCCGGATCAGGACGCCCACGGCGATGGCCACGGGAATCGCGGCCCAGGCGGGCACCACGGAAGTCTCGATGTCCACCATCTGGCCGGCGATGATGGTGGCGAAAACGGCGTTGACCATGAGCAGCAGGAGAAAAATCACCACCATGAACAGAGCCCGGGTGCGGGCGCCGACCACGTCTTCCGACAGGGCGCCCATGGAGCGCGCGTTATGCCGGTTGCTCGCCCAGAGCGCGCCCATGTCATGGACGCCGGCGAAGAAAATCGACCCCAGGGTGACCCAGAGCAGGGCCGGCAGCCAGCCCCAGTACACCGCGATGGCCGGCCCGACGATGGGCGCGGCGCCGGCTACCGCCGTGAAATGCGCGCCCCACAGCACGTATTTGTTGGTGGGCACGTAATCGACCGCGTCATTGAATCGATTCGCGGGCGTGACATGGTTCGGGTCGAGCCGGTATATCTTTTCGGCAATGAAGCGGGAATAGACGAACCAGCCGAAAGCGAAGCCGGCCAGCCCGAAAATTACGATGAAAACCGAAGACATAAGGCGCTCTCTCAGATGCAGATTGCCGAAGCATCATAGCAAGTACCTTTTTTGCGAACAATTGCCGAGTGAGAATCCACAAAAGGGGTCAGAGGGGCGTAGCCATTGATGCCAAGCACCACGATCCGCTGATTGGGATACCGCTGTGGACTCGGATGATTGAGTCTGGCAAGCACATCGACACTTTCATGGGCATTCCGCGAGCCCCGGCAGGATGCCGCGGAAGTCCCGGGAACGGCGCTCAGAAGCAGACCTGGAGACTGTTCGCAGTCAGGCCTCCGCCATCCGCATTCGCATAGCTCACGTTGGTGCCGCCCATGCCGAGGACCATGCTGATGAAGCCCTTGACGTCACGGGGGTTATCGCTGATTGTGACGGGGCTGGCGTCCCGGCCTGGGCACAAGGGTTCAGTTTGGAAGAGCTGCGAAATCCCCTCAGAAGCTGCGTGTCGCCGTTGTCGTCCTTGTGGGCCGGAGTGACTGTCACCATGATCGTCATGGCCCCGGCGGTGTCATGCCGGAAGGTGAAGCTGGTTTGCTTCCAGTCGAACGCGAGGCCCTGGACGATGGTTCTCACCATTGGTCATTGAGGGGTTCAGGCAGAGTCGGCGCGCACGGCTAGGGAATCCCTGGCGCCGCAAGCAGCAGCAAGCGTTTTGGCTGCGGCGCGGATTCAGCGCACGGGCCGGGCGTGGGCGGAGCCTCGGAAGATGGCGTTCATCAGAATCAGGTTGAGGCCGTCGAGATAGGCTCGCACGGTGGGATCCTGGGTGAAGGCGACCACTTCCCCAGCACCCCGGGACTGGGTCACGGCGAATGGCTTGTAGGCGAGCTGGCGGCGATTTTCCTCCCACAGGTAGCCGCTCGCCATCAAGTCATCGGGGCCCTGGAAGCGCGCCACATTGACGCCATCGCCGATGCGGATGGGGGTATAGATGTCGGCGCCCCGCACGAGCACGTTGAGCACCGGCGCGACTCCGGCGCTGAGCCAGTGTTCCGGGTGTACGTCGGCCCTGGCGATCACGCCTGCAACGCCGTATGGGTCGGCGTCCAGCGAGGAAATGCGCTGCCGGAATTCGGTGTCTTCGGCGATATAGCTGCCGGCCACGGTGTTGCCGGCTTCATCCTGATCCGCGGCGGTGGCCTCGACTTCTTCCCCTACCACCGCCCGTTCGCGGCGCACCGCCAGCAGGTCCACATCCGGGTCGGCCAGAAAGCGGGTGGCGTTGCCCAAGGCGATCAGCACGCCGCCGCCGCTGACCCAGCGCTTGAGGTTCTCGACTCCCGCCTCACCGAGGGCCGACTGGTAGCCGCCTCCCGCGGTGAGCGGCAGCAGCAGCACCTGGTAGCGGTCGAGGTCCGCCGTGGCCAGCCGGTCGACCCGGATGGGAGTCACGGGGTAATCGAACTGGCGTTCGATGACAAAGCGGGTATTGCCGGCGCTGTAGGCCGAGGTGGGTTCGTCCCAGGCCATGGCCACCCTGGGGGCGTTGAAGCGCACCACATTGCCGCTGCCGAAGTTCGGGCCGTCGGTAACCCAGCTATCGTTGGCGGCAATGACTTCGGCGCCGGTTTCGGCGGCGAGTTCGCCGAGGGTTTCGTATAGCTCGGCGGGATTGTCGGCAACATCGATGATCAGGGTACCGGCGGGGTACTCCCGGCCCTGATGGGTGAAGGCCAGGTCATTGCTCTTGATGTTGAGGCCGGCGAGCAGGCCCCGGGAGAGCAATCGCACCGCGGGCGCCGAGCCCCAGGGGACGAGATAGGCAACGCCGGCCTCGCCGCCGGCAACCACGCCGGGGATGACCAGTTCTTCCCCGGCGCTTTCGAAATCCCCATCGGGAAAGCGGTCGCAGATATTCATTTTCACATTGAACATGTGCGGCAGGGACCAGGCGGTAACATCATAGATCTGGTCCGGCAGATTGTTCGCCCGCCGCTCTTCCTGCTCGGCGATGAAGAAATCCTCCATGGACACCTGGGGTTCGAGCAGCGTACGGATAAAGCGCTTGGCGGGCTGGTCGGCGCGAATCAGATGGCTGCCGGCGGTGTAATCCATGCCGCAGGCGCTGAAGCCATCGGTGGCCCGCTGCACTTCAACTCCCTGGCGGGTCAGCAGCCCGGCGATACGGGTCACGGCGGCCTGGTCGGCCTGGGCCGGAAACAGATAGGCGCGGTTGTCCTCGGCCTCGCCTTCCTCGATGGCAGTCACCTGAAAGTCGTAGAAGTCGGCGAGAAATTTCTCGCGGTTCGCGGCGACGGTCTCCGCCGTGGAAAGCGAGGTCAGGAAATGGTTGCGCACGGTGTAGGCGAAGGTGAGATCGTTGCCGTCGTACTGGCGGAACACCAGTCCTCGGGACGAAGCCTGCTCGTAGGTCATGGAGATGGTGCCGAAATAGGACGGCCAACTCGCGCCGTAGCCGGGATAAAAGGCATCGAAGATTTCCCGGGTGAAATAATCGAGGCCGAATTGGTCGAACCATCTGGCGTGGTTGCGGCCGAAAAGCTCCAGGCTTTCGCGCTGGTCCGCGGCGAGGTGGGGGTTGAAGGGATAGGCTTCCGGAGCGAAGAAATAGGTGGTGTCCCCTCCCATTTCATGGGCATCGACAAAAGCCACGGGATGCCATTGCTGCAAGGCGGCGACGCGGCCCCGGGTCTCCGGCTGGGTCAGGATGAACCAGTCCCGGTTCATGTCGAACAGATAATGATTGGTGCGGCCGCCTGGCCAGGGTTCGTCGTGTTCGGCGGAGAGCCGGTCGGAATCGGGGCGCAGACCCTCGGAACTGGTGAAATGGTGGATGAAGCGGTCGCGACCGTCGGGATTCTGCAGCGGGTCGATAATCACCACGGTATTGTCCATGATGTCGGCAACGCGCCCGTCGCCGCGCGACGCGAGCAGGTGGTAGGCGGTGAGCATGGCGGAATCGGTGGAGGAAACTTCGTTGCCGTGGACGGCGTAGGAAAGCCAGGTCACCGGGGGCTGGTTGACGATGATTGCCGCAGCTTCTTCTTCGGAAGTCTGGCGCGGGTCGGTCAGCGCCTGCATGTCAGCCTGGATTTCCTCGATGCGGGCCATGTTCTCCGGCGATGAAAGCACTGCATAGATCAATTCCCTGCCCTGCCAGCTTCGCGCGTACTCGACGATTCGCACCCGGTCCGGCGCGGCTTCGGCGAGAGCCTCGAAATAGCGGACGGCATCCCGGTGCCAGGTGATTCGCTCCCCGGGGCCGTAGCCGAGCGCCTGCTCGAAGGTGGGGATTGCGGGATCGTAGTCGTCGTCGGTCCAGAAGCGGAAATCGTCCTGGGCTGCGGCGATGCCACAGGCAAACAGCGCGGCCCAGGCGAGTGCGGTTTTTACGGGCAGTGTTCGGATCATGGGAAATTCCAAAATGTTCAAGTGAAACAAAATCAATCCGGTGAGCCCCGCAGCGCAGCCTTCACCACCCTATATCATCCTGCGACTGCGCTTCGCTTCGCGCGGAATGACATGGGGTGGGGCTCCGCCTGGAATCACCAGAACAGGGAAAGCGCGGAATCACTTATCCCGGCCCCGCTACTGCGGCGGGTTGCCGACGGGGGTGCCTTCCCTGCGCCATTCTCCATAAAGGAATTCCTCGGAGAACTCGGCGCACTTGAACTCCAGCAGTTGCATGTCGGGCTCGACGTGGCGGTAGAGCGGGAAGCTGATCGTCCAGGGCTCGGTGAAAGTCTGGGGATCGGTAATGGTGGCCTCGTAATCAATGTGGTTGGGGCCGCTGTAGGTCCAGCGCTCCTCCACCACCATTTCCCAGCTATGGTGATTGCCCGCCCGGTCGAACCAGGTATCGGGCATCTGGCCGGTGACCCGCACCACCAGGGTGTCGCCGTCCCAATGGGCATTGGAATGTCCCATCCAGGCGTCCACCTGGGAGGTGATTTCGGGCTGGTCCACATAGAGGATACGATTGGCCTCGGCGTATTCGTAGGAGATCAGAATCACATCGGTGGACTGCACGACCTGGAAGGGGAAGGGCAAGTAGTTCGCGCGCGGCACGCCGGGCATGAAGCACCTGGTGAGGGGATCGTTTTCCAGGGCGTTGGCGCGATTGGCGTCGCGCTGGCGGGCCGCCTGTTCGTTATAGGGGATCCGTCCGCCGTCCACCACGCCGAGACTCGCGGGAATCGCGGAATGGGCGCCGAACAGGCCGGGGTGGGGGCCCATTCGCGCCGCGTGCGGCTCGATGTCGTAATGAGCGTTGGTCATGGCCTGCCAGATGCCGCTGAAATCCGGCTTGCCCGATGGCGTGCGCGGAACGTCGTCATCCTGGGCCAGCGCGACCGGGCCGATGAGAATGGAAAAGATCAAGCCGATTACTTTCGTGAATTTCATTTTCTGTCCTGTTGTGGTCAATTCGACTCAGGCCGCCACGAACTTGTACGCTGCGTCCAGCGTGAGATTCTGCGACTCCGCTCCGCTTCCCGCGGAATAACGGGGGGTTTAGTCCCGTTCCGGGAGATCGTCGCCCTGGGCCAGGCGCAGCTCGTCCACTCGCGCCCCGCGCAGGGTGTTCATCATGCCGTAATTGCCTTCGTGGCAGGCGTATTCATAAATCTGCCCGGCCACCTTGATCATGGGAACCACCGCGGTAATCCTGTCGGTGAAGGTGGACGGGTCATCAATGGTGAATTCGTACTCCACGGTATCGTAGGCGGTGCGGGTAAATCGCTCGGTGAGCACCATATCGTAGTCGGTGCCGGTGCTTGCGAAAGTCTGGCGCAGGCCGGTGAAGTTCCTTGTTTCCACCACCAGGGTGTCGCCGTCCCACCAGCCCCGGGAATCGCCGGACCAGAGGCGGATGTGGTCATGCAGGGCGGGCCTTTTCACCAGCGGCACGATGCGGGCGTCGTGGATCATTTCGGTCATGATCACGGCGGTGTCGCGGTTCTGGATAACCTGCATGTTGTTGTTGTAAAGGCTCGGCACGAAGGGAGGGCCGGAATTGAAGCCGACGATGCAGCGCTCGGAAAGGCCCCGATCTTCCGGCCCGTCCTTGGCGATTCCGCCCACCACATAGCGCACGGGACGCTCGCCGGGAATATCCGGGCCAAGCCCGCCGAACTGCCGCGGCGCGCCTTCCACCGCATCCGGTACTCGACCGTTTTCGGGATGAATGATATGCGAGGTGCGCACCACGTCGCCGAGGCCAGCGACTTCAATCCAGAAATCATTGTAGCCGCCGGGATTGCTGGTGGCTTCCGGCGCTTCCGGGTCGAGCACCAGCTTGGCGGCGGCTTCATCGGCCGCGGCGCGGGACGCCGCCACCTGGGCCCGGCGCTCTTCAAGCTCCTCCTCATTGAGTAACTGCCGGTCGCCAAAGCGCTGGGGGCGCTGCATGGGCACATCGGAAGAAAAATTCCATACGCCCTGCAGGTCCGGCTGGCCCCATTCGGTGCGCGGCGCCTGATAATCGCCACTCTGGGCAAGCACGGCCGAGCCGAGCAGCAGGAAGGACACAAAACCGAGCAAAGACTGGTTTTTCATGTTTCGCCTCATCCATCAATCAGCATGATTGCGTTCAACCGACAAGTGTAACCTCCTCTACCGCCACGTCAACGCCTGCGCTGCGGATTTTGCCGGACGGAAGCCTTCGCCAATGATTCTCACGCAGTGTCAATCAATGCCCAACGCAGACCAAAGCTCGTCTACCCGGGATTTGACGGATTGGCTCATCCGGATGGGCCGCCCCCACTCCCGGCGGGTTTCCCCGGGCCATTTGCTGGTCACGTCCAGCCCCATTTTCGAGCCGAGGCCGGCAACCGGGGAAGCGAAGTCGAGGTAGTCGATGGGTGTGTTTTCAATCAGCACCGTATCCCGGGCCGGGTCCATCCTCGTGGAAATCGCCCAGATCACCTCTTCCCAACTGCGGATGTCGATATCCTCGTCCACCACGATGACGTACTTGGTGTAGATGAACTGCCGCAGAAAAGACCACATGCCCATCATCACGCGTCTGGCATGGCCGGGATACTGCTTGCGAATGCTTGCCACCGCCACCCGGTAGGAACAGGCCTCGGGCGGCAGCCAGAAGTCGACGATCTCGGGAAACTGCTTCTGCAACAGCGGCACGAAAACTTCATTCAACGCCACCCCCAGCATGGATGGCTCGTCCGGCGGCTTGCCGGTATAGGTGCTGTGGTAGATCGGGTCGGGCCGGTGGGTAATGCGCTCGATGGTGAAAACCGGAAAAGTCTCCACTTCGTTGTAATAGCCGGTGTGGTCGCCGAAGGGGCCTTCTTCGGCGGTTTCGTCGGGATGGATCACGCCTTCGAGCACAATCTCGGCGCTGGCGGGAACCTGCAGATCGTTGCCCATGGATTTTACGACTTCGGTCTTGCCGCCCCGCAGCAGGCCGGCGAAGGCGTACTCGGAAAGCGTGTCGGGCACTGGAGTCACCGTGGCCAGAATCGTTGCCGGGTCGGCGCCGAGGGCGATGGAAACCGGGAATGGCTCGCCGGGATTGCGCGCCTTCCAATCACGAAAATCAAGCGCTCCGCCGCGATGCGGCAGCCAGCGCATGATGAGCTTGTCGCGCCCAAGCACCTGCATGCGGTAAATGCCGAGGTTTTGGCGGTCCTTGCCCGGCCCCCGGGTGATGACCAGCGGCCAGGTGACCAGGGGCGCCGCGTCTTCCGGCCAGCAGGTCTGCACCGGAAACATGCCAATATCCACGGCTTCGCCTTCGAGCACGACTTCCTGGCAGGGCGCGGTTTTCTTCACTGTGGGGCTGATATGCAGTGCCCGGCGGTAATTGGGCAGGTTCTCCCAAAGGTCCTTCCAATCCCTCGGCGGGGCCGGCTCGCGCAGAAAGGCAAGCAGCCTGCCCACTTCCCGCAGCCCCGCAAGGTCTTCCCGGCCCATGGCCAGGGCGATTCGCTGTGTCGTGCCAAACAGATTGGCCAGCAGGGGAACGCCTGATCCCCTGGGATTCTCGAACAGCAGGGCCGGCCCGCCGGCGCGCAGGGCGCGATCGCTGATTTCGGTGATTTCCAGCGCGGGGTCCACCTCAGTGGAAATGCGCTTCAACTCCCCCCGCTCCTCAAGCAGGGCCATGAATTCCCGCAAATCCCTGAATGCCATGGAGGGGTTAACTTCGCCGCATTGACTTGAAAAACTCCTCGTTGGTCTTGGTGTTTTTCAGCTTGTCGAGGATGAATTCGGTGGCCTGGACGTCCTCCATGGAAGAGAGCAGCTTGCGCAGAATCCACATGCGCTGCAGCTCTTCCTCGGTGGTGAGCAGATCCTCCCGGCGGGTGCCGGAGCGGCGCACATTGATTGCGGGATAGACGCGCTTCTCGGCGATCTTGCGGTCGAGGTGGAGTTCCATATTGCCGGTGCCCTTGAACTCCTCGTAGATCACTTCGTCCATCTTGGAGCCGGTTTCGATCAGCGCCGTGGCGATAATGGTGAGGCTGCCGCCCTCCTCGAGATTGCGCGCGGCGCCGAAAAAGCGCTTGGGCCGCTCAAGCGCGTGGGCGTCCACGCCGCCGGTCAACACCTTGCCGGAAGAAGGCACGATGGTGTTGTAAGCCCGGGCGAGCCGGGTCATGGAATCGAGCAGGATCACCACGTCTTCCTTGTGTTCCACAAGCCGCTTGGCTTTTTCGATCACCATGTCGGCGACCTGCACATGGCGGGTGGGCGGTTCGTCGAATGTGCTCGCCACCACTTCTCCCCGCACCGAACGTTGCATCTCGGTAACTTCCTCGGGGCGCTCGTCGATAAGCAGCACGATGAGGCGGCATTCCGGATTGTTGCGGGTGATGGACTGGGCGATATTCTGCAATATCAGCGTCTTGCCCGCCTTGGGCGGGGAAACGATCAGGCCGCGCTGGCCCTTGCCAATGGGGGCGGTGAGGTCGATGATTCGCGCGCTGAGGTCTTCGGTGCTGCCGTTGCCCACTTCAAGGCCGAGCCTTTCCTGGGGAAACAGCGGGGTCAGGTTTTCGAAGAGGATCTTGTGCTTTGCGTTCTCCGGCACGCTGAAGTTGATTTCCGAAATCTTGAGCAGGGCAAAATAGCGTTCGCCGTCTTTCGGGGGTCGTATCTTGCCGGAGATGGTGTCGCCGGTGCGGAGGTTGAATCGCCTGATCTGGCTGGGGGATACGTAGATGTCGTCGGGGCCGGCGAGATAGGACGAGTCCGCCGAGCGAAGAAAGCCGAATCCGTCCTGCAATATCTCGAGTACCCCGTCGCCGTAGATGTCCTCGCCGTTCTTGGCATGGCGCTTGAGCAGGAAGAAGATGATGTCCTGCTTGCGCGTTCGCGCCACGTTGTCAAGGCCCATGGCATGGGCCGTGTCCAGCAGTTCGGCTATGGGTTTCTGTTTCAGTTCTGTAAGGTTCATAAGGGGTGGTTACCGTTTGCTTTGCTGTTCCGCCGCGCTGTCCGGCGGACAGGCGAAGTGCGATTTGGGTGGATGGGCAGTGCCCAGGGAAAGTCTTGTTACCGCCGTTTACGGTTTTGCGAATGAGTCTGAGCCGGGCCTGACCGGGGCGATTACTGATCAGTGAAGTTTTCGGCCAGGAGAATCCCTGCGCCAGTACCCGCAGTCGCGATTGACCGTCAGGTTCCGGGTCGGGAGCATCATTATTCCCCAGAATTGCGCACAGTGTAAAGCAAAGTTTTTTTGATAACAAACCAATCGTTTGAGGTCGTTAGAGGTCATTCTGCGCGAAGTCGCAGAATCCCATGCAGTGGCCTCCCGGGGAGATTCTGCGACTGCGCTTCGCTTCGCGCAGAATGACGGGAAACCTGTCACTTCCGCGCAGAATGGCGGGAAGTTTGCCCCTTCCATGCAGAATGACGGGAAACTTGCGCCCGCCTTGCAGCATGGCCATTCAATCGTCGGGCCAATTCAAATCGCTTCGTCGACGAACGCGGACAATTGCGATTTGGACAGGGCGCCCACCTTGGTGGCGGCCACGGCGCCATTGTTGAACACAATCAGGGTGGGAATGCCGCGGATGCCGAAATTCGGCGCGGTGGCGGGATTGGCGTCCACGTCCATCTTGCAGACCTTTAGTCTGCCCTGGTATTCGTCGGCGATTTCTTCGAGCACTGGCGCGATCATCTTGCAGGGGCCGCACCATTCGGCCCAGAAGTCCACGAGAACAGGACCATCCGCCTGCAGCACATCGGCTTCGAAACTCGCGTCGGAAACGTGGACGATATTGTCGCTCATGGGAACTCCTTGCACTGTTGTGGTCCGGCGCCGGCGTGCCCCGGAACGGGAAAGCGGAATGGGCTGAGGCGTATGATAAGGGCAGAAACCCAGGATTCAAGCCAGGCCCGGAAGATTCTGCGCTCCCGCCCCCCTCCCCGTCATTCTGCGTTTCCACCTCCCGCCATTCTGCGCCCACCCCCCGTCATTCTGCGCGCAGTCGCAGAATCCCATGCAGTGGCCTCCCAAAAAGATTCTGCGACTTCGCGCAGAATGACGGGAAACCTGTCACTTCCGCGCGGAATGACGGGCCTCACCCCAACAGCCCCGCCGCCAGGGGAGCGAAATAGGTCAAGATGGCGTCGGCGCCGGCGCGTTTGATGACGAGCAGGGATTCGAGCATGACGGCGTCGCCATCGAGCCAGCCATTTTGCGCCGCCGCCATGAGCATGGCGTATTCGCCGCTCACCTGGTAGACAAAGGTGGGAACGCCGAATTCGTCCTTCACCCGCCGCACCACATCGAGATAGGGCATGCCGGGCTTGACCATCACCATGTCGGCGCCTTCGGCAAGGTCGAGGGCGACTTCCCGCAGGGCTTCGTCGCTGTTGGCCGGGTCCATCTGGTAGCTGTGCTTATTGCCGCCGCCGAGTGAGCCGCTGGAGCCCACGGCGTCCCGGAACGGGCCGTAATACGAGGAGGCGTACTTGGCGGAATAGGCGAGTATGCGGGTGTGGATGCAGCCTTCGGCTTCAAGGGCGGAACGGATGGCGCCGATGCGGCCGTCCATCATGTCAGAAGGCGCCACCATGTCGGCGCCGGCCCGGGCCTGGGACAGGGCCTGCCGCACCAGCGCTTCCACGGTTTCATCGTTGAGCACATAGCCGCCGTCGTCGATGATGCCGTCCTGGCCGTGGGTGGTGTATGGGTCCAGCGCCACATCGCAGATCACGCCAAGCTCGGGCAGGGCGGATTTCAGTTCCGCCACGGCGCGCTGCACCAGGCCGTCGGGGTTCCAGGCTTCGCGGCCGTCGAGGGATTTGCCTTCGGCCGGGGGCGAGGGAAACAACGCCAGGGCGGGAATGCCGAGGTTTGCCGCTTCCCGGGCTTCCCGCAACAATTCATCGATACTGAATCGGAAAACCCCCGGCATGGACCCCACCGGTTGCCGCTCGCCCTTCCCGTCCACTATGAAGACGGGCCAGATCAGGTCATCGGGACAGACCCGATTTTCCCGCATCAGCCGGCGGCTGAATGCGTCCCGCCGCATGCGCCGCATGCGCGCAGCGGGGAATTTCCGGCTGAAATCCGAACTGGCCAATCGTCCACTCCTGCAATGCTGGCGGCCATCCCTGGCCAAGAAAATCAGCAATGCCAGCGCGTGGGACAGTCATTGAGATATATCTGGTAGATGTAGAAAACCACCAGCATCCAGATGACTATACTTATTACTAAAGGTAACCTATTCATCTTCCCTCCTTTGCCAGCGTCAACCTGGCATGGTAGCGCCGCTGTCGGGACCCAGGAGCCTGCGCCGCAGGAATTCACGGCTGCAAATCCCCTCTCATCCACGTCCCTTGCTTGCGGCAGGCAGGCGAACCTTACCATAGCACGAGATTTTGCGTTCCACCGTCATTCTGCGCGAAGCGAAGCACAGTCGCAGAATCTCCCCGGGAATTCCACAAACTTGTTCGTGCCATCCATGGCGCCGATTTACCGACTTCGATTACACCAGGAGCCTGCCGAGCCGCTCGGGACTACGCGCGAAGCTGTGCTTCGTATACGCTTGCCCTCGCCGTGCGACTGTGTGCAGGATAACGGAACATCGGGCGCGCGGAACGACGGAAAACGCAGGCAGCATCTCAATTTCACTGGAAACAACATGAAACAACTCAGATTGCTTATCGTGGCGCTCATCGCCGCGGTGCTGGGTTCGTGGTTTGTATTCGACCTCGAACAATACGCCAGTCTCGAATTCGTGCAGTCGCAACTCGGCGTGCTGCAGAACTTCCGGGAAGAGAACTTCGCCCTGTCGGCGGCGGTCTACTTCGTCGTCTACGTGGTAATGGCGGCCTTTTCCATTCCCGGCGCGCTGCTCATGACTCTCCTCGCCGGCGCCCTGTTCGGCCTGCTGTGGGGCGCCGTCATCGTCTCCTTCGCCAGCAGCGTGGGCGCAACGGCGGCATTCCTCATCGCCCGCACCCTGCTGCATGACTGGGTTCAGAATCGCTACGGCGAATTGCTTGAACCCATCAACCGGGGTATTCGCAAGGACGGAGGCTTTTATCTCTTCACCATCCGCATGGTGCCGCTGTTTCCCTATTTCCTGGTCAATCTGCTGATGTCGCTCACGCCCATCCGGGCGGGGACTTTCTACATCGCAAGCCAGACGGGCATGCTGCTGAGCACGGCGGTTTTCGTCAATGCCGGCTCGGAACTTGCCCGCATCACTTCGCTGTCCGGGCTGGTCAGCGCCCCGGTGCTGTTTTCCATCGCCCTGGTGGGCGTTACGCCGCTGATTGCGCGCTTTATCGTCAGCGGCCTGGAACGCCGCAAGCTGGCGCGCAAATTCGGGCGGCCGCGCAAGTTCGACATGAATGCCGTGGTCATCGGCGGCGGCTCGGCAGGCCTGGTAGCCTCGCTGATCATCGCCGGGGCCAGGGCGAAGGTGGCGCTCGTGGAGCAGGAGCGCATGGGAGGCGACTGCCTCTACACCGGCTGTGTGCCGAGCAAGTCCCTGTTGCGCAGCGGCCATGTCAAGCGGCTCATCGACAATGCGGAGCGCTTCGGCCTGAAGCAGGCCAGCGCCGAAGTGGACTTCCCCGCGGTCATGGAGCGCATCCGCGGCATTATCCGGCGAATCGAGCCGCACGACTCGCCCGAGCGGTTCACTTCCCTGGGCGTCGAATGCGTGGCGGGCCGGGCTTTCATCGAATCGCCCCATGTGGTTCGCGTGGGCGAGCGCAGAATGACCACCCGCTCCATTATTCTCGCCACCGGCGCCCGCCCGCTGGTGCCGCCGATTCCAGGGCTTGAGGAAGTCGATTACCTGACCTCGGATTCGGTCTGGAATCTGGAAAGCCTGCCCCGGCACCTGCTCGTGGCGGGCGGCGGCCCCATCGGCTGCGAACTGACCCAGGCTTTCAGCAGCCTCGGCTCGCAGGTCACCCAGGTGGAAATGGCGCCGCGCATCCTCATGCGGGAAGACCCGGAAGTCTCGGAACTGCTTTCGGAACGCCTGCGCAGCCAGGGCGTGCAGTTGCTTACCGGCCACCGGATGGCGCGCTTCGGCAGGAATGCCGAAGGCGACTATCTCGAGGCCGAACACGAAGGCGAAACCGTGCGGATTCCCTTCGATCAGGTGCTGCTCGCCCTGGGCCGCAAACCCAATGTGGAAGGATTCGGCCTCGAAGAACTCGGACTGCCCCTGACGACCGGGGGCGCCGTGGAAGTCAACTCCCGCCTGCAAACCGCTTTTCCCAACATCTACGCCTGCGGCGATGTGGCCGGCCCCTACCAATTCACCCACATGGCTTCCCACCAGGCTTTTTTCGCGGCAATGAACGCCCTGGCCGGCGCCTGGCGCAAAGTCAGCTACAAGGCCGTTCCCTGGGCCACTTTCACCGATCCGGAAATCGCCCGGGTGGGGCTGTCGGAAGCCGAAGCGAAGGAGCAAGGCATCGAATACGAAGTCACCCGCTATCCGCTTGAGTTGCACGACCGGGCGTTGGCCGACGGCGGCAACGAGGGTTTTGTGAAAGTGTTGACGCCCCCTGGCAAGGACCGCATCCTCGGCGCCACCGTCGTGGGCAACCATGCCGGCGAGCTGATCGGCGAATTCGTTCTCGCCATGACCCACGGCATGGGCCTCGGCAAGATCGCCGCGGCAACCCACATCTATCCCACCATGCTCGAAGCCAACAAGTTCGCCGCCAACGCCTGGCGCCGGGAGCACATGCCACAAAAGGTCTTTCCCTGGCTTGAGCGCTATTTCCGCTGGCAGCGCGGGTGAGGCGAAAACTGTGGACTTTACGGAATCGGGCCCGGGACGCAGCGCAGTTCGCTTGACAAAATTTGCGCTGGTGTTATGTTGAGCGGCCCTCTCGGACACTGGAAACCGGAAGAAACCGAGAAGCCACGGTGACAGCCCCTTCCCGGTTCCCGCGATGCCGGTCTGGATTAAGTTGGGAGTCTACGCCGCAGGCTCCTGCCTCCGCTCCATGAAAGTTCCCAGGCAAGGTGACCCGCACCGGGAGTGGACCCAATGCAAGACCGGATCGAGTTTCCATGAACAAAAGCCCGGCGCCCATCGGACTTCCCGACAAGACTGGCCTCTATGATCCCGCCTGGGAGAAGGACTCCTGCGGCGTCGGCCTCGTTGCGGATATCAAGGGCCGGCCCAGCCACCAGATCATGCTTGACGCCTTCCATGTCAATTCGCGCATGGACCACCGGGGCGGCTGCGGCTTCGAGGCGAATACCGGCGATGGCGCCGGCATCCTGGTCGGGCTGCCCCATGCATTCTTCCACAGCATCGCCCGGGATGAACTCGCCAGCGAATTGCCCGGGGAGGGCAGTTTCGCCGTGGGCAATATCTTCCTGCCCCGAAACGAGGACCAAAGGGCCGCCTGCCGCGAGTTCATCGATCGGATCATCGTTGAAGAAGGCCAGCGGCTTGTGGGCTGGCGGCCCGTTCCGGTGGACGCCGCCGGCGCCAATGTGGGCCCCGCGGCCCAGGCCGCCCAGCCGCGAATCGAACAGTTGTTTGTCGCCGCCGCCGAAGGGCTCGACCAGGAAGCCTTCGAGCGCGCGCTGTACGTGATCCGCAAGCGCTTCACCCATGCCCTGCGCAATGACACCTCGCTGAGTGAACGCAAGCTGCTGTACGCCTGCAGTCTTTCGAGCAAGGTCATTGTCTACAAGGGCATGCTGACTCCAGGACAACTGTTCCCGTTCTATCCCGATCTGATCAACCCCCGCTTCGCCACCCACATGGCCATGGTGCATTCACGCTTCAGCACCAATACCTTTCCCTCCTGGGACCGCGCCCAGCCCAATCGTTTCATGAGCCACAATGGCGAAATCAATACCCTGCGCGGCAACGTCAATTCCATGGCGGCGCGCCAGGGCACCATGGCGAGCGCGGCCTTCGGCGAGCGGCTGTCCGCCGTTTTCCCGGTCATCGACGATGATGTATCCGACTCCGGCGCCTTCGACAACGCCCTGGAACTGCTGCTGCTTTCGGGTCGATCGCTGGCGGAAGCCACCATGATGATGATTCCCGAGGCCTGGCAGTCGGACCGGAATATCGAGCCCACGCGCAAGAACTTTTATGAATACCATTCCGCCCTCATGGAGCCCTGGGACGGCCCGGCGTCCATCGTCTTTTCCGACGGCCACTACATCGGCGCCGTGCTCGACCGCAATGGCCTGCGGCCGAGCCGCTACTACATCACCCACGACGACAAGTGCATCATGGCCTCGGAAGTCGGCGTGCTGCCGGTGGACCCGGGCAAGGTGCGCGCCAAGGGGCGGCTGCAGCCCGGCCGCATCTTCCTGCTCGATTTCGAACAGGGCCGGCTGATTCCCGACGAGGAAGTGAAAAGCGACATCTGCGGCCGGCGGCCTTACGGCGAATGGCTTGCCAGCGAGAAGATCGTGCTTGCCGACTTCGCCCGGGAATCCGGAACAGACAGCGCGGCGCATTCGCTGGAACGCGAAAACCTGCTGGCGCGGATGCAGGCCTTTGGCTACACCAGCGAAACCATCCAGTTCATGCTGCTGCCGCTGGTCACCGAAGCGCGGGACCCGCTCGGCTCCATGGGCAACGACACCGCACTGGCCTGCCTGTCCGACAAGCCGCGCATGATCTACGACTACTTCAAGCAGTTGTTCGCCCAGGTCACCAATCCCGCCATCGATTCGATTCGCGAAGAAGTCGTGATGTCGCTGCGCTGCTTCATCGGCCCGGAAGGCAATCTGCTGGAAACCACTCCGGGCCAGGCGCACCGGCTGAGCATCGATCATCCGATCCTGTCGAATCGGGAACTCGCCGACATTCGCGACATGGATTATCGCGGCATGCGCAGCCGGGTCATCGATATCACTTATGACGGCGCCAGCGAAGATGGTTTTGAGGCCGCCCTCAGCCGAATCTGCGAGGAAGCCTCCGCGGCGATTCACCAGGGGTTCGCCTTCATCATTCTTTCCGACCGGGCGATTTCCCGGGATCGTGTGCCGTTGAGCGCCCTGCTCGCCTGCGGCGCGGTGCATCATCATCTGGTCCGCAAGCGCCAGCGCACCCGGATCGGCCTGATCGTGGAAACCGGCGAAGCCCGGGAAGTGCATCACCACTGCCTGCTCACGGGCTACGGCGCCGACGCCATCAACCCCTATGTCGCCTTTGAAGCCCTCTGGCAGGCCCGCACCGATGACCTGTTCGGGGAACGCTATCCGGACGGGGAAAGCCTCACCCGCGCCTACCGGAAAGGCGTCGCCAAGGGCATGCTCAAGGTCATGGCGAAGATGGGCATCTCCACCTTGCAGTCCTACAGGGGCGCGCAGATCTTCGAAGCCGTGGGGCTTGCCGATGAAATCATCGAACGCTGCTTCACCGGGACGGCAAGCCGGGTGCAGGGCGTGAATTTTGACGTGCTTCGCACCGAATCCCTGCGTCGCCACCGGGTGGGTTATCCCCTGCGCGAAAGCGAACGGCTGCCAGTGCTCACCAATCCCGGCGATTTCCACTGGCGCAGCGGCGGCGAAACCCACATGTGGAATCCCGACACGATCTTCAATCTGCAAATCGCCGCCCGGGGCAATAACGCCCGGGCCTACGAGACCTTCGCCCGCTTTGCCAACGAAGATTCTGCCCGCCGCGCGACCCTGCGGGGCCTGCTGCAGTTCCGCAAGGACGTGAACGAGCCCATCGCCATCGAAAAAGTCGAGCCCGCCAGCGAGATCGTCAAGCGCTTCGCCACCGGCGCCATGAGTTTTGGCTCGATTTCCGATGAAAGCCATCAGGCGCTGGCCATCGCCATGAACCGCATCGGCGGCAAGTCCAACACCGGCGAGGGCGGCGAGGACCCGGCCCGGTTCACGCCCATGGCCAATGGCGACTCAAGCCGTTCCGCCATCAAGCAGGTGGCCTCGGGGCGATTCGGCGTCACCATGTGGTATCTGACGAATTCCGATGAATTGCAGATCAAGATCGCCCAAGGCGCCAAGCCCGGCGAAGGCGGCGAACTGCCGGGCCGCAAGGTGGACGAGACGATTGCCCGGATCCGCCATTCCACTCCCGGCGTGGGCCTGATCAGCCCGCCGCCGCATCATGACATCTATTCGATCGAGGATATCGCCCAGCTTATCCACGATCTCAAGAACGCCAACCGGCGGGCGAGAATCAGTGTCAAGCTCGTTTCCGAGATTGGCGTTGGCACGATTGCCGCCGGCGTCACCAAGGCCAAGGCCGACCATCTCGTGATCGCCGGCCATGATGGCGGCACTGGAGCCTCGCCGCTGACTTCCATCAAGCACGCCGGCCTGCCCTGGGAACTCGGCATTGCCGAAACCCACCAGACCCTGGTGATGAATAATCTGCGGTCCCGGGTGGTGTTGCAGACCGACGGCCAACTCAAGACCGGCCGCGATGTGGCCATCGCCGCCCTGCTCGGCGCCGAGGAATACGGCTTTTCCACCGCGCCCCTGATCAGCCTCGGCTGCATCATGATGCGCAAGTGCCACCTTAATACCTGCCCCGTGGGCATCGCCACCCAGGACGCCGACCTGCGGCGCAAATTCCGCGGCAAGCCCGAACACGTGGTCAATTACCTGTTCATGGTGGCCGAAGAGCTGCGCGGCATCATGGCTGAGCTCGGCCTGCGCACGGTGAATGAAATGATCGGCAGGGTGGACCTGCTGGAAACCGCTCAGGCCATCAGCCACTGGAAGGCCGGCGGGCTCGATCTCGGCGCGATTCTGGAACCCGCCCGCATCCTGTTTCCCGACACCGGGGTCTATTGCACCCGGAAGCAGGACCACGGTCTCGACAAGGCGCTGGACAATGAACTCATCCGTCTCGCCGAACCGGCCCTGGCCCGGGGCGAGAAAGTCCGCATCGAGATGGATGTGCGGAACACCAACCGGGTGGTGGGCACCATGCTGTCCAACGAACTGGCCCGGCGCCGGCGGGAACGAATGCTGCCGGAGGACACCATCGACATCCGCCTACGCGGCTCCGCTGGCCAGAGCCTCGGCGCCTGGCTTGCCCGGGGCATTCGCATCACCGTGGAAGGCGACGCCAACGACTATGTGGGCAAGGGGCTTTCCGGCGGCAAGCTGGTGATCTATCCGCCCCGGGAGAGCAGCTTCAAGGCCGAAGAGAACATCCTCATCGGCAATGTGGTGCTGTATGGCGCCACCGGTGGCGAAGCCTATTTCCGCGGCGTTGCGGCGGAGCGATTCGCCGTGCGCAACAGCGGCGCCCTGGCCGTGGTGGAAGGCATCGGCGACCACGGCTGCGAATACATGACCGGCGGCCGCGTGGTGGTGCTGGGCCCGGTGGGCCGCAATATGGGCGCGGGCATGAGCGGCGGCATCGCCTATGTCTGGGATCCGGAAGGGCGCCTGCCGGACCTTTGCAACATGGGCGCCCTGGGGCTTGAGGCGGTCAGCGGGGCGGAAGACATTCTCGAACTCAAGACCCTGATCGAAAACCATGCCCGCTATACCGGCTCCATGGTGGCGAGGTTCGTGCTGGACCAATGGGAAAGCAGCCTTGGGCGATTCGTCAAGGTCATGCCCACCGAATACAAGCGGGTCCTTGCGGATCGCAAGGCGGCCAACGCGGCTTGAGCGTGAACGGATTCAGGACAACGGGTTAGGGAAATCAAGACGGCAACATGGGCAAGGTAACCGGATTCAAGGAATATGCTCGGGAAACCGCGCCTTATCGCGACCCCATGGAGCGGCTTGTTGATTTCCGTGAAATCTATACCGAACACCAGGAGCCCCTGCTCAGCGTGCAGGGCGCCCGCTGCATGGACTGCGGCGTGCCTTTCTGTCAATCCGAAGACGGCTGCCCGGTCTACAACCTGATCCCCGAATGGAACGATCTCGTCTACAAGGGCAGATGGAAAGAGGCACTCGACCGTCTTCACAAGACCAATAACTTCCCGGAATTCACCGGTCGGGTCTGCCCGGCCCCCTGCGAAGGCGCCTGCGTGCTTGGCATCAATGAGCCGCCGGTGACCATCAAGAACATCGAATGCGCCATCGCCGACAAGGGTTTTGAGATGGGCTGGGTCACCGCCGGCGCCCGCGCCGCGGATACCGGTCGCAAGGTGGCCATCGTGGGTTCCGGCCCGGCGGGGCTCGCCGCCGCGGCGCAACTGAATCTGCAAGGCCACCAGGTGACGGTGTACGAGCGGGACGACCGCATCGGCGGCCTGCTGATGTATGGCATTCCCAACATGAAGCTGGAGAAGGAACTCGTCGACCGCCGGGTCAACCTGCTGCGGGAAGAGGGCGTGAACTTCGTGGTGAACACCGATGTCGGCGGCAACGGGGCCAATGGCGTCGATGTGCGGCAATTGCTTGCCGGGAATGACGCCCTGCTGCTCGCCACCGGCGCCACCAACTCCCGGGATTTGCAAATCCCCCGGCGGGATGGGCCGGGAGTCCATTTCGCCATGGAATTTTTGCTGAAAAACACTAAAAGCCTGCTTGACTCTGAACTCGCGGACGGCGGCTACATCAGCGCAAAGGACAGGGACGTGATCGTTATCGGCGGCGGCGATACCGGCACCGATTGCATTGGCACATCCCTGCGCCACGGCTGCCGCTCACTCGTGAACTTCGAAATCATGCCCAAACCACCCGGTGACCGCGGCTGCGACAATCCCTGGCCCCAGTGGCCGATCATCTTCCGCGTCGATTATGGCCACGAGGAATCCGCCCGCAGATTCGGCGCCGATCCCCGGGTGTACTCGATCTCCGGCAAGGAGTTTCTGCGCAACGATGATGGCAGCCTGCGTGGCATCGTCACCGTGGAAGTCGATTCCTCATTCCGGGAAATCCCCGACACGCAAAAATTCTGGAAAGCCGACCTGGTTCTGCTGTCCATGGGATTTCTGGGCCCGGAGCATTACGTCAGCGAGCCGCTCGGCATCGAACTCGACCGGCGTTCGAACTATCAGGCGCAATACGGCGACTACCGCACCAATGTGGCAAAGGTCTTTGCCGCCGGCGATTGCCGCCGGGGCCAGTCTCTTGTGGTGCGCGCCATCTACGAAGGCCGTCAGGCCGCCGAGAAAATCGACGAATTCCTGAGCCGCCGCTTTCAGTGATTCCACCAGGGCTGGACAGACCAGGGGCGCAGGTCGATCTCGTGGGTCCAGGCGGAGCGATGCTGCTGGTATAGATGCCAGTAGGTTTCAGCCATCTGTTCCGGCAGCAACAGGCCGTCTTCGGCTCCCCGGGTTTCGCGCAACTGCTGGAATTTTTCCGGCCCCAGCATTTTTCCCAGGGTGTCCGGGGCGTCCACGGCGCCATCCACCACGATATGGGCAACATGAATGTTCCGGGGGGCGTATTGGGCGTTCAGGGACTGGCAAAGCATGCGCCTGCCGCCCATGGCCGCGGCGTGGGAGTGCTGCCCGGCATTGCCGCGCATGGCTGCGGTTGCCGAGGTGACGAGGATGGTGCCGCGTCCGCGTTTCGCCATGAGCGGGCATACCGCGGAAGCCGTGCGGAACAGGCCGAATGTCCCCATGCGCCAACCGAGCTCGAAAACCTTCAGCGGTGTCTCTTCCAGCGGGCGGTCCCCAATCTGGGCGCCAAGGTTGTACAGCACCACTTCAATTGGACCAATGTCTGACTCAACAACCGCAATGCGTTCCTCGATGGAGTTTTCCCTGACCACATTCAGCAGGCAACCCGAAGCAGCCCCGCCCTCCTGTTCAATCTCAGCCACCAGCCGGTTCAGACCCTGCTCATCCGTCCTGCGGCAAAGCACAGCATGAAAACCCTCCCGGGCAAACCGCTTTCCCACCTGCCCACCTATCCCGGCACCCGCGCCAATGACCAGACAAACCGGTTGGTCCATATCCTCCTCCGCCATTTTCAATCAAAAAAGGGGCTTTTCCGTCATTATGCGCGCAGTCACAAAATTTCCGTGGACTGCGCTGCATGAGATTCTGCGACTCCGCTTTGCTACGCGCAGAATGACACGGAAGCTGCCCCAAACAAAATTCCAGGTCAACTTAACCAGGCAAGTCCAGAACGAAGGGCCAGGAGCCTGCGCCGAAGGCGGCGCTGTCATAGGGGCGCCACACAAAAAGCCCCCGCGGCGCACACCACGGGGGCTTTTTGTGTGGCGCCTGACGATGACCTACTTTCACATGGGGAAGCCCCACACTATCATCGGCGCTGAGTGGTTTCACTGCTGAGTTCGGGATGGGATCAGGTGGTTCACACTCGCCAAGGTCGTCAGGCATAAACTGTCGCCGATGCTGCTTGCCCAAGGCCTGGGCAAGGCACCACGGCGCAATCCGGTGGCAAGACATGGAGCATGCTGCGCTGCATTCGCTGAACAGGTCGTACAGCAGTTATCCGCATGAAATCAATCGTTACGATCGCTGCAATTTCCGCTGAACCCACAACCCGGGTAAACCCCTGGTTATGCGGTCAAGCCTCACGTGCAATTAGTACCGGTTAGCTCAACGCCTCACAGCGCTTACACACCCGGCCTATCAACGTCGTCGTCTTCAACGGCACTTCAGGAGGCGCCGGACCGAAGCCCGACTCCTAAGGGAGATCTAGTCTTGAAGGAGGCTTCCCGCTTAGATGCCTTCAGCGGTTATCCCGTCCGAACATAGCTACCGGGCAATGCCTCTGGCGAGACAACCCGAACACCAGCGGTTCGTTCACCCCGGTCCTCTCGTACTAGGG
>JAJDVS010000095.1 GCA_022825945.1 Pseudomonadales bacterium
GGCTGCAAATCCGCTCTCATCCGCGCCCCTGGCCGCTCGATTTCGTTGAATATCCACCAATATTCGCCTCAATCGACCGGCCAGGGGCGCGGCGATAGCGAATTTTCGCTTTCGCGAATTCCTACGGCGCAGGCTCCTAGCGGTTGTCGGCGTTCAGGGTCTTGCACCAGCCCCGGCCCTGTCCCGATTCCAGGTCTTCCCCGGGCGGCATCACATTGATATGGCGCACGCCTAGTCGCTCGCACTTGTCGATGAACCCGGGAGTGCGCTCGCGCAGGCGTTCGAGCAGCCGGTGGGACCGGCACAACGGGGTCTGGCCGCCCCGGTTCGGCGGAATGATTGGTCAGCAGCAGCGAACCTTCGATGAAAGCCGCGCCAAGACCGCGCCCGGCAAGAAAATAGCCATCCCGGGTGCGGGTCTGGCGCCAGGAAATCCACGCCACCAGCGCCATGAACAAGGCGCAATTCGTCAGCGAGGCAAACAGATTGGAGGTGCTCAAATGCCGCCTCTCCCGGAAAAGATTCTGCGACTGCGCTTCGCTCCGCGCAGAATGACATCAGCAAAGAGTATTGCACATTGCCCCTGGGCTGGCACAATTGGCGCTGGGGTTTTTTGCGGGGTGGTACGGAAATGAAATTGGTGAGACTGTTGGGTTTGCCATTGTTGCTTGCGGCCTGCTCCGGCGTGGTGGAAATCGAATCCACCAATCAGAACAGCCGCGTGGCCTATGTGGTATTGCACGCCACCTCGCAAAATTTCGCCGAGTCGGTCAGGCTGCTGACCACCAGAACCGACCGTCCGGTCAGTTCACACTATCTGATCCCGGCCGAGAACGACCCGAGCTACAACCGCTCCCGGCTGCGGCTGCACCGGTTCGTCGACGAGAACCGCCGGGCCTGGCACGCGGGCCAGAGTTACTGGGCCGGGGAAACCGCGCTCAATGACCGCTCCATCGGCATCGAGATCGTCAATGAATTCGACTGCGTTGCGCCGCCGGACATCACCGTGGACGATGATCTCTCCTTGATGGAGTGCGAATTTCTGCCCTTTTCCGAAGCCCAGATCGAAATGACCATCGACCTGCTCCACGGAATCCTGGAACGTTTCCCGGATATCAATCCCATCGACATCGTCGCCCACTCCGATATCGCCATCATGCGCCGCTCGGACCCGGGCCCGCTCTTCCCCTGGGAGCGATTGTACGAGTCGGGCATCGGCGCCTGGTATGACCGGGAAACCGTGGCGGAATACCAGTCGCGATTCAGCCGGGAGCCGCCGGGCATCCGGCTGCTCCAGACCGCCCTGCTGGCCCTCGGCTATCAGGTGGAAATCACCGGCGAGCTTGACAACCAGACCCGCTTCGCCCTGCGCGCCATGCAGTTGCATTTCCGCCCCGATGATTATTCCGGCGACGCCGATCCGGAGTCCGCGGCAATCATCTGGAGCCTGTTGGAAAAGTACCGCCCCGGCGAATTGCCTTTGCCTGGGGAAATGTAGTATCAAGAGCGGCTATTGATTTCCGCTTTCGCCGCCGGCGCAACGGGTATCGGACGACACTTCCCGCACCGGCGCATCCATCTTCAAGGAGGGCTCATGCGACTCATCATCTTTCTGGCCGGCATGGTATTTCTTTCCGGGGCGATGGCCCAGGTATTGCGTGAGGAAATCAGCGTGGAAACCATGCCCGAGCACGGGCCGAACTGGTTCATCGCCAAGTCGGGCAGCGGCGCCCGCATCTTCGATGCCGAGAGCGGCGAGATGCTCGGCCTGCTTTCGCTTTCCAGCCGCACGCCGGCGGTGGCTCCCTACCTGCCCCGGGGCGAATTCTATGCGGCGGAGTCGTACTATTCCCGCGCTGTCCACGGCGACCGCACCGATATCGTGGCGATCTATGACTACGCCAATCTCAGCCCCGTGGCCGAGATCGAGATTCCCAACCACATGGCGCGCCTCGGGGTGCGCAACCACCTGGGCCTGCTCGGCAATGGCCGGCATCTGGCGGTGCTCAACATGAATCCGGGATATTCGGTGTCGATCGTCGATGTGGTGGACCGGGAATTCATCTATGAAATGTCCACTCCCGGCTGCGCCATTATCCTGCCCGTGGCGGAAAATGATTTTTTGCTGGTCTGCGGCGACGGCACCCTGCAACTCAGCCAGCTCGACATCAGCGGCTTTGAGGAGAACCGGATCCGCAGCGAAGTCTTTTTCAATGTGCGGGATGATGCGGTGTTCGACCGCACCGCCAGAACCGGCGACGGCTGGCTGCTGATCACCCACGCCGGGGTCATCCATGAAGTCAGCACCGATGACGATGAAATCCATATCAGCGAGGGCTGGAGCATCGTCGCCGAAGACGAATCCGGCTGGCGGCCCGGAGGGTTTGAATTTCTCGACGTGCTTCGCGCCAGCAACCTGCTATATGTGGCCATGCACGAAGGCCCGGTGGACACGCATCATCAGGCGGGCGATGAAATCTGGGTGATCGATCTCGCCAGCCGGCGACGGGTGCATCGGCTGAAACTTGATGATCCCGCCGACCATCTGACGCTTACCCAGGAAACTGCGCCGAAACTGATTGTCGGCACACAATCCGGAAGCACCGAAATCTTCGACGCCCTTACGTTCCGCCATGAGCGCACCATCGATGGCCCCGGCGTTTCCATGTACGAGGACTTCTAGTTCATGCTCGACCCGCTCGTCATCAAGCTGCTCTCCCTGGCCTTCGCCCTGCTGTTGGCGGGCGCGGCCTGGCACAAGTTCGCGGATCATCAGCGCTTTCGCGGGATTCTCGCCGCCTATGAACTGCTGCCCGAGTTGGCCGTGGCCCCGGTTGCCGCATTGATCGCGACGCTGGAAGCGGCGTTGGCGGCGGCATGGGCGCTGGGCTGGAATCTGCCCGCAACCGCCATGGCGACGGCGGTGCTGCTGGCGGTATACAGCAGTGCGATCGCCCTCAATTTGTCCCGCGGCCGGATCTATATCGACTGCGGCTGCGGCTTCGGCGTCAAGGGCGCGGCGGGCAACAGCCAGCAATTGAGCAACCGCCTGCTGTGGCGCAATGCCCTGCTGATCGCCCTCGCCCTGACCGCCGCGCTGCCGCCCGCGGGGCGGGATCTGTTGTTAATCGATTTCATCAGCCTGGCCGCGGCCTGCCTGGTGATGATTCTGCTCTACGCGGCCGCCGGACAGTTGCTGCTCAATACCCAGACCATTCAATCCTGGCGCAAGCCGGACGGGGAGAGCAGTCGGCCATGACCGAAGCGCTGCTCATCTCCAATCTCGTTCTGTGGGTGCTGGTCATCGGTCTCGCCCTGCTGGTGCTGGCGCTGGCCCGGCAGGTGGGCGTGCTGCACGAGCGGGTGGCCCCCGCCGGCGCCCTGCTTCCCACCAATGGCCCCAAGGTGGGCGAACTGACTACGGCGCTGGAGCTTGCCGCCCTGGATGGCGGCACGGTCACCATCGGCGGCGAGCGGTCCGGCCCGGGCGCCATGCTGGTATTGTTCATTTCACCCACCTGCCCGGTTTGCAAGTCGCTCGTGCCCACCGCCAAATCCCTGGTGAAATCCGAACGGGGCCGTCTCCGCCTGGCTTTCGCCAGCGACGGCGCCGAGGACGACAAGCAACTCGAACAGCACCGGGCCTATGTCAGGGACCTGGGCATCGACGATTTCCCCTACGTCATTTCCCTGCAATTGGGAATGACTTACCAGGTCAGCAAGTTGCCTTTCGCGCTGCTGATCGGCAACGACGGAATTCTCAAGAGCAAGGGGCTGGTGAATTCCCGGGAACATCTGGAAAGCCTGCTGGAATCGATGGATTCGGGAGTTGCCAGCATTCAGGAATTCGTGGCGCGGGAAGCGCCGGGCGAATCTCGGGGCCAGGCTGAATACAAGCCTTCGGCGATGGAACAGACATCATGAACGCAAACCGGATTATGGAGCGCGGCTGGTACTGGGTCGATGAACAGGCCCGGCGCGGCACGCTGGCGCTGGCGCGGCGACTTTCGCGCCGCAACTTTCTCTCCAGGCTGGGGCTGATGCTTACCGGCGCCGCGGCCTTGCCGCTGTTGCCGGTGGCCCGGGCCTTCGCCCAGGAAACCAGCCTGCGGGAAATCGGCGACCCCCAGACTTGCGAGTACTGGCGCTATTGCGCGTTGAGCGGGCAATTGTGCAGTTGCTGCGGCGGCAGCCACCGCAGCTGCCCCCCGGGGGCCGAAGCCTCGCCGATTACCTGGGTGGGAACCTGCCGCAATCCGCTGGATGACCGGGAATATCTCATTTCCTACAACGACTGCTGCGGCAAGTCCGCCTGCGGGCGCTGCGGCTGCCACAATACCGAGGGCGACAAGCCGGTGTACTTCAACAGCAACAGCAGCACGGTGCTGTGGTGTTTCGGCGTCGAACACACGAGCTACCACTGCACGGTGGCTCTGGTGCTCGGCGAGTCCAGCCAGTAGCGCGTGACAGCAATGAGAGCCGTTTTCCTTTTCCTGCTGGTCTCCGCGCTGTCCGTTGCCAATGCGGCCTTTGGCGCAAGTCCGCGCACCAACTATCTGCTGTATTGCAGCGGTTGCCACCTGCCCTCGGGCATCGGCAATCCACCCAATGTTCCCACCCTGCACGATGAACTCGGCCGCATGATGGCCGTGGAGGAAATGCGGGCCTACCTGGTCCAGGTGCCTGGTTCGTCGCAAACCCCCCTCACCGATGCCGACCTCGCCGCCGTGGTGAACTGGATGCTCCGGGAATTCAACGCCGACACCCTGCCCGAGGACTTCCAGCCCATCACCACCGGGGAAGTCTCCGCCGCCCGCCGGACCATCCTCGCCGACCCGCTCAAGTACCGAATCCGCTATTGGAAGGACTACGAAGAGTAGTCCGTTCCTCCCCCCTCCGTTTCCGCCTGCCGGCTGGTGACATAGAGGTAGGCCGGCAGGGCGCAGCTTAGGCCGATGAGCAGGTTGATCAGGATGAAGGGCCATGGGGCAGGCCCGGCGGGACGCCGGGAAAACATGAAAACCCAGAAGACCAGGGAAGAAATCAGCAGGTCGGCGGTGAAACCCGTCACTACATTGTTTGCTGTGGCAGCCGCGAGAAATCCTCCGATATCCAGGGGGTTCTCCACCATGAATCCCGCCAGGTAGTACCAGGGCAATACCGCGCCGATGATTGCCAATGCCAGCCAGACATTTCTGAGGTTCATTTTTCTCCTCCACTTCACGCCATACGGAATCTTCAGTGTAGCAAACCGGGCCTCGTGCCACGGCTCTCCAATGAGATCCTGCGACTACGCGCAGGATGACAGGGAAATCTCGCGAAGACGGGATTTTATCCCGTACGTAGCATTTTAGCACTCCTGTGCCCGGCAATCGCCCAAATTGTCACGAGCGGGACATTTTCCTTGATTTGCAACCGTTCAATTGCTATTTTTTACCGCACGGTAAAAAATGGATGCTGAATATGGCCAAGAAAGAAATTGCCTACGGACAAATACGTACAACCGCCGAACTCGGCAGACTGGTGCGCGCCTACCGCAAGAACAAGGGACTGACTTTGGAGGCCGTATCCGGGCTCGGAAACCTGAGTACAAGATTCCTGTCCGAATTCGAACGCGGCAAGGAAACCGCCGAAATCGGCAAAATCCTGAAAACGCTGAAAACCCTGGGTCTGGAAATTTCCCTGCAGCCAAGGGGACCTCAAGCGCCGTCCTTGCGTAGCCCCCTCGCAACGAATACCGGGACGGAAAAATCATGACCGGCGCGGATTGGCTCAATGTCTGGTATGAAAACCGCCTCGTGGGAAACTTGTGGCGGAATCCCGCAGGCGCCATCGGATTTCGCTATGAGACGAGCTGGATAGAATCCGGCGGTTTCCCAATTTCCTGCTCGCTGCCGCTTGCGCCGGGCGAAATCTCAAGCGCCGATAGCCCTGCCCATCGATTTTTTGCAAATCTGCTGCCGGAAGGTGGAGCTAGAGAACAGCTCGTTCGTGACTTGAAAATTCCCAATGCCGAGTTTGACCTGTTGCGCGCCATCGGCGGGGAGTGCGCCGGCGCGCTTACGATACTGCCGGCGGAACGCGCTCCAACGAATGATGGGAGCTACACCATACTTGGGGAAGATGAGTTGTCCCACCTGATAGCACGGCGCGGTCGAATCCTTTCGAACACGCCGAATCAGGCGCATCCCCGCCTCTCATTGGCCGGGGCGCAGAACAAATGTCCCGTACTTTTTCAGGATGGCGAGTACTGCCTCCCGGAAGAAGCCGCTCCAACGAGCCATATTCTCAAATTTGAAGTGCGGGATTACCGGCACGTGCCAGCCTATGAAACATTCACCACACAACTGGCGCAACAGACCGGCCTGCCTGTTGTTGACATCGATCTGGAATCCATTGGCAAGCGCTTTTTTACGCGAAGCGAGCGATATGACCGGGTCCGGGATAACGCTCATGGGCTGAAGCGCCTGCACCAGGAAGACTTCTGCCAGGCCTTGGGCTATGGGCACGAAAGGAAGTATCAGGAAGACGGCGGCCCGGCCTTCTCGCAATGCCTTGCGCTGCTTCGGGAAGTATCTTCGGACCCGGCCATTGATGTCGGGAATCTCCTGCGCTGGCAGATCTTCAATGTGCTGGCGGGCAATTCGGACGGACACGCCAAAAACCTTTCGCTGCTGTACCTGCCGGGCCGCGGAACCCGCCTTGCGCCCTTCTACGACCTGATTTGCACCCGCGCCATGGAACGTATCGATCACCATCTGGCTTTCGCTGTCGGCGGTCAAAGAGACCCGGGGATTATTGGCCGAAATCACTGGGAAACCATGGCAGAAGAATGCGATACAGGTTCACGCTTTCTGCATGGACTCGTTGAGGAAACAGCAGCCATGCTGCTTGACCGGATTGGCCCGGCGAGGGCGCGATTTGAGGCGCGTTACGGCAGTTATCCAGCGCTTCAGCGCATCGAGCGTGTCGTAAAACGTCAATGCCAGCGAGTTATCCGAAGCTGACGAGTGCTGGAAGCCCCGGCACGGGCGTGACCCGGACACCGGGATTCACCATCGGTGGGCGACGGGACATTTGTGATATAAGGTTTCGCTGAATATTGAGTCACAATGGTTTGCGCGATGTTTTCGTCAAAAAGCCGGTTGGTCCATTACGCCAAACATTCGCTGTTATCCGCGTGGTGTATGCTTGCGATTTGCACCGGGGCCGTGGCGCAAGACGAGGAAGAACAGTGGATCAGCCTGTTCAACGGCAGCAACCTCGATGGCTGGACGCCAAAGTTTACCGGCTTCCCCGCCGGAGAAAATCATCTGGATACCTTTCGCGTCGACGACGGCTTGCTGACGGTCTCCTACGACAACTGGGCCGATTTCAACAACGAATTCGGTCATCTGTTCCACGAGCAGTCCTTTTCCCACTACCTGTTGCGGGTGGAGTATCGTTTCATTGGCGAGCAGGTCGTCAACGGCCCCGCCTGGGCCTTCCGCAACAATGGCATGATGCTGCACAGCCAGACGCCGGAATCGATGACTCTCGATCAGGAGTTCCCGGCTTCCATCGAAGTGCAACTGCTCGGCGGCAATGGAACCGAAGAACGCAGCACCGCCAATATCTGCACGCCGGGAACGCATTTCCGCCTGGAAGGCGAACTGATCACCGAGCACTGCACCAATTCCCGCTCGGCCACTTTCCACGGCGACCAATGGGTCACCCTGGAAATCGAAGTCCGAGGCGACGAACTGATCCGTCACACCGTAAACGGCGAAGTCGTTTTCGAATACTCCGCAACCCAACTAGACGAATCCGACCCCGACGCAAGCCGCCTGCTCAACTCCGGCGCACCACTGGCATTAAGCCAGGGCCAGATAGCCATCCAGGCCGAAAGCCACCCTACCCAGTTCAGGCGTATTGACGTGATGCCATTGTGAGGATGTCAGACAATACCCTCCGCCAGGAGGTCGGCGGCGTGGTTGGCGGCTCTGGCGCTGAAGGCCATGTAGGTCAGGGATGGATTCTGGCAGGCGGCTGAGACCATGAAGGCGCCGTCGGTGATGAAGAGGTTGGGCACGTCGTGGGCCTGGCACCAGCCGTTGAGCACCGAGCTTTCCGGGTCGCGGCCCATGCGGGCGCTGCCCATTTCGTGGATGCGGTTGCCCGGGTTGGTCAGGTTCACCGGAGATGACGTGATTTCCTCGCAGCCCGCGGCTTCGAGCATGGCGATGGCGTCCTTGCGGGCTTCTTCGAGCATGATTTCCTCGTTGCGGCTGTAGCGCACCTCGAACACCGGCAGGGGATTGCCCCAGCGGTCGGCTCTTGTGGGATGCAGCGTCACCCGGTTGTCGGGATTCGGCAGTTGCTCGCCGAATGCGCCGATGGAGATTCGCCAGGGGCCCGGGCGGCGGTGGGATTCCTTGAATTGCCTGCCGATGCCGGGAATCTGGCCATTGGCGTGGCCGAGTGGGCTTGCGCCGCCCTGGTAGCCGAAACCCCGGGTGTATGGCTTGTCGGTTTCGGTGATGTTCGCGTAGCGGGGGATGTAGATTCCGCCGCTGGGCCGGCGGCCGAAGACCTTGCGGTCGTCGAAACCGCGCATGATGCCGGCGGCGCCGGCGCCGCTGACATGGTCCATGAGATTGCGTCCCACCTGGTCGGAACGGTTGGCAAGGCCAGTGGGGAAGCTTTCCGACTGCGATTGCAGCAGAATCAGCGCCGAGGCGATGGCGGAAGCATTGAGGAATACGATCCGGCTGGTGTAGGTTCGGGCTTCACTGGTTTCGGCGTCGACCACCCGCACCCCGCTGACGCGGTTGGATTCCGGGTCGTATTCCAGGGACTGCACGATGGCATTGTGCGCCATGGTCAGATTGCCGGTGCGCCCGGCTGCGGGCAGGGTGGCGTTGAGCGAGGAAAAATAGGCCCGGAAGCTGCAACCGTGGTGGCAGCGGTTGCGGAGCTGGCAATTGGAGCGGCCGAGCGAGCGCTGTTCTTCGGTGGCGTCTGTGAGGTGGGCAACCCGCGCGGGAATGACATTGCGGCCGGGAAAGCTGGTCTCGACGCGCTGCTTGAATGCCTTCTCCACCGCGGTCAATTCAAATGGCGGCTGGAATACGCTGTCCGGCAAATGGCCCAGGCCCTCCTCGCTGCCGGCGATGCCGACAAAAGTCTCGACTTTCTCATACCAGGGAACGATGTCTTCGTATCGCACGGGCCAGTCGATCGCCACGCCCTCGCGTTGGTTTTCCTCGAAATCCTGGGGGCCGAGGCGGTAGGTCTGCCGGCTCCACATGATCGAGCGGCCCGCGGTATGGTAGCCCCGCAGCCATTCGTAGCGGGTGCCTTCGGCCTCCACGTAGTCGTGCACATCATCCCTGACCCAGAAGTCCTTGTTGGATTCCTTGAGGGCATAGGGGACACCGGGATACTGGCGAAAATAGCGCTGGGCGATCTCGTCCTGGGAAACATTGTCGAAATTGGGGCTTTGCCAGGGGGCGAGGTTATCGCTGTAGTCGCGCTCCGGAACGATTTCCGGGCCCCGCTCAAGCACGAGCACCCGCAGGCCCCGCTCGCACAATTCCTTGGCGGACATGCCGCCGCTCATGCCCGAGCCCACTACAATCGCGTCGAACTGTGTCGCTTCCGCCATGCTCAGACTCCTTGCCGGTCGCTGACCAGCACGTCCGGGTCCCAGCGGCCGGGAACCGCGATCCACTGCAATTCCTCACGCGCCCCGCCTTCGGTGGCGAAATAGGAACGGGTGACGTAGCCCTTGAAAGTGCGATAGCCGCCGAGTTCACCGGCGGCTTCCGCGAACGCGGCGCGGTCGAGTTCGGCGAGGAGGCTTTCGGCTTGCGCGTCGTCAAGGGCGGGAAAACTGCCGTTGGCCGACAGGCGGCGCTCAATCTCCCCCAGCGCCCGGCGGTGCGCGCCCCGGGTTTCCTCACTGGCCCAATCCGCCATCAGGCCGTCGATATAGCCCGGCACGTTCACATCGATGGCGCCGGGGGTTTCCGTGCGGGGAATGATCAGTTCGGACAACCGCGCCATCAGTTCCATCTCCTCCGCAGTGTGGAATCTGCCGGGCTCACCTGTGGCAGTGGCCACCACTACCGGCGCATCGCCGCAGGCGGCGAGGGCGGACACGCCGCCCACCGAGACGATCAGTTCGCGCAGGAAATCGCGCCGGGTTTTCATGGGCGATTCTCCAGAGTCAGAATTCCAGCTCGCGCAGATGCCCGATGCTGTTGGCCACCGACGCCAGGCCGTCGCCGGGATTGTCGTGTTCCACGAAATAGTGCCGGAAGCCGGCGTTTTCCACCTGGGCGAAAATGCCGGCGAAATCAATCTCGCCGCTGCCCACATCAGCCATGGCGCCGTCTGCGGTGCGATCTTTCACGTGCAACATGCTGAAACGGCCGGGATGGGCCGAGAACCAGGCCTGCGGGTCGTGGCCGGCATGAATGATCCAGAACAGGTCGAGCTCCATATCGACAAGTTCCGGGTCGGTTTCTTCCAGCAGGATGTCGTAGGGAATGCGGCCATCGGTGTTCTCGAATTCGAAACCGTGGTTGTGATAACCCATTTTCAGCCCGGCGCGGCGGCATTCCTCGCCGGCGCTGTTCAGGGTTTCGGCGTGGCGGCGGTAGTCGTCGAGGCTGCGCTCGTTTCCGGGCAGACTCGGCACGACGAGAAAGCGCTGCCCCAACTCTGCGGCGAACTCGATTTCCCGCGCCAGGTTCTCGCGAATCGCGTTTAACTGGATGTGGGAGGCCGGCGAGACGAGTCCGTTGTCCGCCAGAACCCGGCGCACTTCGGCCGCGCTACGGCCGAAGTAGCCGGCGAATTCCATTTCGCTATAACCCAATTCCGCGACTCTCGCCAGAGTGCCGTCGAAATCCTCGGCCATCTCGTTGCGCAGGGTGTAAAGTTGCAGGCCGACCCTGTCCACTCGTCGGCCCTGGGCGAAAGCCCTGGAGCCGCCGAGAGCGGATGCGGCGAAAGCTGCGCCTAGCATATGAAAAACCTGTCTGCGTCGCATGGTTGCCCGATTTCTGTTCTTTGTCCTGTCGAGCGGGCTAGCCTAAACCGAATCCCCAATCCGCGCAACGCAAGCAATGCAGCCGCTTGACCCATACGGCAATTCGGCGTAGCCTAGCCAAGTTAGCTATAGGATTCCAGGGTAGCATCATGCTGATCAATATGCATCAAGCCAAATCCCAACTCTCGAAACTCATCGCCGCGGCGGAAGCCGGTGACGATGTAATCATCGCGCGAAACGGCAAACCGGCGGTCAAGCTGGTCCCGCTGAACTCCTCCAAATTCCGCTTTGGCGCGCTCGTCCATCTGACGACGACGGTGCCGGACTTTGACGACGGTCTCGACGAAGCCGAACTCGGCATGTGGGAACGTTAAGATTGGGGGATTACATACCAAAGTAACCGAAAAGTGTTGACACCCGCTCCGATAGCGGTTACTATCTAGTAAAGATTTGGAGATAGTCATGTCACAGAAAGCACCCGGTAAATCCCGTCGTCAAGGGCTGTCGTTTCTCAAGGCCGCCGACATGTTCGCCACCGAGGAAAAGGCTCAGGCGTGGGTCGAATCGGAGCGTTGGCCGAACGGCGCCTACTGCCCGCGTTGCGGCAGCTTCGATGTTGTGCGAGTCTCGCATCCGAGTCAATCGCATCGTTGCAAGGACTGCCGCAAGGCGGGCGAGAAGAAAACGCAATTCAGCGTCCGCACCGGGACAGTCATGGAGCGAACCAAGCTGAAATACCGCACATGGGCAATCGGAATTTATCTGTACGCCACCAACATCAAGGGCGTCAGTTCCATGCGCCTGCATCGGGAACTCGGCATTACGCAGAAGTCCGCGTGGTTCATGTTGCACCGACTGCGCAAGGCCGCCGAATCCGGCAACGTGGTGTTCAATGGTCCCGTCGAAGTCGATGAGACCTACGTTGGCGGAGTGCGCAAGAACATGAGCAACAGCCGTCGCCGGGAACTGAAAGACACCGGACGCGGAGCGGTAGGCAAAACCGCCGTAGTGGGTATCAAGGACCGCGAGACCAATCAAGTACGAGCGGCGGCGGTCGAAAACACAGACAAGGCCACCTTGCAGGGTTTCGTGGTGCGACACGTTACAGGCATGGCGACTGTCTACACCGACGAGGCCACGGCCTATTCGGGACTTCCCTTCTACCAGCACGAGGCCGTCAAGCATGGCGTTTCCGAATTCGTTCGCGGCATCGTTCACACCAACGGCATCGAGTCCTTCTGGTCGATGTTCAAGCGCGGCTACAAGGGCATCTACCACAAGATGTCGCCAAAGCATCTTGACCGCTACGTGAAGGAATTCCAGCATCGCCACAACATGCGCGAAATGGACACCATCAAGCAGATGGGCCATATCGTTACGTCGATGCAGGGGAAGCGGCTCAAGTATCGGGAGTTGGTAGCGTGAGGGCGGTAGACCTGTTTTGCGGCTGCGGCGGCCTGAGCGCCGGATTGATTGAATCCGGCATCAACGTGGTGGCGGCCTACGACTATTGGGAGCCCGCGCTGGAAACCTATCGCCGCAACATCGCCGCCCATTCCCATCGGCTTGATCTGTCCGATGTCGAACTGACAACCGAGGCGATTCGACGGCACGGGCCGGACATGATTGCCGGTGGCCCGCCCTGTCAGGACTTCTCGACGGCGGGCAAGAGAGTGGAATCCAGCCGAGCCAATCTGACGCTGGCGTTCAGCGAAATTATCGAAGCTTGCCGCGTCCCGTTTTTCCTGATGGAGAACGTGCCGCAAGTTCGATTGAGCGAGACATACCGAGCGGCGCGGGAACGGTTGGAATCGGCCGGATACGACATATCGGAAATCGTGCTCGACGCGAGCCGCTGCAATGTGCCGCAAGCCCGCAAGCGGTTTTTCGCTTTCGGTGCGCTTGCGGGGCAATCCGGCGCATTTCTTGAATCGGTGGCCGACCGAATCGCCGACGAGCCGCTTACTGTCAAGGCGTACCTCGGCGACGAAATCGACATCGAGCACTATTACAGGCATCCCCGAAACTACTCGCGCCGCTCGGTGTTTTCGGTGCATGAGCCGTCCCCCACGGTGCGCGGCGTGAATCGTCCCGTTCCGCCCGGATACAAGGGCAATCATCTGGACAGCGTATCGCCAAGTACGGTTCGCCCGCTCACCACCAGAGAACGCAGCCGGGTCCAGACGTTCCCCGAGCGATGGGAATGGAACGCCGGCGACCGTAACGCGGATGCGGAGACACAGATTGGCAATGCCGTTCCCGTCGCGCTGGCGGAGTTCGTCGGACAAGGCATTCTCGATGCTGTCGCCTGAGCCCTCGCTGTACGGCATCTCGCGAGAGAATTCCAGTCGAAGCGGTAAGCAACTCTGGGGCAAAAACCAGTTCAATTCGACCTTCCCGCTTTCCCTCTGCCTGTACATGAGAGATCAGGGTATCGGCCCGGTGGCCGTTGCCTATGACGACGGGAGGGTCTCCGCGCAAGCCGGATTGTGGGAAATGGCCGATGTCGTCGGGGATACGGCAGACGTGCCCTACTACCACTTCGAGGCGAGCTTTGGCCCCTACGCCGCCTATTCCCGCAACGAGACAGACCATATCGACATCGTGGTCGAAGCGCGGGGGCGGCATTTGCGCCCGCTCGAAGTGAAGCTGACGGTGGTTCCCGACAAGGGAACCTCGAATCAGCCGGAAGCCGATTGGGCACCGGAAATGGTCATGCGTCCGGTGAGTTCCGCCCATGCCATGATGGGGATAGCAAGGCGACTGCTCGAAGAGGCGCACGACGAAACACGGATAGAAGCAATCAGCTTTTTGCGAGCGGCCTACAATCGCGTTTCGTCATGGGACAACACGGCGGAAGTCTTGCGGCATGGGTCCGCTCTGGCCGATGCACTCGGTGCAGTGCTGGACCTTTCGGCGGAGATTCAATCTCCGTTCCTGGTACAGCCGATTTGGCGGACACAGGGGCAATCGCTCAAGCTGAAAACCCAGTGTTTCGATGTCTTTGTCTGGTCCGACCTGGCGGTCATGGCGATACCGCTACAAGAGCATCGGAAGTCCGCGGACAGCGACGTTACCCGATGGCTGCGGGAAATCGCTCGACACGTTCGAAGCCTGTATGACATCCTGCAAACTGGCGATTATGATTACAGTGGCATCTACAAGGGAATGCCGCACGGCGGACAGACCGACAAGTCGTTTGCCCTGCCGGGACGGAAAAGCATGAGCTATCTGCGCCATGAACGGCTATTGCGTCCGATACTCGACAAATCGGTGTTGGACGTTCTGGTCGGAGAAGGCGGCGCCGATTCACTGAAACCGGAGCGTAGATTCGACGCGGCGGTAAAAGCCCACATGGTCTAGAGGAGAAGAGCAATGAACCCCACCAGAAAACGCAAGGCCAAAATTCCGCCCGCCCGTAACATCACGGTCAAACCGCCCGACTATCAGCCGAGCGCGAAGGAACTCAACGAAGAACACGATATGCCCGGTATGAGCCGAAAGCAGATTCGGGATACGTTTTTCCGCCCCTTCAACGTGACCGAAAAACGATGATGTCCGCCTACGAATCGCGTCTCCGCACTGCGCCCATCGAGGACGTGGAGGACTACATGCGCGAGAACGGCATCATGGCCGAATTTTACGAGGCGTTCCCGAATTACGAGAAGCGGGATGAGACGTGAATCCGGTTACTTTGGTATGTAATCCCCTAAGATTGAGCGCAATATTGCTCGACACCCATGCGTGGGTCTGGAGTTTGATGGCGCCGCACCGGCTCGGCGGGGCGGCCAAGGCGGCGATCGCGACGGCGGATTCGGTTTTCCTCAGTCCAATCAGCGTCTACGAGGTCACGCGCAAGGCGGAACTTGGCGGGTGGCCGGAAATCGTTCCGCACCTCGATGAACTGATCGCCGAGACCGAGACGTTGACGGCGCCGTTCAGCCGCGGGATAGCGGCCCGCGCCGCACTGCTCGATTGGCGGCATCGCGACCCATTCGACCGTTTCATCGCGGCCACCGCGATCGAATTGCGCTACCCGCTTGCGTCGAAGGACGCCGAATTCGATTCGCTCAAAAGCGGAACCGGTTGGCCGGGGCGCGTGTGGTCGTAGTGTCGACTTGGCAGAACTTCCAACTAATCCACCACCGGGTAAAACGGTTGTCCCCAGTCTTCACAAGGGTTATCCATCATCAGATCGATGAATTGAGGTACTAGGAAGGCAAGAATCGCGGCACCGTCATTCACCTGCTCCCGGTTTACGCCACTGTTCCACGTCGCGCCACCGTGCAGTATCTGATTGCGAAGTACATAGAGCCGATTGAACACCTCGTTGAGTACACTGATAGTATTCTGACTTTCGACTGAAGAAATGAATCTCTTTCTGGAGGCATCAAACCAAGACTTCCAATTCTCGCATCCGGCTATACCGTTGTAGTGTTTCCAGAACGGACTATAGACGTATTTGTTCGCCATAAGCAGCCGAATGGGCCCCGAAAAATTCTCCCATATCGCATTATAAATCCGCTTTTCTCGATCCAGCGAAACAACTTTTTGCAAGTAGTCGGCGAAAATTGACCTCTCACTTCTTTCCTCGTAGCTCCCGATGTTTGAACGCATCAGTTTCTCTTCGTCCGCATAGGCAGCATTGAAAGCTATCCACAGAAGTATGAACTGCGTATCGGAATCCTCGGCCTGCTCAGCCCGACCAATCCAACTGATCGAACGGTGAATGCGTAAACCCATTGACTCTGGAAATCCTTTCCTGATTCGTCGTTGTTTTACCTTCAACTCACGGTGTGTCTGAGATGTCAGCATTTCTCGTTCTTCCATTTGATGTACTTTGGTCACTCCACTCATTTTCAACCGCGTTTCGCGCAATGCTCGGTCAGTACGCATTCGTCACATATTGGCCGTGTGGCATGACACCAAATCTGGCCGATTCGCCAAGCTGGCCAGTCCAGAGCAGCCGGGAACTCTCACGGCGCAGGCTCCTAGTGTGCCGTGGCGGGGAGTATTTCGAAGCCGCGCACCTGATAAACGAAATCGGGCACGACTTCGTACAGGCCGTAATTCATGTTGAGCAGGACCTGGCGCTGCAGGGAAGGATGAATCGAATCGAAGTCCTCGCCAGCCAGCAGAAAATCATAGCTGCCCATATCCCAGACGACGTTGCCGCTGGAACCGGTGATGCGCCGCGAGTCGGGCTCCGCCAGGAAACCCCGGCGCGACTCTTCAAAGTCACGCCTGTCCTCGAATGGAAGCGACTCCCGCAAAGCCTGTTGCAAGGCGCGAGTATGTTCGCTCGGCCCCGCGCCGGCGGGATTGAAATGCTCCTGGGGAAACGCCAGGCAGGACCAGACAACGCCCAACAGCACGGCGCTGCCGTAAACGAGAGAGCGATGAGTATTCATGTTGATTCCGCGGCGGGAAAGCATGCCGGGACGGGAATGCGCCCGTCCCGGCTGCGGACAAACTTACAATCGCGAGCGTTCGAGTTCCACGTCGGCATTGCGCCAGAGCGAATCGAACTGGCGCTTGACGATGATGGCTTCCTGGGTCTTGCCCTGGGCTTCCAGCGCCTGGGCGAGGCCGAATGTGGACCAGCCGTTTTGCTGATTCCATTCCAGATCCTTGCGGTAGACGGCTTCGGCATCTTCCGCCCGCCCGGCGGACAGCATGGCTGCGCCAAGATACAGACGCATGGATTGCGACCAGTCCGGCGGTTCGGTGTAATTGTTGGCGTCCTGCATTTCCACCGCGGCCTGGTAATGGGCGATGGCGGAATCGAGATTACCGCGCGCTTCGGCGATTTCGCCTTGCAGCGCATGGGTCGCGATTCCCAGCACGTGCGAAGCCGGCGTAGGCCCGACCCCGGTATCGTCCACGCCGTCGGCTACGGCCTGGGCCTGGATGTTGGCGAGCTCGGCCCCGGCGGCGTCGAGATCGCCTTTGGCGACATGGGCGCTGCCCAGCACATAGCTCCACATGCCGTCGAGGTACGGGGTGCCGCCGTGGCTTTGTTCGGCTTGCAGGATGCGGTCCCACTTGCCGAAGACCTTGTCCACGACCCAGGAATGCACCACGCGCTTTTCGCCGCGGTTGACGGCTTCCGCCGCCCGGCCGACGCTGGCCGCGCCGCGCTGGGCCGCTTCGAACGAATCCGCGTAGTTGCCTTGCAGCATGTTTGCATAGCGCACGAAGTCCAGCGCGTGGGGCGCATGGGATTTGTGGGACAGGCCATAGGTGCCGATCATCGGGAAGTTGTTGTCGCCCCAGATTTCAGCGAACTGCAGATCGACGATCTGGGAACGCTCATTGGTGGAAATCGCCTTTTCGTATTCGCCCACGCGAAGATAGATATGGCCGGGCATATGCACCATGTGGCCTGAAATCGGCACGATGCCTTCCAGTTTCTGCGCCGCGGGCATGGCGAGCTCGGGCTCGTTGGAAGCTTCCATCAGGTGAATGTAGAGATGGTTGGCGCCGGGATGGTCGTGTTCGACCGCCATGGCGGCTTCGAGCGCGGCGCGGGCCTCGGCGACCCCGGGTCGGTGCGAACCGTCGGGCTCCCAGTAATCCCAGCGGGTGGTGTTCATGAACGCTTCGGCGAAGATGGAAGCGATGTCGGCGTCATCGGGATACTTGTGATGCAAGTCACGCATGGCGTCGACAAACGCCTCATCCCGCTCGCGGTCGTCGGCAATCGCGTCCTTGTTATAAAGCACGAACAGCGCGTTGACCATGTCCCGCTCGCGCTCGCTGCCGTTGTTGATCCGCTCCAGAGCATTGCGGATGGCTTCCAGCCCGGCGCCCTGCGGGTCATCGGGCAGGCCGGCGTAGCGGCTGTTGGGATTGGGCCCGGCGGCGTGGGCGAGGCCGAAATACGGCATGGGGTGGTCCGGGTCGTGCCGGGAAGCTTCCTGGTAGGAGGCGATGGACTCGGGAAAATAGAAACTCCAGGCCATGCGCAGGCCCTGGTCAAAAAAGGCCTGGGCTGCGGGCAAATCGGTGGAAATCGGCCTGCTGTAGGTTCCGCCCCCCGGCACGAGAATCGCCAGGGCCTCGTCATCCTGGGCGTATACGCCCTGCCAGGACATTGCCGCCGCCAGCCAGCCGGCGGTCAGAATCAGGTATCTTTTCACGGGTTGCTCCTCTTCTCTCTGTCAATCCGTTTGCGGGATCAGGCCAACTGTAAACTCTGGTCGGCTTGAACCGGGATTTGCGTGGCCGACAAGTATACCCCCGGCCCGGCCCCCCGTCATTCTGCGCGCGGTCGCAGCAGCAATTCCCATTTTGGCGCTCCAACCTCCATGTCATTCCGCGCGCAGTCGCAGAATCTCCCTGAGAGGCCTCTGCAAGAGATTCTGCGACTCCGCTTCGCTTCGCGCAGAATGACAGTAGAAGGGTTTGCTCGGTGCAGACAGGTGAGGTCCGGCTGGCGCCGCAGGCTGAAGCGATACTGCTCGCTGGGGAAGCCCTGATCAAGTCAGGTCTTCGGGAGCAAAACAAAACCACGCTTTTGTTTTTCAGAGAAAACCTACTGCACTTGCACGCGCAGCCAGACGTTGCTCCAGCAGCACTGGTCTAGGAGCCTGCGCCGTAGGAATTCACGGCTGCAAATCCGCTCTCATCCACGCCCCTGACCGCTCGATTTCGTTGCATATTCACCAATATTCGCCTCAATCGACCGGCCAGGGGCGTGGCGATAGCGAATTTTCGCTTTCGCGAATTCCTACGGCGCAGGCTCCTAGGCCGTCGCTGTCGGAGGCGCTCCAGTTGTCGAGCCGGGCGCGAATCAGATATTCGCCCGGCTCGGGAAAGCTGGCATTGACCCGCGCGGGGCCTTCGCCCTCCACAACCTCGTTGGCGATTTGTGGCTGCGCCAGCCGGGCGGCAGCCGTCAATCGTTGACCAGGCCCAAGCGGCGACCCAACTCTCGGAGAGCCCGTGCGGCAGCGACAGAACCGTTATCTTCCGCGCCCGACTCCAATAGCAACTGCTCCATATCGCGGTTTCCCTGAGTAACGGCCTCGCCAAGTGAAGCTCTTCCTGCGGGGCCAGTGGCATCGGCGCCTGCTTCCAAGAGCGCCCTAACGGTATCCGTGCTTCCGCTTCTGGCGGCTGCTGTCAATGCCGTTGAGACTGGATTAGGCACCTTATAATAATTAACGTCGGCTCCAGCGGCGATCAGCAGTTCAACCGCCTCCACATGCCCCCACCGCGCGGCGCGGCGCAACGCACTATTTCCGCCCGGTATCGTCAGGTTTACATCCGCCCCCGCGTTGATCAGTATCCGCATTATTTCCGTTTCGTTGTACCATGCGGCATTATGCAGCGCCGTCTCCCCATCGGTGGTCATCTGATTTGGATCAGCACCCGAATCCAAATACGCCTGCACCGAGGCCAGGTCTCCGCGGCTTGCGGCCACCACGATTCCGGTATAACCTCCGTCTATCATTCCTTGATATTCCGCTTGGACTTGCGCCGCGTTCTCCGCCAAAAGCAAGCGTTCATGGTTCTCTAACTCCGCCAACTGTTCGGACGAGAATATCCCGGCGATACGTGAGAGGAAGTTGCTTTCCGCCTCGCCAATCTCGTCGCTAGCGGCCAGCGGATCAACCAGGCCTTGAGTGATCATGTCGTACAATTCCGATTTGGCGGCCTCAAGCTGGACCCAGGCATCCCGCACCCGCCGCGATTCATCCGGGGTGAGGCCAATGTCGTCCATGAGCTGTGACCAACCGTCTTCGTCATACTTCCTGCTTGCATAGGCGTAAGCGTCGAAAGGCTGGTTCAGGCGCTCACCGATTGATTGTTCCAATTCAATTGTCGTCGGCGGATTGAACAATCTGTCCAATTCTGCAGGAGTGTAGTTCTCCTGGAGTTCCGTCAGCAAAACCTGTTCCTGATTCGTCAGCGTTGCCTGTGTGGTCGCGGTCTGATTCGCACCGCGCGGCCCCGCAGTTTCAATATCGCGATTTGTGCTTTGCGAAAAGGCGGCGGAGTCATTGTCCACAGTCGGCTTCGAAGGGTCTCGAAACGCAATGAACACGGTGAACAGGGCGATTGCGCCACATACGACAAAGGATACTGTTCGGAAGTTCATATGTATTTCTCCTGTTTAATATGACGACGATAATCAGTTTCCATTGGATACTTGATGTACTGTTACGATTCCCTGTCGGAGCCGGGGAAGCGTAAAAACAACAGTGCCACCAGTCCCAAAGGAAGTGTAATAGATATCCCAAGATCTTTGGCCTCCCCACGCCGCAGTTCCACCACCGAGATTGAACTCAACTTGCAATCGTGCGCATTCCTTTAGGCGTTCCTTAACTTTTCGCACTGCAACACCCATTACCGCAAACTCCACCAGTATCCACTTGGTATTCTCTGAAAAACTCCATCCGTGGAGTTTTTCATTATCTTCCATGTGCCGCAGGGAAGCTCTGACTTGATCAGAGCTTCCCTTGCCGTTCGAGAACTGCCTGGGGCCTCAGTCCCTCAGTCATCGCCTCCCGCCAGACTGCGCTCGTTGCTGCTCCGTTCGGCCAACAGTCTCTCGTAGGTTTCCTGATCGAGGTGGGATACGGCAATCCAGGCATGGGTCATTTCGTCCGCGGTGCGCTGACCCCAGCCCACCCACTGGCGCGGGTCCGGGTTGTTTGGGTTGTTCCCGGTGTTGTCATACCACTGCTTGATCACGAGCACGGCGCCGGTGGGCAGCAGCGGGGCCACATGGGGCTCATAGAGATGACTGTGATGCCAGGTGGCGCTCCAGTCGGAAATCACGCTCACCACTTCCGTGCGCCCGGTTTCGGGATAGAAGATTTCCAGCGAAGCCGCATGCATGCGCAAATGGCCATGTGGCTGAAAGCTGTCGATTCGCACCGGATGGTCGAAGCTGTGGAATCCCTGGGTCATGGCGGTGCCGTGGGGCGGAATGAACAGATTGCCCTGATCGAGTTGATAGGCGGCGAGGTCCTGGGAAATGCCGGACTCAAAGTCTTCATCGTGGAGCCAGATTCCGAGTTCCACCACATTGTCTTCAATCATGGTGCCGGGGGCCGCGCCGCCCACGCCGCCGGGGTAGAGGTGGATATCCCACTGGATCAGCATGTCGGCTTGGAAGGTGCGGCAAACGCCGTCGGGCATGATCTCGCCCCATTTGCCCATGGCGTACTCGGTTACCGGGCTGCGGGTGACCTGGCCGTCCTCGTTGATCTCGGCGAAATAGGTATTGGCGTGGTGGACCACGGTCTTGGCGTCGCCCCGGGGCTTGACCTGCATCGCCTTGATGCAGCGGTCCTCACTCAAGCCGCTGGCGATGAAATGCTTGTCCCACAGGTCGTTGCCATTGGCGGGCACGTCGATGGGATTGGAAGGCAGCACCAGGTCCGGTTCGCCGAACTGGTCCTCGAAGTTCCAGTCGTCGAGGCTGGGCAGCGGCGGCGCCGGAGGCAATTCATTCAGATTGCCCGGCAATGCGCCCTGATCGACCCAGGCGACCACGGTGTCGATGTCCTCCCGGGACATGCGCCAGTCGCCCTGCAACTCCTGAATGCCCAGATCGCGATCATACGAGTACGGCGGCATCTCGCCATTGGCCACCTTCATCCGGATCAGCGGCGCCCAGGGGCGAACCTGCTCGAAATTGGTCAACTGCATGGGGCCGATGCCGCCTTCCCGGTGGCAGACCACGCAGTTCTCGTTGATGATCGTGGCCACATCGCCGGAATAGGTAAGTTCCTCGCCGGCGGGGTGGCTCTGGGCCAGCAGGCCGAAAGACGCAATCGCCGCCGCGCCGGAGGTCAAGCCGGCCAGAAGTCGGGAAAGTCTGGTCTGGTTCATCATGATCATTTCCTTCCGTTTCGGATTCTTGTCATGGAACGGGGCGCCCGCACAATGCAGTTGGCGGCTGACTATCGCGAATCCTATAAGAATTCCCGCGCGAAAACCAGTTTTGACCGGGCCACCTGTCATTCCGCGCACAGTCGCATAATCTCATTGGATGGCCACTGAAAGAGATTCCGCGATTCAGGATTCCCCGGAACTCAGACCAACTGGCTTTTGCGACCCTGCCAGAAGGGTTTGCGGAGTTCGGTCTTGAGCACCTTGTTCACCGAGGACAGGGGCATGGGCTCGGAGCGGAAGCTGACGCTCACGGGGCATTTGTAGCCCGCCAGGTTTTCCTTGCAGTATGCGATCAGTTCATTCTCGCCGGCGGCTGCCTCCGCTTCCAGGATGACCACGGCGTGGACCGCCTCGCCCCAGACTTCGTGCGGGATGCCGATGACGGCGCATTCCTTCACCGCCGGGTGATCGCTGAGCACGTTCTCGACTTCGATGGGATAGATGTTTTCGCCGCCGCTGACGATCATGTCCTTGACCCGGCCTTCGAGGAAGAGGAAGCCCTCCTCGTCGAGATAGCCCGCGTCGCCGGTGTGGTACCAGCCGCCGCGCATGGCCTCGGCGGTCAATTCCGGCTGCCGCCAGTAGCCCACCATGATGTTCAGCCCCCGGATGACGACTTCGCCGATTTGTCCCGCCGGCAGGAAGTTGTCTTCGCTGTCCACCACGGCGACTTCCACATGACTTGCGGCCCGGCCCACGGAGCCGAGCTTTTCCGCCTTCGGGCCTTCGGTGACATGGTATTCCGGGTCGAGAATCGTGGCGATGGGGGATGCCTCGGTCATGCCATAGGTCTGGTATTGCCGCGCATTGGGGAGCGCTTCCAGCAGCCGTCGCTGCAGCGCGAGGGACAGCGGCGCGGCGCCGCAGGCCACCATTTCCAGCGAGGACAGGTCGTAATCGGCGAAGCGGGGATGGTCCAGCAGCATCTGGATCATGGTGGGCACCAGGGTTGCCGACTGGATGCGGTGGCGTTCGATGGATTCGAGCACCTCGGCGGCGTTGAAGCGCGCCAGAATCAGCACATGGGCGCAGAGCGCGGCGGTGCTGAAGATGCGCGCTCCCGCGGCAAGATGAAACAGCGGCCCGAGGATGATGAAGTTCCAGCCATCCTCCATGAGATAGGCGTCCACGGCGCAGGCGGTGTTGGACAGCATATTGCAGTGGCTCAGCATTACGCCCTTGGATTTGCCCGTGGTGCCGCCGGTGTAGAACAGCAGAATGGGATCGTCGCCGGCGCTTGGGGCCAGTTCGGCGTAGCCGCCGGCGGCAATGATGTCCGCCAGGGACCGCTCGTATTCGTCGTCTTGCGGATCGTCGTCGCCATAGATGATGACCTGGCGAATGAACTCGCATTGCCGCTGCATTTCCCGGGCGGTTCCGGCGAATTCGGCTTCCGCCAGCAAAACCGCGGGGGTGCAGTCTTCAAGGCATTCCCGCATTTCCCGGGACGCCAGCCGGTAATTGAGGGGCACGAACATCGCGCCGATCAGAGCCGGCGAATAATAGCTTTCAAAACAGACTGCGGAATTGAGCCCAAGCAGCGCCACCCGGTCTCCCCGGCCCACGCCCAAACTGGCGAACAGGGTGGCGGCGGCGCGGCAGCGGGACGCCACTTCGGACCAGGTTCGCGTATTTCCGCCGAAACTCACCGCGGGCGCATGGGGCGCTTTTTGCGCGGCGTTGAACAAGAGGTCGGCAATGCCCGTGCAGCGATTGCCGCGGATGGTGAATTCTTTCACTATGCCGCTCCCCTGGATGCGTCTGTTGCCGGTTTGCCGGGGCCCGCCACCAGGCCCTGGTCGTGAAGTCTGGCGATTTCCCCGCTGCCGAGGCCCAGTTCTTCGGCGAGAATCTCGTCGGTGTGCTGGCCGAGCAAGGGTGCCGGGGACGGCGGCGTGTGGTCCAGGCCGCCGAAATTCAGCGCCTGGGACGGGGTCAGCAAATCGCCGACGCCCGGTTGTTCCATACGCTGGAAAAGCGGGTTGGCCTCGGAACATTCGGCATCGTCGCGCACCAGTTCGGTAACGGTTTGATATGGGCCCCAGCAGACTCCGGCGCGGTCGAGTTCGGCGGCGGCCGCGGCGAAATCACGCTCGGCAAACCAGGGCGCGAACAATCGCGCAAGTTGCTCCCTGGCCTGGAAGCGGTCGCCTTCGCGGCGGAAATCGAGCCCGAGCTTGTTCGCGAGACCGTCGACTTCGGCTTCGGTTTGCGTGACTTCGACAATGGACCGCCATTGCCGCGGGCTGACTCCCACAATCATCACCCGCCGCCCGCAGCGGCAGGCAAAATCGTGGCCGAAGCTGCCGAACACATGGTTGCCCACGCTTTCCCTGCCGGCGCCGTTGACTTCCACCTCGGCGAGGTAACCCAGATGCCCCATGGCCGCCAGGGCCACATCGGCCAGGGCGATGGAAACGAACTGTCCGGCGCCGGTCATTCGCCGGTGCCGCTCGGCGGCAAGCAGGCCCAGGGCGATTTGCTGTCCCGCGAGCAAGTCCCACCCCGGTAATGGATTGTTCACGGGACGATCCGCCACGGCGCTGAGCCAGGGCAGGCCGAGGCGGCAGTTGACGGTATAGTCCAATGCCGAACCGCCGTGGCGGTCGCCGCTGAGGCTGAGGTAGATGAGATCATCCCGCTTCGCCCGCAAGCCCTCGTCCGCGAGCCAGCCCCGGGGCGGAAAGTTGCTGAGGAATATGCCGGAATCCGGGCCGGGACTTGCAATCAGTTCGCTAAGCAGCTCCTGTCCTTCGGGCTGGCGGAAATCGATGGCGATGGAGCGCTTGCCCTTGTTCAGGCCGTGCCAGTAGAGGCTGTTTCCGCGGGAGTCCACGGGCCAGCGGCGATAGTCGAGGCCGCCGCCGATCAGGTCGAAACGAATCACGTCGGCGCCGAGCTGGGCCAGGGTCATGCCGCCGGATGGCGCGGCGATGAAGGCGCTGCCCTCCACCACCCGCATGCCCTGAAGTATCTTCTGCAAGGAAACTCTCCCGAAAGCTCCCGGAATCTCAGCCCGTCAGCAGATAGCCGTTGTTGATGACGATCTTGTCCTGCTCCAGCGATTTGCAGCGAAAGGCGAAGGCTTCGCCCTCGCGCCAGATTTCGGTGCGTATGGTATCGCCGGGATAGACCGGGACCGAAAAGCGTAGCCGCATGCGCCGGAAGCGTCCCGGGTCGTAGTCGCAGCAGGTCTTCATCAGGGCATGGGTGGCTACGCCAAGCGTGCAAAGCCCGTGCAGGATCGGCTCGCGGAAACCGGCGTTGCGGGCGACTTCCGGCACGGCGTGGAGCGGATTGTAGTCACCCGAAAGCCGGTACAGCAGCGCCTGCTGCCGCAGGGTTGGCAAGTCGCAGACGCTGTCCGGCTCGCGCACCGGAACGATGTCGGTGCGCGCCGATGTCTTGCGTTCGCCACCAAAGCCGCCGTCGCCCCGGGCGAGAATCGTGGTGATAAGGGTGCAGATGTCCTCGCCGGTGGCCACATCGCGAACCACCCGGTCGGAGATGATCAGTGCGCCGATGCGCTGCCCCTTGTCGATGACTTCGGTTACCCGGGTGGTGGCTTCCACCGTGCCCGAAGTGGGGAAAGGGCGGTGCAGGATGATCTCCTGACCCGCGTGCAATACCTTGACCCAGTCCAGGCCGGTGTCGTCTTCCTTCGCCCAGAAACCGGGATGGGCCATGATCACCGCCTGGCTTGGCAGCACCTTGAGGCCGTCTTCGTAGAGGAAGGCGAGGCAGTCCTCATCCAGCGGGTCGATGCCCATGCCAACGCCCAGGGCATAGAGAATGCAGTCCTTTTCGGTATAGCTGTGGCGGATCTTGCGAAATTTGTGGTCCAGCAGGCTGCGCGGGTCAAATGGCATGGTTACGGTTTCCGAATGGCTTTGCGTGGTCAGACGGACGAGTTACATGGGGTCCTGGAAGAAAATGCACCGATTTCCATCGATGCGCATTGTGGACCGCCTCGCGACGAACGGCAAGGACCCCGGTTTTCCAAATCCGGGATCTGCTCGGCGTGGGACCGGGTACCTTTCCGGGCAACGGCCAGACCTGATGGATTCTTCGTCTCCGCAATTTGATGGGTTGTTAGCGCTTGCGACAGGATAGGATTTGCCACAGCTAGTTTATGCGGCTAAAATGTCCGCTTGGAGCGACGGGGATGTATCCTCATGGCCGAAGTGATCCCGTTTCCCGGAAGCGACCGGATAGGTTCGGACGACCTTCAGCGATTGCTGAAAGAGGCTGCTGTCAACACGGACAAACTGACCTATCTGAGGAAGTTCAAGGAATCGGAAGAGTGGTACCGATTAGTAACGTCCCGTCAAGTCTTGAAATGCCTGGAGGATGGCAAAGTGAAAAGTGGGCCAGTCAAGGACGAGGCGGGGAATTGGCGGTGTTCGCTTTACAGGCTCTGTGCGGGAGGCCCAGTGTACATAGATGTAGCTTTACACTTGAACACTGATGGGTCTCTGGCGCGGGCTTATGTCCTTAGCGTTGACAATAGGGTTCATGTATGAAGAACGAGACTTACCATTACATGGAATGCGGTTTGCCAAACATATACTTGACAAATGGGTTCAGAATTGAACAGACCCCCTATGGAAAAGGGGTGTCCATCATCAACATCCCGGGTCTGCACCGGTGCATCGCATTGGCACTGTGCCAAAAGCCCGAACCGCTAACTGGGGGTGAGTTCCGGTTTTTGCGGCTGGAACTCGACTTTTCACAAAAGATGTTTGCGGAAATTCTTGGCTGTGACCCCAGAAGTATTCGCAGAATAGAAAAGAGTCAGAGAGACAAGGGGGTCAGGAGACCGTATGACATTTTGGTGCGGTCTATTTATTCCCAGGCAATTGACCCGAAGAACACCATCATGGAAGTGTTCGAGCGATTGCGGGAGTTTGACCGGGAAATGGATGACGGATGGCACAACCGGTTAAATCTGCAAACGGGGCAAGATGCATCATGGACTTTAGCCGCATGAAAGCCATGCTTGATCCCAAACGCGATCTCAAGGGCGCCACACCCGAGACGCTTGCGCGGGCGCTGTTACTGGCGGGCAGCGCTCGGCAATCCTTACATAAGTCTGGCCAGCCGCTTGGCTACTGTTGCATACAACTCCCAAAAAAGAGATATCACATGGGGTCCCAACTGAATACGTCGCCGGAACGCGCCAGGGGGGTGAAGTCGGCGGCGAAGGCTGGCAGGGCGCGTTCGAGGACTTGCCGCGGCGTCCAGTCGTCGCCCTGGTGGGCGTAGCGGATGGGGCGGTTCTGGTTGAACAGGAAAATCTCGTTGTTGCGCACGCCGAAGATCTGGCCCGTGACCTCGGCGGCGGCATCGCTGCACAGGGCGATGGCCAGGGGGGCGATCTTGTCCGGCGTCATCTGCCTGATCTTTTCCACCCGGGCCTGCTCTTCCCCGGTGCGGGTGGGAATCGTGCCGATGAGTCGGCTCCAGGCAAAGGGCGCGATGCAGTTGGAGCGCACCCGGAAGCGGCCCATGTCCAGGGCCATGGATTTCGAAAGACCCACAATGCCGAGTTTGGCGGCGGCGTAGTTGGCCTGGCCGAAATTTCCGATCAGGCCCGAGGTTGAAGTCATGTTGACGAAACAGCCGCTGGTCTGGGCGCGGAAATGCGGCGCCGCGGCGCGGCTGACATTGAATGTGCCCTTGAGGTGCACATTGATGACCGAGTCGAAATCGGCCTCGCTCATCTTGTGGAAAATGGCGTCGCGCAGGTTGCCGGCATTGTTGACCACGCAATCGATGCGACCGAAGTGATTGATGGCGTCTTCGATGATGCCGTGGGCGGCGTCCCAGTCCGCCACGCTGGCGCCGTTCGCCACGGCTTCGCCGCCGCCGGCCCTGATTCCAGCGACCACTTCCGCCGCGGGGCCGGTGTCCTGTCCGCTGCCGTCCTCGGCGCCGCCGAGATCATTGACCACGACCCTGGCGCCCTCGGCGGCGGCGAGCAGGGCGATGCCCTTGCCAATGCCCCGGCCCGCGCCGGTTACCACGATCACCTTGTCCTGCAATAGTTTCCGCATTCTGAATGACTCCCTATCGCCTGGGCCACGAGTTGCCGGGCGATGACTTTCAGCGCCAGGGTTTCCTCGGCGCCTTCGAAGATCGACAGCACCCGGGCATCGACGAACAGGCGGCTTACCATGCTCTCTTCCGCATAGCCAAGGCCGCCGTGCAACTGCATGGCCTCCCGGGTCAGCCATTCGGCGGCCCGGCAACTGAACAGCTTCACCAGGCTCGCTTCCATCTGTCCGCCGCCGGCGTCCAACTGCCGCGCCACCTGGTAACTGAACTGCCGCGCGGCGGCCAGTTTCGCCAGCATGCGCGCGAGTGTAACCCGGCTGAGCTGGAATTCCGCCAGTGCCTTGCCGAATACCCTGCGCTGGCCACTGTAGCGCAGCGCCTGCTCGAAGGCCGCCTGCATGACCCCGGTGGCCCGGGCCGCGGTCTGGATGCGGCCGCCGGCGAATCCCGCCATGGTATGGTAGAAGCCTTTGCCGACGCCTTCCTCGCCGCCCACAAGATTCGCATCCGGCACGAAATAATCTGCAAAGAACAGGTCAAAGGAATGCATGCCGCGATATCCCAGGGTGGCAATGGCCTTGCCGCAGAGACTGCCGCCGCCGGGCTGCTCGTGGCGGAATTCGTGCCCGGGGAAGGCGGGCTTGTCCACCAGCAGCAGGCTCAGGCCCCGGTGCCCCAGGCCCGGGTCGCTGCCGGTGCGGGCCAGTACCACCAGCAACTCCGAGCGCCCGGCGAAGGTGCACCAGGTCTTGCTGCCATTGAGCAGCCAGCCCTGATCCACCTTGCGCGCCGCCAGCGCCACCGCGGCCACATCGGAGCCGGTATCAGGTTCGGTGATCGAAATCGCGCAAAGCTTCTCTCCCGAGGCAAGCAAGGGCAGCCAGTGCTGTTGCTGCGCCGCCGTGCCGCCGGCAAGCAGCGCCCGGGCGGCGATTTCCGGGCGGGTAATCAAGCTGCCGGCGGCGCCCAGGGAGCCGCGGGAAAGTTCTTCGGTAACGACGATCATCGCCAGGCTGTCGGCCTGCCCGTCCGGTTGCATGCCGCCGAAACGCTCGGGAATGCAGGCGCCGAAACAGCCGAGTTCCGCAGCGGCGCGGATCAGGCTTTCCGGGATGTCGAGATCCCGCCGGTGGATCGCCTCGGCTTCCGGCAGGACGACTTCCTCGGCGAAGCGGCGGAAGCTGTCGCGAACCAGTTCGATCTCTTCCGGCAGGGAGGCGGGCAAACGCTCCCGCTCCTGCTCGCAGATCAGCCGGCCGAGGCCATCCCAGCGGGCCGCCGCGAGATGGGCGTCGAGCAAGGCGCGGAACTCGGGCCTTTTGGCCATCTGCTTGATGCGGCCCGCGCCGATTCCCATTTCCCGGCAGCGAAGCCGCAGCTTGCCAAGCAGGCCATAAAACGATTCCGCGGCAAAACCCAGCGCGAGGCCGTGGATCAGTTCATCGTCTTCGGGTTGTTTGCGGGCGTATTCCAGCATGGCGGCAGCCGCCGCCAGGTCGGCAGCCGCCAGGGCGAGTTCATAGCAGATCAGTTGATAGCGGTCGAGGCCGGCCGGATCAAACTTGCCGTCTTTCTGGCACCGCCGGCGAAGCTGCCGCGCGAGCAAGCCGAGTTGCCGGCGCAGCTCGCCGTGGAGGCGTCTGACCGCCACATGATCGCTTTCCGTATGCGTGATGGGATCGGGCTTCACGGGACAGTGGTTACATATGCCCGATCATGGAAATGCTGCAAATGTTCTGGTGGGGGAAACCGCCGAGATTGTGGTTCAGGCCCAGCTTTGGATTAGTGAGTTGCCGCGCTCCGGCGCGACCCTGCAATTGCAGGTAGTTTTCGTAGATCATGCGCAGGCCCGAGGCGCCGATGGGGTGGCCGAAGCATTTCAGGCCGCCGTCGATCTGGCAGGGCAGCTTGCCTTCGGCGTCGAACTCGCCATCGAGTACGGCGGTAACGGCCTCGCCTTCCCCGGCGAGTTGCAGGTCTTCCATGGTGACGAGCTCGGTGATGGAAAAACAGTCATGGACTTCGGTCATGCTGATTTCCTCGGTGGGCTTGCGCACGCCGGCTTCGTCGTAGGCCCGCCGGGCGGCGATGCGGGTGGTCTTGAGGTAGGAGCCATCCCAGCTTTCATGGCTGGATTCCGTGCCATTGGAAACCGCGAGTTGCAATGCCTTGACGGCAACGAGATGGTCCTTGCCCAGGGAGCGGGCGATTTCCGGCGTGGTGACGATGGCGCAGGCGGAGCCGTCGCTGACTCCGCAGCAATCGTACAGGCCGATGGGTTCGGCGACGAAGGGCGCTTCCATGGCCTGCTGCTCGGTGATTTCCCGGCGCAGGTGGGCTTTGGGATTCTTGGCGCCATTGGCGTGGCTCTTCACCGAAACATGGGCCATGGCGCGCTTCAGATCCCGTTTGTTGACCCGATGCCGGGCACGGTAGCCGGTGGCGAGCTGGGCGAAGGCGCCGGGGGCCGACAGGTTGGGCCAGTACATGTCATTCTCCACGCCCCGGGAGCGTTGCGGCAGGCCGCCGTAGCCGGTGTCCTTGAGTTTTTCCACTCCCAGGGCGAGGGCGATGTCGCAGGCCCCAGAAGCCACGGCGTACACCGCGCCGCGAAAAGCTTCGGTGCCGGTGGCGCACATGTTTTCCACCTTGGTCACCGGGATGTAGTTCAGGCGCAGGGCGATGGCCATGGGCATGGCGCTTGCGCCCACATGGAATGCGTCAATGCCGGCGCCGAACCAGGCGGCTTCGATGACTTCCCGTTCAATGCCGGCATCGGCGAGACATTCCTCGAATGCTTCCACCATCAGGTCGGCGGGGCTGGCGTCCCAGCGTTCGCCGAATTTGCTGCAACCCATGCCGAGGATTGCGACCTTGTCTTTGATGCCCTGGGCCATTGCTGTTGCCTCCTGATGGTTAACCTGCGGGAGCCGGCTCCCGCAGGATCTTCGCTTTCCAGAAATACTTGCGGAAACCGCGTTGCGGGTCATACTGCCGCACGCGGAAGTGCATCGAGATTCTGGATCCGGATTCTATACCGCCTTCGTCCACTTCGGTGAAATCCATCATCAGTTTGCCGCCGCCGTCGAACCGCACCATGCCGAAGTAGGCTGGCGGGCTCGGGTCGAAGGTGAGGCGGTCGGCGGTCCAGGTGAGCACTTCGCCCCGCTTGTCGGCAAAGGGGTGTGGGTCCTGGCTGTCGAGTGCGTGGCATTCGGGGTTTACGCAATATTTTTCCCGGGGAATCTGCACCGTACCGCACTCCCGGCACTTGCCGCCGAGGAAGGAGGTGACCAGGTCCCGGCGGCGGTTATAGCCCGAGAGATAGGTTTGCCGGTCGGTTTCGCCGCGTTTGCCGGTGTCGCGCTCCACCAGATCATTGAAGGCGAGGAATTTGGCGTAATTGCGCTCTTCCCGGCGCGCCGCCAATGCGCCGGAAACGCCCCGGGCGGGCCGGAAGCCCCCGATGGCGTCGGTCACGCGGAACAGCAGGGCGTCGCAGCCCTGGCCGAATCCGGTCAGCAGAATCAACTCGCCCGGCTTCGCCGATTCCAGCGCGGCCGCGAGCAGCAGCAGGGGCTGCGCGGCACCTGCCACGCCCACTGTGGCGGTCTGGTTGTCGACGATGGCGCCGGGGGCGATGCCGAGCTGTTTGGCTACCGCGCCCGGAGCGCGGGCCTGCTCCGTGGGCAGAATAAAGTGCGCGATGTCCGCGGCGCCGACCTTGCAGTTCGCCAGCAAGCCCGCCACGACTTCGGGAATGATCTTCAGATAGCCTTCGTCCCGAATCCAGCGTTCTTCCCAGTCGTAGTCGAATTCGCCGCCGCGATAGTGATCGACAAAATCCGCGGCAAGGCTTTGGCCGCCGAGGAACTCGGCGATCACCGATCCGCCGCCGGTGGTGACCGCGGCGGCGGCGTCGCCCCAGAGCATTTCCCCCCGGGAGCCCGCCTTGGCCCGGCGATGTTCCGAGGCCACCACCATGCCGTCGCCGGCGCCCCGCAACAGCGCCAGCAGGCTTGAGGTTCCGGCGCGCTGGGATGCGCCGACATCCACGGCGAGCGTTTGCCGGGGCAGATTGAGCGCCTCCAGCAACACCACCGAGTTCTGGCGGTCGAGAAAGGGAAAGGTGGTGGAAGCGAAATACAGCGCCGGCGGGGCATGGCCGTCGAAACCGGCAAGGCAGTCACCCGCCGCCTCGACGCCCATGGTGATCACGTCCTCATCCCAGTTGCACATGCTCCGCTCGCCGCGGCCAAGCCCTTTCAGGCTCGCGTCGAACCAGGCATTCGCCCCGGCAATCTCGGACCGCTGCAGCCGCCCCTGGGGAATATAGGCGCCGAACCCGGTGATTCCTCTGCTCAACTCGTACTCCCCGATAGCATGTTCGCGCCTGAGCGCACAAGACAACGGATTCTATTGGAAAAGAGCGTACGATGCAGCCCTGCTCCAATCGGGTTGGCAAAACCATGGGCAAAACATCCAGCGATCCCCTATAATACTTTTCGCCACTTGGACGACAAGACAGACATGGACTGCAGCTTGCGTCATCCGCTTGCAAAATTGACGTTGTCTAGGTACTGCGATCACCAGAGGAAACCGAATGAAAGAACGTCGACGCTACAAGAGCCCACCCATTGAAGAGGCAGTTTGTGAAATTAGCTTCGACCCCGGAAAGGATTGGAATCTAACCGTGCCTGGAAAGCTTCAGATGGTCCTTGGCGAAGAATTTTCGGGAAAACCAGAAGAACAAAATATTGTACAAGTTGAACTCAAATTCGAAGAACAAAAACGAACACAGTTGCAATATGGCGAAGCACTTGCAAAGGTCCAACTTGCCACAATGGATGGAAAGAGGATAGTAGCCGTAGGGCCTGATGTTCTTAGTATTCATATGCTACGCCCATATCAGCTTAGCGCAGATCCAAGCGCCAGCGGATGGGATGAATTTAGGCCTTTAATATCAAGAGCACTAGATTCTTACTGGGAAGTTTCTGAGCCTAAAGGTGTATCTCGAATTGGAATTAGATATATCAACAAGTTTGTTCTTCCTCATGGAGAGAATGTGGAAAAAGTATCTCAAGAGCGCAAAGTTTCAGGTTGAAGGATTACCGAATGAGACACTCCACTTCATGAGCCGTGTTGAATATGCCTATGAAGACAATACACGGCTGCTAATGATTCAATCGCTAATAAATATGACAGAGAATAACAAAGAATATGCTTTGGATCTTGATGTTATTCAAACATGTAAAAGCTCAATTCAAAAAAATGAAGCATTAGAGATTGCGGAAAATCTGCGAGACCGAGAAAGAGACGCGTTTGAATCCATCATTACTGATAAAGCCAGGGAGCTTTTTGATGTCATTTGAATCTGCACAATCAATAACGCATATGACCACAGGCTCTCTATCAACCAGTGAAAAGAGAATGAAACACTGGCCAGAATTACATTACAATCTGGCACGTAAAGTAAATGGCACACTAGCGGCATCTACATATGTTGATCATTCACAAAACGAATGGATTAAATTGTTTGAAAGAGTTTTCCTTGATAGGCCGGTTCTAAATGCCGATGACTTAGAGTACATCAGATTTCATACTCCGTTTGGTCTGAATATAGTTGACTTGGATGAAGTAAATTCCGAAAAAGAGAAGCTTAGAAGTTGGCTAATGAATGCATTTGATGTTGAACCGCTGGAGAATGGGGTTACTCACCCAGCCGAAAAAATCATCAGTCAATTTCTTTTAAAGTCGAAGGGACCACTAGTGTATATATGGCTAGAAGAACTCATCGTGAATGCTACTAGCCCCGCATTTGTGTCTTCAATAATTCTTTGTCTTAGCCGATTCGAACAGTTGGGGACAGTCGACTGGCGGGCAACAATAATTAGACAATCCTTAGCTTCAGAAAGTATTGAAGTTCGAGACGCCGCAGCTCAAGCAGCAGAGTCATGGGGAGGATATTCAATACGGGACATTCTTTTGCAACATAACGAGCAGATACTCTGGCTTCGCGACTATATTCACAGTATCATTGAAGACATGGAAAACTAGTGGATGAGTATGTTTCTTGCTCGAAAAATATCTCGTTCCAAATGGGATGCACAGGTCGATCTCGGAAAGGGCGAGATTTCTGCAGATGCAATTACCGGAGATTTGCGTACTCAAGGAAACCGGCTTTCCCTATGCAGGTGCCGTACTAATAAGGAAAGTGATGTAAACGAGGCTGTTTTGGCAATTGCCGCTGCCGGAGACCGTGTCGATAGCTTTGACATCGTATTGGTTGAAAATGAAAAATTAATCTCCGACGGTCAGAATTTGAATGATTCATTAGGCCGGACACCTATTCCAGATCTTGTCGACCGGCATGTCGACGTTTGTGATCTCGATTACATGAGTCTCGGTAAATTCGCATATAAAATCCTGGCGGCCATAAAAAATGATCAATGTCGAAGAATAAGAAGAAGTCAGCTAATTAATTTGTTAAAAATAGCAGCAGAGCAAAATCGATTTGACGAAAGTAAGCTGAAAGATGGAATAAAAAAAGCAATCAAAAATTAGAAAGCCTTTTCGCCATTCTATGTTACATTTTGCAGGTTATTGCTAACGAAATACTTCCCACAAGGAATTAGTTGCACTCAGCGCGATAGTCGTTCCAAAACCTTTATAACCAAGCTCATAGCCTCTTCAACTTGCTCGTCAGTTGTTTGGAAGCCGAGGCTGAATCGTACCGACGCTTCTGCGTCATCAGGCTTTAGACCTATTGCATCCAAGACATGCGAAGGCTCGGGTATACCCGATGTACATGCGGAACTCGTAGATGCCGCGAGACGCGGCTGAAGTGCTCCTAGCCCGGATATTGCACGAGTGGATTGATTTGACCCTGAGTCCATGGTTTTCGGTTCCTGCCGGGACGTGACGATTCCGTCCTGTTGGAAACGGGACCGTTGTCCGCCTTTTTTGGCCTGGTCATCGAGATGGATTGGCGGATTTCCTTCTCCGCGGGAGCATTTCCCGGATTCGGGGCGAACGCGACCCCGGACCGGGTCCGCCCATATGGAACGCGGGTCTGGCGTTGCGCCTATCCGGGCCGAAGTTTGGCCGCGGCGGTGTGGAACAATATCTGGTGGGGGCGGGAACCGGACAGCAACAGGCGCACGCGTCGGGTATTGCGCAACACGACGGCGCCGAACTTCAGCAACTTGAGCCGGATCGTGCCGACGTGGGCGTTGGCGAGTTCGCCGCCGTCGAGGGCGACGCGGCGGATGGCTTCGAGCAGCACATAAGCCAGGGTGGAGAGCGGCAGCCGGTACTGGTTCGGCCACCAGGCGTGGCAACTGGTGCGGTCGGCGAACAGGTCGAGCTGCTGTTCCTTGATCCGGTTCTCCATGTCGCCTCGGGCGCAATAGACCCGGTCGTACAGCCATTGCGGGGCGCCTTTCAGGCTGGTGACGACGTAGCGCGGGTTGGCGCCCCGCGACGTATGCTTGGCCTTGACGATCACCCGCCGGGACCGTCGGCGCCAGGACCTGGCGGCATAGGGGAACTCGTCGAACACGCGCGCCTTCCCGCCGCTGGCTTCGTGCCCCATGGCCGCCAGTTCCATGATGGAATCCGCCGTCGCCGCGGAAGACGATCTTCACCTCCGGCCAGGTCTGGCGCAGACGCCGGGTCAGCAAGGCCAGAATCGCCCAGGCGTGCCGGGCGCCGTCGCTGTTGCCCGGGCGCAGCCAGGCCGCCAGCGGCCGGTCGCCACAGAACACGTACAGGGGCGGAAAGCAGTGGCGGTTGTAGTATCCGTGGAAGAAACGACCTTCCCGCATGCCATGCACCGGATCGTCGGTGGCGTCGAAGTCCAGCACCAGACGGCGGGGCGGGCGCGCGAAGGATGCGATGAACCGCTCCACCAGCGGCCCGTCGGCGTCCACCGCCGTTTGCAGCGCCGGGTCCGACCGCAACTCGTCATGGTCGTCCGGGTCTTCGTATCCCAGCGCCAGCGCGTACACCCGCTGCCGGACCATCGTCGGAAGCGAATGCCGGCAACTGGCCTGGCGGCGCGTATCGGTCAACGCCTTCGCGGCCCGGTCGGTCAATCCCAGCATCCGGTCGGCCTGCCGCAACAGCACCGCGCCACCGTCGGAAGTGATCGCGCCCCCGGAAAAAGAGGCCTCCACGAGGCGGCTCTTGCAGTGTGGAAAAGCGATGGAATGCGGATTACAATCTGTCATGGGCGCAGTCCTTCAATATCAGCCTAAGTAACTGAATTACATCGAAATATGGACATCCCGCCCACCTGATCATGCAATATTCGGGCTAGAATCCAACGGAGTCGTGGCCTGATGATAATGAACTCCGATACACAAAGTCGCGGCTTGGGGGTCGTGGCGTGACGATTATGCAGATTGGGCAAAGCGGACCATCTACTGTGCCATGGCGTAACTCGTTGCTTTAGAATGGCCTTCTCAGCACCTCGAAGAGAGACTTGAATCGCACTTGGTTTCCAGCGGCTACTGCCTGTGCATGGGCGGCTGCCAATTGCGGCCCAAATCCGTTCGAATCAGTGTTCCAAAGCGGATGGGTAATGATCTCCGCAACGCTTCCACGAATTCCTGCCTGAAGACCGGCGAACGTCGTTTGTTGCCATCCAGGCATGGCTGCGAAATATGGGCCAGCAACTGCCGCATCAAGCCCCTGCCAATATGACTCGGTGAAATCGATTGGTGCGTTTGGGTCCAAGGCAAGTCTTGCAACATCTAGACCCAGGCGCCAGTCGAGGATCGGATGATAGGGAAGGTTGCTGAAGTCACGCAGGCAATCTGGGCATGAGGTTCTGCAGGCGTTGGTTCCTAGTCCAGCGTGTCGTGGCCCAACCAGGAAGTCGTAGAACGTGGGTGCTTGTGGAGGCCGGCCCAATATGTAATTCAGCAAATGTTCGGCTTCTTGTGCCTGTCCCAACAATGATGCGTATCCGGCACCGTTCTCGAGGCTATCGGAGAGGAATACCTGCCCGATGACCTCGCCGGTAGCATCACGAAGAACGCGAACGCCTACGTTGATCTCCCGTTCGTGAATATCCAGGTAGTCTGCTGCTGCACGCCGCAGGAGGAAACCAAAAGAGAACAGCGCGGCGCGAACTTCCAGAGCTCCGGGTCCAGCGGGCGATTTCCGTACGCCCTTTGGCCAGTTGGCGATCCCCAGAACCATGACGTCGGTAACCTTGACTGATGCCAAAGCTCTTTCAAGGCTGCCGGCGCCTGCGTCCATCGAAGGGTTGTTGACTCCCGTAGCGGCAAGCGCATCCCGCGTCGCCCAAGTCTCCCCCTGTACTAGCCTCTCGAAGGTGAACAAACGACTATCGTTGTCATTGACGACGTATACAGTCTCTTGGTCCGCCCAAACCTCGAAGTTCGCCTGTCGTTTGACGGGGAGCGGTTTAACTCCCAACTTTGGCCGAGATGCGCGAGGCGTCCACTCGAAAGCACCATCGAAGTCACGACTGCGACCAAACCATGACCGGAAACCAACGGGTTGAGAAAGGTCAATAACGCGATACCCTGGATCTTGGGTCGATGTCGCTCCACAAACTGCGCAGGAGGCGGGAGGTGGCTGAGATTCGTCTATAGCCTGACAGTTCCCACATAGGCCAACTGATATGGTCGGTCCTAGCGGCCCAGGCTCCTCGCTGATGTTGTTGCCCTGAGGCCGGTAGTCTACGACTCCGATGGCGGTGTGAATGAGTCCATCCTTGACAGTTTCCGCCCCGGGCGCGAACTGGCTGATTGCGATGTCAAGCTCTCGATCAATTACACCTTCGGGTGGCCATGGAAAGGCACGGCGGGGCCGATCATGGTAGAGAAACCGGATTCGCGTGGGGAACCCGAACATCGGCAACACACCGGCATTCGCGAGTTTCTCGCTCAGCGCAGTCTGTGCATAAAGCGGATTGATCGAAACGGCAGTAACTTCGGGAACGAGGTCACGCATCATGTATTCGATTAAGGCTTGCCGCTGTGCCTGAAGAGTGGCATCGGCGTAGACCAGCAGAACATCGGTGACGTGGGCGACTTCTGCCTCATTTTGCTTGATCCATTCGCCAACTAGCTGGGCAGTAGTCGCTCCTTTAGGTGCTCCGGCGGGTAAGTGAACGGGGGGAAGATTCCAGTTTGCGGCAGTCCCGAATTCGCCGTGCACGCTATCCCCAGAGCCTACAAAAAAATTCAATGAATCAAACGCCCGCCGTAGAACCTCCTTTGCTAAAACTCGTTTGACGATGATCTCCCGTCGCACATCCACGTAGGGTTGGGGAGGCGGGTCCGACGTGATCCGTTGGGGACGCTGAAAGTAATAGTCGTCGTGGCTTCGTCCTCGACATAGCGTGAGCGCCACAGACATTCCGGATCCCCGGCGACCGGCGCGACCAATCCGCTGCTGATAGTTAAATCGCATTGGCGGCATGTTCGCCATCATGACAGCGAGTAGGGACCCGATGTCAACGCCAGCTTCCATCGTGGTCGTCACGCTTAGCAGATCAACCGGATCAGCAAGTGGATTCTCTTGGGGTGCAGGCAGACAGACATTTTGAAAGAGGCGCTGTCTTCTTCTCGCGTCTTCCTTATTTGTCTGACCGGTGAGTTCTTCGCAGTTCAGACGGAATACTTGGCCTGCCTGCCTTGCCAAGTAGCTGTAGTAGTCGGCAGACACTTGCCCGGCGGCGATCAGTTGTGGCGGTCGAAGTGACGAACAGCAATCGGCACATACACCGCCAGACGGGTGAAGGTGAATTCGCCGACACTGCTCGCATTCATGGAAGTTGGTTCCCGCCGATTGGAGGCAGAGGGACGTAACCTCGAGGTAGTAGTGCGCTTTGTTTAGGCATCCCGAATCTGAAAGGTGGTCTATTACGTCGTCTATATAGCTGTCGGGTGTCAGGCCATTTTGAGTCGCAACCTTCGTCAAGTATCTGACCATGTAGCCAGGAATGGAGTTCTGCGAAGACACTTGATGTGTTGAAAGTCGCTTGCGGGACCCGAGCAGGCGAATGGAGCCATCGGCACCCTCTTGGATGAGATTGGAGGCTGCTGGGGTAGTAATTCGATCCGTGGTCGGAAGAGCGAGAAGCAGAGACTCGATGCTCCGGCGCCCCGAAGCGAAGAGAAGGTCCATCAACTCGACGACCGAACGATCTTGAATTCTGTTCAGATGGTCGCGTTGTGGCTGCGAAAGGTGAGCCCGCGGCTTCGCCACTGGCTGTCCAACCGGTGGCCAGTCGTATAGGTCGCACCAGCTACCACGGTGATCCTGCGAATCAGTCCACAAAACCTCCTGCCCGTAACCAGCGGGATTCATCCCTTCCGCGAGCAGGCGTACCGAGATATCGGCGGCTATTTGGGTTATGCGGAACGGGCCGCTAGCAGCACGTTGGAGAATTCTTTGGGCAGCCTGTTGATTGGTCAGTGCCGGATCGCCAACTGACGGAAACGCTTCGGTGTCTGGATTGTTGGCCATCAAAATAGTCGACGCGTCCTGTGGATGTTCGGACAGAAAAGTTGCCGCGGCCTGTTGGTGATCCGGTGACTGTGCCTTCCCCAGGCACCGGTCTGCAAACGCTTGGGGACCAACCGACTGCTGCTCAAGCGCTGCCGTGAGCGCTTGGCGTAAAGCATCCCGGTAGTGGGAGAAGCGCATCCCTGCGGAGAGTTTTGCGGCATCCTGGCGGCTGTCGGAAAACACGACCAGCTTACGTTCAGTGGAAAGCGGTGGTTCGGCGAGATCACGCAGTAGCCCATCGGAAAGAACCTGAGCGATCTTTTGGAAGCCTGTGCGCTGCGCTCGAATCGGCGACCGGACTACCGTTCGCCTCGCCCAGTCCGCATCGCACCGAGGGCAACGGGCCGGATAGGCTTCGCGGCCAACGTCGGCGGGTGGTGGATTTTGACCGTGAATCGAAGGTACGTAGTAAAGGTATCCGGAGCGCGCACTCGGAGGCGCTCCACCAAGTCCAACGCGACCGTCAACAGGATCAAAATATGCTTGCCGCCAAGCTCGCCGGACACTGTCCTGTGTCCACTGATCAGACTCCGGCACCACATCGCCCGACACAGGCCAGAAAACCGCGTAACGCTCGTAATCCCGATCAAAAGAAGCAAGGTCTGGAGCAGCTTCCAAGTTGGGATGATCTGGACTCAGATACCATTCGTTCGGGTTGCCTGCAGCGCGTCGGTATCCACCGAAAAGTACCTCGCCGCATGCCTCGCAGTACAGCAATTCCAGTACACGAGCGCCACACTGGCATGTCAGGGCGGGCACATAGTGAAGGACGCCGGTGGGACATGGAGCGGATCGCTGTGGGGCCTGCTCGCATCCAGGGTCGGTACAGACCCACAATCCCTGCAGATTGCGGAACATTAGGTGGGCGCGCACCGAAATCGGGGCGAGACCCGTACCGCTCCGAGCATGACAGAGTGCGGTCAGCAGCCCATCGGTAGCAAGTTCGGCGTCGGGCATGGCCGGAAAGAGTGCGGGTGCAAGCTCGTGGGGAGTCTGAGGAACAGTCTGATTGTTCGTTGTGCAGGCTAGGCGCAAGGCGTCCGGAGCTACTACATGTTGGAGCGCCGCACTCAGAGTCTCCTCCGTGGGTGTGTCGTCAGACAAGGTTGGCGCCCCAACTGCGACATGAAGATTGGCTGTCGCTTGCGGAAGGGCAGCAGCGCCCTTGCCGACATCGTGAGCGAACTGAGCAAACGCTCCAGCGTGACTGGAAAGTGCTGCTGTAGCCCCGGGGGTCGGTGGGACTACATAAGTTGGTCCCCCAATCACCCGAAACCGGCTCCGATCCCTGCCGAAGAACTGTTCCAAGTATTGCAACCCTTCCGTCCCGCTATCGAGAGAGGCGCTGGATGCAACGATCCGAAGCTGATTGGAATCCGGAGTTAGGCCAAGACGATCAAGTAAAGCTCGAAGAAGGTAGGCGACTTCTGTGCCAGGGGTACCCCGGTAAGTGTGCAGCTCATCAACAACCAGATGAAAGATGTGCTCCGATGACTGCTCCAACCACTGGCGTGTTTGATCAAAAAGGGGAGTTTCGATCGCACGCATCAACATGATATTAAGCATTGAGTAGTTCGTGATGAGAATATCCGGAGGGGAGTCCTGCATGTCCCAACGGGACCACATCTCCGATCCATCTACATTCTGAAAGAAGCGTTCAGCCGAGGTCCCCGCAACAGCTTGCGCGTCCCGATGAATGCTCGTTAGCTCTTGTCGAAGTCGCGTCGTGTTTGAGGAGTTTGTATTCCCCGAGATCGGGGTTCTTCCCGTGTACCGACCGAAGTAAAGGAGATTCCCTTGGCGATTCGCCTGAAGCCATGATCTTGCCCCAGGGCTATCCAGTGCCTCGCGAAGGCGCATGAGTTGATCCTCTACGAGAGCGTTTAGCGGATATAGGAGCAGAGCCCGAACAGCTGCAGGTCGTGTCTCGTGCGCCCGCTGGCCGACCCGTTGGGCCCAGCGACGACTCGTTCCCTGCATCGTGAAATGGTTCCACCAGTCCCACTGGGCGGGTCGTTGTCCCGGTGCGCTCCATACTGCGGATTCGCGCACAATTGATGCGCCCACGGGGAGCAGGAAGCACTCTGTTTTGCCAGAACCTGTTCCGGTGGTGACGATGACGTCCCGCCCGTTGATTACGGTCTCCTCGAAGACATCCCGCTGGTGTTGATGAAGCGTCAGTGAAGAAGGAAACAGACCTTGGTCTATGAAAGCGGATGCGTCGGACACCTCGCCGGCCTGCCAGATGCTCCCAAGAAGGGATTTTGCAGCCTGGCTGAACGACTCACCCGAGGATCGGTAAGCAGGAACTGGCTCTATCAGTGGCTGGCGATAAATTCGGCCGTCTTGATCAAGCAGGCTTCTGCGCTCCGCAGTCAGATTTTCGTACCTGAGATCGAATGGGCTATCGAGATACCTTAGGTACATGTCGCGGAGGTTCTCGAAGAGCCGAAGGGGGTTCATTGAATTTGCACCTCTTGTCTCAGCAGTCTTGCGGCGTGACTCGCCACCTTTTGGGGAACAGCGTACTGTAAACGTCGAGTGGCCCTGTCGAGGTTCGGGAGTAATCCGGTGTAGAGGATCAACCCTCTTTCGATGAGAAGCGGCGGCCTACAGGTCACCGGAACCGACAGCAGAGACCGGGAAGGATCGTACTGCATGAAACCATGCACTCGCTGGTGCCGGAGAACAGCGTACTTTCCCACTTGGACGGGAACGTCGTACGTCTGCCCTCGCCAACGCAGGTAGTGGAAACGCTGGTATTTCATGCGAAACCGAAACAGTCCCGTCTGGCATCCAAGTACATGTTGAAACTCAAGATCTTGCGCGCCAGTGTATTCTCGCGCCGTCCAGCGCAAAGTGGACGGCGAAAATCTCTCAATCGTCCATCCGGGTGCAGTCGGCGCCTTGGCAGGGACGCGGCTTCGCGGATCATCTACTGGTGGAATTGCCGCCAACAGAGAGAGAGGAGCGTTCACTTGAATGCGTATGCCTGCCGCCCTGCAAACCGCCTCTAAGTCATTAAATTCGCCACCTGCCACGCGTATGCAATCGGGCATGCCGGGCGCTGGTTGAGTCTCCCAATCGACGAGGCCTGAATCACTCTGCTCGCGCAATCCCGGAGGGCGCGCCCCACACAGGATTCCCACCCAACGGTCACCTTCCTGGTGGATAGCAAGCGCCGGAGGGACGACACACCAGTCAGGTCCCGCAGCCTGGGAGCAGAACTCCGCATGCGCCAGTCGCTGCAATCCAAGGCGCGCTGCCTGATACATGGGAAGCTCGCTTGCGTTCGCGTCATCTGCGTATTCCCCGTCCTTTTCAGTATCACCGGAGTCCACATGAAGTTCTTCCACCGCCGCACGGAACTGCGACCAAGAACCACTTCCACGGACAGACATCCACGTAAGAAGGTTGTTCAAGCTCACCGGCGCGATCTCCAAATGTGTCGTGCCAAGTGCTTGTAAGACTTCCATAGAGCATTCACGGGCTCCGTGTCAGGGTTCTTGGTCATCCCCTTTCGGCCTGCGTCCAAGATCAGCCGAGACCATTGGGCAACTGCAGCATCGGTGCAATTGCTTGATCCGCCGCCATCACACATCTTCGGCTGTTGCAACTCGCACCCGGCGACGCAGAGTATGCGGGTAGTCTTCTTGTCACAGTGAAGTGGATCCCGCGGCAAAGCCCAGATAGGGCGAAAGCCAGGGGAAGCAATCACTGGTGTTCCACCTAGCGGAGAAGCTTTTTCGGCCGTCACGATCTGTCCTGGTTTAGGCCCCAGCAGGACAGGATTCGACTCTGGAATAGAGAAAGACTCCGAGCCCCAGGGCTCGGAGGACACGGCCCGAACATTCGGACCGCAGATAGCAAGCCGTTGGGATTTACCCGCAGCAACGGGAAAGGTGTACGCATCCCACAACTCCCAAGACGCCTCGAAGGGTACGATCTGATATGACTTGCTCGATCCAGCACACCAGACGGTGTGCTGCCCAACAGCATCCGATGAGGACGTGCGATAAGCGCCATCCGCGAGACGTTCGGCTACTCGACCATCGATACGAACTTCAGAGGCGTGTTCAGGGTCTCCATATACACGAATTGATGGCGGATGCCCTTCGAGCCAATTTGCATGCCTAATCCGAATCCCGCGCTCCAGGCTGATCTTGATTCGGGGAAGCGGCCTGAGCGCGTTGAAGATGTCAGCGTCATCTGTTGGTGGAACCGGTGCGCTTGGAACTACATTTCGAAAGAGAAGCCATCCGGGCGGGATCCCGAACGATTGATCGAGTACAGTCGTAGGCTGGGCTCGTGCATCTCGGATCGCCTCTTCGACGCGGCTTCTGAGCGTTTCAGTACAAAGGATGACATGATCTCGTCCAAGGTCGAGACGTGGCTGTGAAACATATCCACTGACGTCAGATCGAGCCGCCAGCACGTAAAGTTCGCGGCCACTTAGAGACCATATACACTGCCCATTCTCGCCTTCCTGCGTCCATACCGTGCCGTTCCGAAGTACGCTTGAAATGTCGTCCGGGACGATATCCTGGTACCACTCATCCTGCATGGCCCGCAGATACACTTCGCCTTCCGGTGCGGAAACCGTAAACTCTTCCGGCAGGTACGCGGCTCTTCTTGCTAGGAGGGATACATTACAAAAACCGCCACGATCGAATCGGAGTCGAATTTGAACGAGCAAGGAACTCTCTTGCGAGACTACTCTCTCTCGCTCAGGGAGTTTCGGGAATGATGCTACGTCATTGGTTTGCGGGACGGCGCGTGCAATCCCCTTGTACTTGCGGGGCCTCTTCCTGGCCTGTTTCTTTCGCGAAAGCTGATCGCGTTTCGCTGGTTCTTCCTTTGTGTCATCACCCCCATCTTGGATTACCGGGCCAGACGGCTGTCCGTTATCTTGAGCAGAAGTGGCGCCGGTCACAGCCATTACATTTGTAGCACTCGATGGTTCCTGAGGAGTTGCGACATCTGCATCTACGTCTGCATAGTCCTCCCCTGGACGATCCGTTAAGCCAACAGCGGTGGTGGCCGCTTCGACCGGCTGGAGCGGGTGTCCGGAATTGGGTTTTTCGCTCGGTTCGCTCTCACCCGGAGTCATCTGCTCGTCTTCGGGAAAGACGGTAAAGTCGGACTGCTCAGATGCTTCCTCGGGTCGAACTCCAGACTCTGCCATCATAGAAGGTCCATCGGCAATGAGGGCGGGCGTGCGCTCTTCCATGGCGGCTGTACTCTGCTCGGCACCGCCGATTGACATGCGAAGATCACGTGTGACTTCCTCTCCCCCACGGGATTCGGGGCACGGGGTTCTTTCCGATGTCGTGTCCGATACCTTGTCACCGTGCTCACCGGTGGTAGAACGTGGAGACCTCGGAAAAGGCTCCGCTCGCGAGGATTTTCCCCATTTCCGGACGCAATAGATGAGGACACCTGTGCCTACAACAACGGCCAGGAGAGTAATCAAATGGCCAACACTCATGCGCGAGTCCTCTCCCGCGAGACCTTAACCACACAGGAATCGCTATCCGCAACATCCCGTGCAGGCGATTTGATGTCAGTGGGTACATCACGCATCCGGCAAATTCTTCGCGCTACGCAATTTGAACACCGGGGCCGTAAAGGCAGGCAGGTTCGCTGACCATGTACTACGAGATTAATGTGAAATGCCTTTCTTCGTGACCTCTCAACAGCATCCTGCAAGCCGTCGTGAAGGCCTCGTCGCCGGTACACGGACCTGTCGCCGAGTACCCCTATCCGCTTAAAAATCCTAAATGTGTTGACGTCGACCGGGAACACATCCCTGCCTACGCTGTAAAGCAGCACGCAACGGGCAGCTTTCCACGACAAACCAGGCAAGCAGGTCAGAAAACGCTCCGCGTCTTCATCGTCCATGTTTCGCAGGAAATCCAGGGAATAAGTCCCCGTTGCGTCCTTTGTGGCCTTAAGTAGCTTTCTGATTGTCCGTGCCTTTTGCTCTTGGATCCCAGAAGTGGTCGGGCAAATTTGGACAGTCTGTTAAGGTAGTTTTCGCGGACTGGGAGGCTGTCTAATGAAGAGGAGAAGATTCAGCGCGGAGTTCAAGCGCAAAGTGGTTTTGGAGGCGATGCGAGGCGACGATGCGGTT
>JAJDVS010000049.1 GCA_022825945.1 Pseudomonadales bacterium
GCGAGACGGTGACGCTGCCTTTGACGGTCGGGGGCACCGCGGGCCGTTCGGACTACCGTCTGGTCTGCGACGTAGGCATTCCTGCCGTGACCTGCAACGGCTTTGGCGGGGCCAGCCCTTCGCTCACCTTCCACGGCGCGCGCATGCCCTGCAACGAAAGCAGGAATACCTGCCGCCGCATCACCGCTCCGTTCCGGATCCAGATGATCGAGGACAATACGGCGGAATCGGACGAGACGGTCACCCTTCGGCTCGGGGGCGGCAGTCAGTTGAGTCTTACTGTCCGGGACGCGCCGTCGTCGGTGACCGTGTCCTTCCTGCTGGAGCGCTACACGACGACTGAGGGACTCGGCGTGATCCAGCCGTCGCTGCGGGTGGACCCGCTGCCGGGCCGTGACATCGAGGTGCCGCTGGTCTTCACGGACATCACGGCCACGAAGGGGGAGGATTACACGGCCGTGGCCACGGTGACGTTCGAGGCGAACGGCAACAGCGCCAACACTTTCGACCTGCCGCTTCTGGACGACACCCTCTGCGAGGGCGCCGAGACCTTCCGGGTGGCGATCGACGCCTCGAGGCTGCCGGCCGGCGTCAGGGTGGGCGCCCGGAGATCGGCGGTTGTGGAGATCACGGACTACCGGCCCTGCACGGTCAGTCTGGACAGCGACGCCTACAGCGTGACGGAAGGGGGTTCGCTGAGCGTGACGCTGAACATGGACCCGCCGCGGGATGTGCCCGTGGAGGTGGGCATCGTGTACAGCGACGCCGACGACGGCGGCGGCACGGCGCGCAGGCGGCACCCCAGCTTCGACAGCCAGAAGCGCATTGCCTTCGGCAAGGACTACGAGGCGTCCCCCGAAAGCGTCACCGTGCCGGCCAACGCGGCCTCGCACACCTTCACCATCCGCACCTTGCCGGACAACCCCGCGGTCCCGGGGGCCGCGCCCGAAAGCGACGAGACCTTTCAGATCGCCATCGACGCGGACGCGCTGCCGCGGGGGACCTTCGCGGGCAGTCCGTCCGGGGCGACGGTGACCATCAAGGAGGGCGGCGGGCCCTCGGTGACGATCGCGGCGGGCGCGGCCCGGCTGGACGAGGGCGGCGTGGCGACCTTCACGGTGACCGCCGACCCGCCCCCGGCGAAGCCCCTCGAGGTGAACGTGGAGGTTGTCGAGGACGGGTGGGACCGCTACTCGGTCGCCGGCGGGGGTCTGGGCCGGAGGAAGGTGGCCATCGGCGCGGACGGCATGGGGAGTTTTTCGGTCGCGACCGTGGACGACGGCACGCAGGAGGTGCACGGGAGGCTCACCGCGCGGGTGCTGATCGGCCCGGGCTACACCGCGGGCACCGAGTCGCAGGCCACGGTTAACGTGAGCGACAACGACCAGAAGGGCGGATTGGTTCCCTATACCCTCCGCCGCGAAACCAGGACCCTGCCCGAGGGCGCCGGCGTGGATTTCAACCACCTTCTGCTGTCCAATGACAGGGGTCCCCGGGACCAGGGATCCGCAACGCCGCAGCCCGGCCAGACGCTGACCCTGCCGCTGGAGGTGGGCGGAACCGCGACGCCGGGGATCGACTACCGCCTGGTCTGTATCGAGGTCGATCCACCGGGCATCGCCACCTGCAACCGGGACGGGAATGGAAATATTGTCTCGTTCACCTTGGACGGCGCGCTGTTCAAAAGAACCCAATACCGGACCACCGGCCCGCTGCGGCTGGAAGCCATCGCGGACGATGACGCGACCGAACCCGACGAGACCGTGGTGCTGACCCTCGGCGGCGGACCCCCGCTGACATTGACCCTCGTCGAGGCGCCCGCGTCGGTGAGTCTTTCCTTCACGCGGGACAACTACAGCTGGATCGAGAGCGCGGGAGGCCTCGACGTGATCATCGATGTCTCCCCGCCGACCGGCAGCCCCATTCCGCTGCCGCTGGTCTTCACCGACCTCACCGCCACGGCCGGCGTCGACTACACGATTCCCCGGGATGTGGTCATTCCCGCGGATGGCGCCTCAACGGTCAACGTGTTTATCCCCTTTGTGGACGATGACGTGGCGGAGGGCCACGAGGCTTTCAGGGTGGAAATCGACGCGGCGCGGCTTCCCGCCGGGGTGACCCTGGGCGCGATCCCCTCGACGCTGTTTTTCATCCGGGACGACAATGAGCCGGGACTGATGCTCTCCCGCCGCGCCCTGGCGGTGGACGAGGGCGGGTCGGCCGAGTACGCCGTCAAGCCCGCCACGCGGCCGTCCGGCACCGAGTTGACGGTGCGCGTCGCTTCCGACAATCCCGACGTGACGGTGAGTCCGTCGCAACTGACTTTCTCCATCCAGAGCTCCGCCGGCAATTCCTGGCTCCACACGCAGACGGTGACCGTGACGGCGGCCCAGGACAGCGGCGACGGCGACGCCGACGACAGCGCGGTGCTGACCCACACCGCCTCGGGCGGCGACTACGAAGGGCTGACCGCGACGCTGGATGTCACCGTGGACGACGACGACGCCGCCCCGGACCCGCCCGGCGTGACGGTCTCGCAAACCACGCTCAGCCTGACCGAGGGCGGAGCGGCGGGAAGCTACACCGTCGCGCTCGACGCGGCGCCGACCGCCAACGTGACGGTGACCGCCACCAGCGGCAACGCCGCCAAGGCGCGCGTCGGCCGCTCCGGGGACACCCCGGCGGCGAGCGCCACGCTGACCTTCACCCCGGCGAACTGGAACCAGGCCCAGACCATACTGGTGACGCCCGTGGACGACGCCGACACCAACGACGAGACGGTGACCGTCAGCCACGGCGTGAGCGCCACCGGCGGCTACGGCGGCGTCACCGCCGCGCCGGTGTCGGTGGCGGTGGACGACGACGACACGACCGTCATGCCGCCGCCCCCGCCGCCCGGCTGCGTTCCGGCGCAAGTGGAGGCGGACGTGCGCGGCTATGCCGCGGAGACGCACCAGGGCCAGGCCCACGTGGACCGCTGGCTGAAGGTGCTCGCGGCTTTCGGGGACGGCAACGGCCATGCGGCGATGACCGCCGCGGAGGCGCGGGGCTACGCCAACCGCGGCTGGACCCGCTGGAACCCGGTGGTGCAGGCCCTCGAATGCGTCGAGGGAATCTCCAGCGACCCCCTGGTCTCGGTGACCGGCGGAGCCGCCGTCACCGAGGGCGGGAACGCGGTGTTCACGGTCACCGCCGACCCGGCCCCGGCATCGAGCCTGACGGTGACGCTGGGCGTCGCGGACGCCCCGGGCGGGGACTTCCTCGCGCCGGGGGACGAGGGCCCGGCGAACGTGACCATTCCGGCGAACCAGGCCTCGGCACAACTGACGATCGCCACCCGGGACGACAACGTGTACGAGCCGGACGGCGCGGTCACCGCGACGGTGGCGGAAGGCGCCGGCTACCGGGTCGGCAGTCCGTCCTCGGCCTCGGTGGCGGTGGGCGACGACGACCCGGTCCCGGCGGGCCGGCCGACGCTGACGGTGGGCGACGCCTCGGCGAACGAGGCCGGCCAGGGCATCTCTTTCGTTGTGACGCTCAGCCGGCCCCTGGGGGACGGCGAGCATGTGAGTTTCGTCTACCGGCTGCGGGAGTCGGACCCGGTGTCGGCGCGGGAGGGCGGGGACTTCTCGCCGGGCATGGGCACGGCGAACTTCCGGCGCGGGGGAACCAGCCTCCGGCTGCGTTTCCACCTGCGCTGCGACAGCGTGGCGGAGGGCGACGAGACTTTCGAACTGGTCCTCTCGGCCGTGCAGGGGGCGGCGCTGGCGGGGGACGGGGTGGGCGTCGGCACGATCAGGGACCGGGGGACGCGCGCCTGCCGGTTCGACCCGAACGCGGCGACCGTCGGGGTTCCGCCCGCGGGCCTGTCCGGCGAGCCGGGCGGGACGAGCGGCCCGGACCCGGCGATGGAGCGGGACCGCTGGAATCCGCGGAACGGCGCGGCGGGATTCGCGCCGGAGGCGGCGACGGATTTCGCGGGGGCCTGTGTGCCGCTGCGGCTGCGGTCCGAGGCGGCGGCAAGGGCGAGGGAGGCCTGGCGCGGGCCGGCCCACGTGGAGCGCTGGCTGCGGGTGGGGCGGACCTTTGCCGGCGGCGCCAACGACGCCACGGTCGTGACCCCCGCCGAGGCGCGGTTCCACGCCGCAGCCGGCCGCCCCGGCTGGCTGCCGGTGGCCGACGCCCTGGGCTGCCTGGAGCGGCGGGCGATGGACCAGGCGCTGTCCAGATAGGACTTTTCAGGGACTGCACGCCGGTGTATCGGCGGGCAAGGATGCCTCCCGCACCGTCGTCGCGAGAGCGACGGCGGATGCCGGACCTTGAGGCATCCACCGGCTGCGCGGCAGGCGCGCGACCCCCGGATGAAATGGAAAACCCGCCATCAGGCCTTGCGGCGTGGCAGGCGCAGCACCCGGGTGCCGCTGAGGCGGTCGTGGGCGGTGTCGCCCCGGCTGTCGAAAAACAGCCAGAAGTAACCCAACCCGAACAGAAAGAAGGCGGGCCAGGCGCAGAGGAAGCGGAGCAGGGCCTGTGTGACGCTCATCAGCCCACCGCTCCTGGACTCCGCCCGGATGCCCCAGGCGAGCATACCCAGAGTCTGGCCGCCCCGGGTCCAGAACCAGACATAAAAACCCGCCGCGCTGGCGCACATCAGCGCAAACAGCAGCAGCCCGAAAGCCGGGTCGGTCTGCAATCTCCCGTCAATAATCCGATTGGTTTCCGCACCGGCCAGCAACTGCGCCACAAAGCCAAGCCCCATCCAGATCGCGAGCACCAGAAAAGCATCGTAGAGCAGGGCGGCCAGCCGCCGGGCAAGCCCCGCCCGGGGAGGCGCGATATTCTTTTCCGGGCGGGTTCGCATCATGATTTTCCCGAAAATTCCGAGTGGCCAACGCGGATTGGAGTCTTTCATGATACCCGTCTCAAGATGGTCAAGGATGGCCCAGGGGTGCGCAGTCGCGGGATCTCATCGCTTGGCTGCTGCAAGGGATTCTGCGACTACGCTTCGCTCCGCGCAGAATGACAGGGTGGGGCTTCGCTCCGCGCAGAATGACATGAAGCCTGGAGCGCCAGAATGAGAATTGCCGGCAGGGTTCAGGATGTGGCGACACTGAAGACTTGGTGTACAATCCGTCGGTTTTGGTCTGCGGGCCCGGAGCGGGCAATGTCCGGCAACAGTATTGGAAAGCTGTTCACTGTCACCAGTTTCGGCGAAAGTCACGGGCCGGCGCTGGGCTGTATCGTGGACGGCTGCCCCCCGGGAATGGCGCTTTGCGAAGCCGACATGCAGCGCGAACTCGACCGGCGCAAACCCGGCAAGTCACGCCACACCACCCAGCGCAGGGAAGCCGACGCCGTGCAAATCCTGTCCGGCGTGTTCGAGGGCAAGACCACCGGAACCCCCATTGGCCTGCTTATAGAAAACACCGATCAGCGCCCGAGGGATTACAGCAAAATCAAAGACCTGTATCGACCATCTCATGCGGATTATAGCTATGATCGAAAATACGGAAGGCGCGATTACCGCGGCGGCGGACGCGCTTCCGCGCGGGAAACCGCCATGCGCGTGGCGGCTGGCGCCATTGCCGGAAAATATCTCGCGGAAAATTGCGGCGTCGCAATCCGGGGCTATCTGAGCCAACTCGGCCCCATCGCCATCGACAAGGTGGATTTTGGGGAAATCGACAACAATCCCTTTTTCTGCCCCGACGCCGGCAAGGTGGCTGAGATGGAGGCGTACATGATCGCCCTGCGGGAAGCCGGCGATTCGGTGGGCGCCGCGGTCTGCGTATCCGCCAGCGGAGTGCCCGCCGGGCTTGGCGAGCCCGTGTTCGACCGGCTCGACGCCGATCTCGCCAGCGCCCTGATGAGCATCAATGCCGTCAAGGGCGTTGAAATCGGGGCGGGTTTCGCCGCTGTTTCGCAGAAAGGCAGCGAGCATCGCGATGAAATCACTCCCGGGGGCTTTCTCGGCAACAACGCCGGCGGAATCCTGGGCGGCATATCCACCGGCCAGGAAATCACCGCGCGAATCGCCCTGAAACCCACTTCAAGCATTCGCATTCCCGGCCGTACCATCAACACCTCGGGTGAGGCTGCGGAAGTGGTGACCACCGGTCGCCACGACCCCTGCGTGGGCATTCGCGCAACTCCCATTGCCGAGGCGATGATGGCCATTGTGCTGATGGATCATCTGCTGCGCGACCGCGCCCAATGCGCCGGCGTGCGGCGCTGAACGGCAAAACTGACGGAAACCGGAAACCATGAGCGGCAAGACACTGTACGACAAGATCTGGGATGCGCATCTGGTCAGGCGGCGCGATGACGGCACCGCACTGATCTATATCGACCGGCATCTCATCCATGAAGTCACTTCGCCACAGGCTTTTGAGGGGCTGCGCCTGGCCGGGCGCAAACCCTGGCGCAGCGGCGCCAACCTGGCGACCCCGGACCATAATATTCCCACCACGGCGGCGGAACGCCGGCAGGGGCTCTCCGGCATCAAGGACCCGGTCTCCAGGCTGCAGGTCGCCACGCTCAACGAAAACTGTCGCGAATTCGGCATTACCGAACTCGGCATGGAGGACCGCCGCCAGGGCATAGTCCACGTGGTCGGGCCCGAACAGGGCGCAACCCTGCCGGGCATGACCATTGTCTGCGGCGATTCCCACACCTCGACCCATGGCGCCCTCGGCGCCCTGGCCCACGGCATCGGCACTTCCGAGGTGGAGCATGTGCTGGCGACCCAGTGCCTGCTGCAGAAGAAGATGAAGAACATGCTGGCGCGGGTCGATGGCGAACTGGGCGCCGGCGTCACCGCCAAGGATGTGGTGCTGGCGATTATCGGCAGGATCGGCACCGCCGGCGGCACCGGCTTCACCATCGAATACGCCGGCGAGGTCATCCGCAATCTCAGTATCGAAGGTCGCATGACGGTATGCAACATGACCATCGAAGCGGGCGCCCGGGCCGGCCTGATCGCGGTGGATGACAAGACCCTGGACTACATCCGGGGGCGGCCTTTTGCTCCTGCCGGCGAATTGTGGGAACAGGCGGAAAAAGCCTGGCGCGAATTGCGCAGCGACGCGGACGCGAGTTTCGACAAGATCGTGGAATTGCGCGGCGAAGACATCGAGCCCCAGGTGACCTGGGGCACCTCGCCGGAAATGGTGGCGCCGGTGAACTCCGCCGTGCCCAGGCCCGAAGCCGAGCCGGACAGCATCCGCCGCGGCAACATGGAGCAGGCCCTGGCGTACATGGGACTGGAAGGCGGTACGCCCATCAGCGACATCCGGCTCGATTACGTCTTTATCGGCTCCTGCACCAATTCCAGAATCGAGGACCTGCGGGAAGCAGCCCGGGTGGTGGAAGGCAGGCGCGTTGCCGACAACATCGAATGCGCCCTGGTGGTGCCCGGTTCGGGCCTGGTCAAGGAACAGGCGGAAGCGGAAGGACTGCATCGCATTTTCAGTGAGGCCGGCATGGAATGGCGCGAGCCCGGCTGTTCCATGTGCCTGGCGATGAATGCCGATCAGTTGCCTCCCGGCAAACATTGCGCCTCCACCTCCAATCGCAACTTCGAAGGACGCCAGGGACGGGGCGGGCGCACCCATCTCGTCAGCCCCGCCATGGCGGCGGCGGCGGCGGTGCATGGCCGCTTCGTCGATGTGCGCAGCCTCTGAGGAAAAGATCATGAAGGCATTTTCGACCGAGGAAGGATTGGTCATGCCCCTGGACCGGGCCAATGTGGATACGGATTTCATCATTCCCAAACAGTTTCTCAAGTCGATACGCCGCAGCGGATTCGGCGTCAATCTGTTCGATGAGCATCGCTATCTCGACAAGGGCGAGCCCGACAGCGACAACGGCAATCGCCCGCTGAACCCGGAATTCGTGCTCAACCAGCCTCGTTACCAGGGCGCATCGATCTTGCTTGCCCGGGACAATTTCGGCTGTGGTTCGAGCCGGGAACATGCTCCCTGGGCGCTGGAAAACTATGGTTTCCGGGTCATCATCGCCCCGAGTTTTGCCGACATATTTTTTAATAATTGCTTCAAAAATGGAATATTACCTATTGTTTTAGAAAGAGATATTGTAGACATGTTATTCCGGGAAGTGGCCGCGGCGCCAGGCTATCGCCTCAAGGTGGACCTGCCGCAACAGGAAATCGTCAAATCAGATGGAGAAAAAATCGCTTTTCCGGTTGATGAATTTCGCCGGCATTGCCTGCTCAATGGCCTGGATGACATCGGCCTGACGCTTGAGGATGCGCCGGCGATTCGCGAATTCGAACAGCGCTGGCGGGAACAGTCACCCTGGTATTTTCACGCATGAACGCCTGCAATGTGGCCATAGTCGGCGCGACCGGCGCTGTGGGGGAATGCCTGCTCGAAATACTCGCCGAGCGGGAATTCCCGGTGAAGCAACTGCATGCCCTGGCGAGCGAGCGCTCCGCCGGGACTTCGGTGATGTTCGGCAAGCGTTCCATTACCGTGGAAAATCTTGCGGAGTTCGACTTCGGCCAGGTCGAGATCGCCCTGTTTTCCGCCGGCGGAGCGATTTCGGCGGAGTTCGCCCCCAAAGCCGCGGAGGCGGGCTGCGTGGTGGTCGACAACACCTCACAGTTTCGAGAAGATGTTGATGTTCCACTTGTTGTAACCGAGGTAAACCCTCAAAATATCGCGGATTTTCGAAATAGAAACCTGATTGCCAACCCCAACTGCTCCACCATGCAGATGGTGGTGGCGCTAAAGCCCGTTCACGATGCCGCCGGCATTCGCCGGATCAGCGTGGCCACCTATCAGGCGGTGTCCGGAGCCGGTCGTTCGGCGGTGGGGGAGTTGGCGTCCCAGACCGCCGGGTTGCTTAATGGACGCCCCGCCCAGGCCGATGTGTTTCCGAGCCAGATCGCGTTCAATGCCTTGCCCCATATCGATCGCTTCATGGATAACGGCTACACCCGGGAAGAGATGAAAATGCACTGGGAGACCCGCAAGATACTTGGCGATGAAAACATTGACGTCAGCGCGACCTGCGTCCGCATCCCGGTTTTCTATGGACATTCCGAAGCAGTGCAGGTGGAAACCCGGCGAGCGATTTCGGCGGCGGAAGTGCGGGAGTTGTTGCTCGATGCGCCCGGGGTGCGGCTGCTGGATGAGCCTGAATCCAATGGCTATCCCACGCCGGTGGAGCATGCCGCGGGCGCCGACCCGGTCTTTGTGGGCAGGATTCGGGATGATTTTTCTCTGGAAAATGGCGTGAATCTCTGGATAGTGGCCGATAATATCCGCAAGGGCGCCGCCTTGAACACGGTGCAGATCGCGGAAATCTTGCTTGCCGAGTACTTATCGTAAATACTTGCGGGTCTGGAAAGCTGCGCCCGGGAAGACAAATCAGTTGCCAGCGGTTTGAGCGCGAAACGGAATCCAACGATTTTGCGGAACAGGAAACCATACCGGACACTGCTGTTTGCAGGTTTGCTGCTGAGCTTTGCGGCAAGTCTGGCGCGGGCTCATGCCACTGTCCCGCAACCCGACGGCGCCGGGGTCGCCTCAACCGTCGGCGCCGCCGCGGCGAACCAGCAAAGCCCAGAATCGCTGGACCAGCGCATCCTGGAATTGCAAAGCCAACTGGCCCGGGTCGAAGAGGAGGTGGCGCGGGTCAACCGGGAACGCGCGGAATGGCTCGCCCGGCTTGACGATCTCGACGCCCAGATCATACTCGCCAGACAACTGGTTGCTTCCCGGTCGCAACAGCTCGCCCCGCTACAGGCCAATCTGGCTGTGGAAGCCAGGCAACAGGCTCGGCTCGAAGCCGGACAGGAAGCGGCTGTTGTCGCCGCGGCGGAAGCGGAGGCGGAAACCGCCGCCCGGGCGGAACGGGAAGCCGCCGCGGAAGGTAGCCTGTTTAGTCCCGCAACCATTGTTATCGGTGGGGCTTTGCTGCTGCTCGGTCTGGCTGTGCTGCGGATGTTGCGCGCAACAGGCCCCGAGCAAAATGCCACAAGAAAAGCGACAGTAACCCCTCCGGGATATACGGATAACAAAACAGCGCAAAAAACGAAAAAACATGCGGAGGTTGGAACGAATACGGAACGGGAAGAGTTTCCGACGGACAGGGGAGTCCAGGACCACAGCGACGATTTTGGGGAAGAAACCTTCAGGATCGAGCCGGGCGGCGGACCTGAAGACGCTGCGGAAATTCCGCCCCCGGAAGGCGAATATGTCGATGACCCGAACCCTCCGCAAGACCCGGGAGAAATCCCGGACGACGAGGACGACTCCGATGCGGACGACGATTACGTCATCGAACTCGACAACGGCGACGAGGAGGAAATCGCCGAACGGCTCAATCTCGCCTATTCCTTCCATCGGATGGGGGACAGCGAGCAGGCTCGCAGAATTCTCGAGCAGGTCATCCGGGTCGGCAATGAAGCACAGGTCAGTGAAGCCAGGCAATTGCTGGCAATCATTCATGACCTGAACTGATCCATGACCGCCGTACTTCCCAGCGGCCGGCGCATCGTCCTGCGAATCGAATACGACGGCGCCGCATTCGGCGGTTGGCAAAAACAGTCTTCTCCGGAAATCCCCACCGTGCAGGGTGTGCTTGAACCCGCAATCAGCCGGGTTGCCGATGCGCCGGTCAAACTTGTCTGCGCCGGCCGAACCGATGCCGGCGTCCACGCCACCTGCCAGATTGCCCATTTCGACTGCACTGCCGAGCGCAGTCCCCGCGCCTGGACGGCCGGCGTCAACAGTCTTCTGCCCGAGACGGTGAAAATACAGGAAATATGCACTGTAAGCGGCGAATTCAGCGCGAGATTTTCCGCAATCAGCAGACGATATGCCTACCTGTTGCATCCATCCGGGATCGATTCCCCCCAGTTGGCGGGAAGAGCCTTGCGCGTGGACGAAACACTGGATCTTGACGCCATGCGGGCGGCGGCCCGATGCCTGGAGGGGGAAAAGGACTTCCGCAGCTTTCAGGCGGCGGGTTGCCAGTCGCGCTCGTTCCTGCGCAATGTGCGGCACCTGCGAATCTATCGGCAGCGCGGCTTTGTCGTGATCGATATTCGCGCCAACGCCTTTTTGCAGCACATGGTTCGCAACATCGCCGGATCGCTGCTCGAAGTGGGCGGGGGCAGGCGGGAACCGGACTGGATGGCTGAAACGCTCGCAGCCAGGGATCGCAAACGGGCCGGCGCAACCGCCCCGGCCGCCGGGCTGTATCTGATCGGCGTGGCTTATCCCGCCTCCTGCGGCGTACCGTCGCGAACCGTGGCGCCGCCCTTGCTGGACCCGCTGCCGGAATTCGCCTGAACAAAGTTTGCTACAATGCGCCGTTTTTCCGGCAGCAGCCCATGGCTGAAATCTGGATCAAGATCTGCGGCGTCACCCGAAGCGGGGATGCCCGGGCGATATCCGAATCCGGCGCCGATGCGATCGGCCTGGTCTGTTATCCGCCAAGCCGCCGTCATGTGCCGCCGGAGCGCTTCGCGGAGGTGCTGGAAGGGGTTGGCGGCAAAGTCGAGGTCTTTGCGCTTTTTGTCGATTCCGCCGCCGCCGCCGTGGAGGCCGTGGTGAAAACCGGGCTGGTGACCGGCCTGCAGTTCCATGGCGGGGAAAGCGCCGGATTCTGCGAATCTTTCGGCCTGCCGTACATGAAAGCCCTGCGCGTGCGCTGCGATGAGAATCTGTTGCCGCTGGTCAACCGTTACGACTCGGCGCAAAGCATTCTGCTCGACACCTGGGACAACTCGGCCCCGGGCGGCACCGGCAAGACGTTTCCCTGGGAAGTCGCCGCCGCACTGGTTGCCGCAGGAAAGGACAATATCGTGCTTGCCGGCGGCTTGCGGGCCGGGAACGTGGCCACGGCCATTCGCAAGGCGCGCCCCCGGGGCATCGATACGAGTTCCGGCGTGGAGATTGAACCGGGCGTCAAGGATCTGTCCAAAGTAAATGATTTCATCAAGGAAGCCAGAAATGCCTGAGCCCGCGCCGGAACTGGGCGCGGAATTTGCGGGCCCCGACGAAAACGGCCATTTCGGGCCGTATGGGGGCGTCTTTGTCGGTGAAACCCTGGTCCGGGCGGTGGCGGAACTCGCGGAAGCCTACGCCTCGCTGTCGGCGAAGCCGGAATTCTGGCGGGAATTCGACGTCGACCTGGCGGACTATGTGGGCCGTCCCTCTCCCCTGTACCTCGCCGAACGCCTGAGCGAAGCCTGGGGCGGCGCGCGAATCTGGCTCAAACGCGAGGACCTGAACCATACCGGCGCCCACAAGGTGAACAATACCATCGGCCAGGCGCTGCTTGCGAAACACATGGGCAAGACCCGGCTCATCGCCGAAACCGGCGCCGGCCAGCACGGCGTCGCCAGCGCCACCGTGGCGGCGCGGATGGGCCTGGAATGCCATGTCTATATGGGCGCCGAGGACATCGTTCGCCAGGCGCCCAATGTGTACCGCATGAAGTTGCTGGGCGCCCGGGTGATTGCCGTGGAGTCGGGCTCGCGCACGCTAAAGGACGCCATGAATGAAGCCCTGCGCGACTGGGCCACCCACGTGGATGACACCTATTACATTATCGGCACCGTTGCCGGCCCCCATCCCTATCCGCGGATGGTGCGGGATTTCCAGAGCGTGATCGGGCGCGAAGCCCGCAGGCAATTTCTCGAACGCACAGGGGTCCTGCCCGATGCCCTGGTGGCCTGCGTCGGCGGCGGCTCCAACGCCATCGGCCTGTTCCATCCTTTTCTCGGCGACAGTGACGTGGCGATGTACGGCGTCGAAGCCGCCGGGCGGGGGCTCGATACCCCGGATCATGCCGCCCCCCTGTGCGCCGGCAGGCCCGGGGTGCTGCACGGCAACCGCACCTACCTGATGGTCGATGAGCACGGCCAGATTCTCGACACCCATTCGGTGTCCGCCGGGCTCGACTATCCCGGTGTGGGGCCGGAGCACGCCTGGCTAAAGGATCTCGAGCGGGTGCGATATGTTGGCGCCACCGATAGGGAAACCCTGGAGGCCTTTCACCAGCTTACCCGCCTCGAGGGCATCATCCCGGCACTGGAATCGAGCCATGCCCTGGCCTGGGCCGGCAGACTTGCCGCGAAGATGAAAAGCGGGCAAAACCTGCTGGTCAACCTTTCCGGGCGCGGCGACAAGGATATCGAGGCTGTCGCCAGGCTGGAAGGCGCGGATTTCGGAACCGCCTGATGAGCCGGATTGCGCCATGCGCCGCCCGCGCCAGGGAACAGGAACGGGGACTGCTGATTCCCTATCTGGTGGCGGGAGACCCGGACTTTGCAACCACCCTCGCGCTCATGCGCGAACTCGTGGCCCGGGGCGCGGACATGATCGAGCTCGGCATTCCCTTCAGCGACCCGTCCTCCGATGGACCGGTAATCCAGCGCGGCGTAGAGCGCGCGCTTGCCGGCGGGGCCACGCTCGCGGGAGTCCTCGAACTCGCCCGCCGCTTTCGGGACCAGGATGGGCGAACACCGGTCATACTGATGGGCTATCTCAACCCCATCGAAATCATGGGTTATGGGGAATTCACCGCGGGCTGCGCCAGGGCGGGGGTTGACGGCGTGCTCGTGGTGGACATGCCGCTGGCCGAAGCCGGCGACCTGCCCGCCCTGCTGGCCGGACAGGGTATCGACCGCATTTTTCTCGTTTCACCCACCACAGCCCCGTGTCGCGCCAGGGAAATCATCGAATATACAAGCGGTTACCTGTATTATGTCTCGCTCAAGGGAGTAACCGGAGCGGCATTGGAAGATCGTGAATCCGTGGCCGGGAACATCGCCGGGCTGCGGAAACTGACCGATCTGCCCATCATCATCGGCTTTGGCATCCGGGATGAGGAAACCGCCCTGGCCATGAATGCCCTGGGAGACGGCGTCATTATCGGCAGCGCGCTGGTGGAGAAAATCGAAGCCCTGCCGCCGGAGGCGACAAGGCATCCGGAAGCGATCGGCGAAGCCGCGGAGTTGATCGGCAGGGTGCGGCGGGCGCTGGACCACGACGGGAAACGAGTTTCATGAGTTGGCTGGACAACATACTGCCGTCGATTGCAACGGCGAAGAAAACCGGGGCCGGCAAGTCCACAGTGCCTGAAGGCGTCTGGAAAAAATGCCCCCGTTGCGACGCCACGCTCTATGGCAAAAGCCTGGAGGACAATCTCGACGTCTGCCCGAAATGCGATCATCACCTGCGCATTTCCGCCCGCCGCCGCATCGCCCTGTTTCTCGACGAGGACGGACAGCGGGAACTGCTGGCGGACCTGGCGCCGGTGGACCTGCTCCGCTTCAAGGACCGCAAGCGCTACCGGGACCGTCTCGGCGCCGCCGAGAAAGTTACCGGCGAAAAAGACGCTCTGGTCATCGTCAAGGGCAGGCTGCACGGCAAGCCCCTGTTGCTGGCGGTATTCGAATTCGGCTTTATCGGCGGCTCCATGGGCGCCGTGGTGGGGGAGAAATTCGCCCAGGCGGTGAACATCTGCATCGAGGAGGACCTGCCCCTGGTGTGTTTTTCCACCAGCGGCGGCGCCCGGATGCAGGAGGCGCTGATTTCGCTCATGCAAATGGCCAAGACCGCCGCCGCCCTGGAGCGTCTGCGGCGGTACAGCCTGCCCTATGTCTCGGTGCTGGTGGACCCGGTGTACGGCGGCGTTTCCGCAAGCCTGGCCATGCTGGGCGATGTCAATATCGCCGAGCCCAATGCGCTGGTGGGATTCACCGGCCCCGACGTTATTCGCCAGACGGTCAAGGTAAAGCTGCCGGAAGGTTTTCAGCGCAGCGAGTTTCTGCTCGAGCACGGCGCCGTGGACATGATCGTGCATCGCCGGGACCTGCGCGAGCGCATCGCATCGCTGCTCGACAAGCTCTGCTGGTTCCGGCGGGCGGTGAACTGAATACCGGTCGGGTCGCGCCGTGAATCTGGCCAGTTGGCTGTCCCATATCGCCGCGGTGCATCCCCGGGAGATCGAACTCGGCCTTGACCGAATCCGTCTGGTCGCGCAAAGGATGGGGTTGCGTCTGACTCCCGGGCAGCGCTTGCCGGTGGTGTTCACCATCGCCGGCACCAATGGCAAGGGCTCCGCGGCGACCGCGCTGGAAGCGATCCTGCTGGCTTCCGGCCTGCGCGCCGGCTGCTATCTTTCCCCCCATATCGAGCGATTCAATGAACGCTTCCGCATCGACGGCGCCGACTGCGACGATGCCCGGATCTGCGCCGCCCTGGCCGCGGTGGAACAGGCCCGCCGGGGCATATCCCTGAGCTATTTCGAATTCGCCACCCTGGCGGCGCTGCAAATCCTCGCCAGCGGCGGACTGGATGCGCTCATACTCGAAGTGGGGCTTGGCGGCCGCCTCGACGCGGTGAACCTCATCGACGCCGACATCATGCTGATTACCAATATCGACCTGGACCACCAGCACTGGCTTGGCGACAACCGGGAGGCCATCGGCGCGGAAAAAGCCGGTATCCTGCGTCCGGGCAAGCCCCTGGTCTACGGCGGAACACAGCCCACCGCAAGCATTATCGAGCGCGCCGCGGAACTGCGGGCGCCGGTGTATCGCTACGGCAGGGACTATGGCGCGGATGCCGGCGCCGATGACTGGCGCTGGTGGGGGAGGGGAACCCGCGGCCCACTTCGCCTCGATGGGCTCAAGCCGCCGCGGATATCCCTGGCCGCCATGGCCGCCGCGCTCCAGGCGGCGCATTTATCTCCACTGGCGATCACCCGGGAGGGAATCCGCGCCGCCCAGGAACAGGCGGCACTGCCCGGCAGGCTGGAGCTGCGCCGCTGCGCCGAGAGCGGAATGCCCGCGCTGCTGGATGTGGCGCATAATCCGGCGGCGGGGCGAATGCTTGCCGGGGAAATCTCCCGCCTGCGCCGGGAATCGGTTTTTTCCGGCAAACCCGCCGTGGTGCTCGCCATGCTGGCGGACAAGGACATCGAGGGCTTTGCCACGGCTCTGGGGGGGCAGGTGGATGTCTGGTATATTGCCGGAATCGACGATTCCCGCGCCATGCCCGTTGCCGAGCAGCGCCGGCGGCTGGAGGCCTGTCTGCCCGGGGCCGCCATCTTCACCGCGGATTCCGTGCCTGGAGCCTGGCGTGCGGCGCGGGAATGCGGAGCGCCAGGGGTGGTGGTAACCGGCTCCTTCCGCACAGTCGCCGCGGTGCGTCCCGGGACCGAGGCGCTTTCGAGGTAGGGTGCTTGAAGCAACTTTTCAGACGGATTGTGATTCCCGCCGTGTTCCTGCTGGCTCTCGGGCTGATTTTCCTGCCCATGATCTTCGACGGTGAAGAGCCCGCCCAGGCGCCGTTGACGAGCCGCATCCCCGTGCCGCCGGCGGTTCCCGAACTTGCGGAACCCGTGCAAACCCGACCGGTGATTCTGGCCGATACGCCGGCCATCAATGTGCCCGAAGAACAGCGCGCAGTGGCGGATCCGGCGCAGCCCTGGCGCGAGATTCCGCAGCTCGATGAACAGGGCCTGCCCAGGGGATGGGGCCTGCGGCTCGGGCAATTCAGCGATGCGGAGCAGGCGGAACAGATGCTGGAGCGCCTGCTGGCGGCGGGCTACCGCGCCTATATCCGCCGGCAGCAAGCGGAATCGGGAGCATTGAGCCTGGTATTGGCTGGTCCCTGGCTGGCGCGGGAAACCGCGCTGGGTTACCAGGCCGCGCTGGCGGAGGAATTGGGCATTTCCGGCGCCATCGTTCCCTATGAGTTGCCGGGGTTCTGAGCCATGTCGTTCCAGGAACTGAATGCGGCGGACCTGGTCATCCTGATCATCATCGGGCTGGCCTGCCTGCGTGGATTGTTCCGGGGGCTGGTGCGATCGGTGCTGTCCCTGGCGACCCTGGCGGCGGCGGTGGTGGTGGTCTGGCTCTATGCCGCCAGTTTCGCCAACGCCATGGAGGGAATGATCGAAAGCGCGACCCTGCGCGGCGCCCTGGCGTTTCTGGGCCTGTTTCTGGGGGTGATACTGCTGGGCAATGTGGTGCTGGCCAGGCTCTTGACCGGCATCGTCTCGCTCGCCGGGCTGACCGTGATGGACCGGGCGCTCGGCGGCGTATTCGGCGTTCTGTGGGGAACGCTGCTGGTTTGCCTGGCCCTGGCCCTGCTGCGAATATTCTTCGGCGAAGCCGATTTCTGGGCCGAATCCCTGCTGATTCCCATTGTATTCGCCCTGATTGAATGGGCGTCTGCGATTTTTCCCGAATCATCAGGCCTGGTCGCCAGCGCCACAGGAGTTCACGCGCCGCCGGCTCCCGGTTGGCATATAATGGCGGCCCCGACCTGGCAGGAGAATTGACCGTGTGTGGTCTGGTTGGCGTGGTCGCCGGCAAGGATGTGGGCCTGTGCCTGTACGACACCCTGACGGTGCTGCAGCATCGCGGTCAGGATGCCGCCGGCATCATGACCAGCGATCATGGCAAGCTCAATCTGCGCAAGGACAATGGCCTGGTCAAGGATGTTTTCCGCAGCCGCCACATGCGGCGGCTCACCGGACAGATGGGCATCGCCCATGTCCGCTATCCCACCGCCGGCAGCAGCAGCCCGGCCCTGGCCCAGCCGCTGTATGTCAACTCTCCCTACGGCCTGGCCCTGGCCCATAACGGCAATCTCACCAACAACCGCGAACTGAGCCGCGGGCTTTTCCGCGACGACCTGCGACATATCAATACCGATTCGGATTCCGAAGTGCTGCTCAATGTATTCGCCCACGAGCTGCAGCGCCGGGGCAGGATGTCACCCACCCCGGAAGACATTTTCGCCGCGGTCACCGGCGTTCACATGCGTTGCCGCGGGGCCTATGCGGTTATCGTGATGATCGCCGGCTATGGCATTGCCGGCTTCCGCGACCCCCACGGCATCCGACCGCTGGTTTTCGGCAGCCGCAGCCGCGAGGGCCGGCGCGAGTACATGGTGGCCTCGGAGTCGGTGGCCCTGGACTCCCAGGGTTTTGAGATCGAACGCGACCTCGCTCCCGGCGAAGCGGTATACCTCGATTTCGCCGGCAAACTGCACACCCGGGTCTGCGTGGAACCGGGCATCCACACTCCCTGCATTTTCGAACACGTCTATTTCGCCCGGCCCGATTCGCTGATGGACGGCATTTCGGTGTACAAGGCCCGGCTCCGCATGGGCGAAAAACTGGCCGACAAGCTCAAGCGCCTGCGCGCGAAGCAGGATATCGACGTGGTCATCCCGATCCCGGAAACGAGCCGCCCCATCGCCCTGGAACTCGCCAACCGGCTGGGCGTCAAGTTCCGCGAGGGATTCGTCAAGAACCGCTACATCGGCCGGACTTTCATCATGCCGGGTCAGGTCCAGCGCAGGAAATCCGTGCGCCAGAAGCTTAATGTCATCGATCTCGAATTCCGCGGCAAGAATGTCCTGCTGGTGGACGATTCCATCGTCCGCGGCACGACTTCCAGGCAGATCATCCAGATGGCCCGGGACGCGGGCGCCCGCAAGGTCTACTTCGCCTCGGCGGCGCCGCCCATCCGCTTTCCCAATGTCTATGGCATCGACATGCCAGCCGCCTCGGAACTCATCGCCGCGGGCCGCAGCATCGAAGAGGTGCAGGAGACCATCGGCGCCGACTGGCTCATCTACCAGGACCTTGAAGACCTCATCGACGCCTGCCGTGAAGGCAACCGCGACATCACCCGCTTCGAATGTTCGGTATTCGACGGCGACTACGTCACCTCGGACGTGGACGAAATCTACCTCCGCCGGCTTGAAAACACCCGCAACGACTCCGCCAAACAGGCCTCCATCAAGGCCGCCCGCCTCCACGAACAAACCCTCATGGCGGATGTGTACAGCCAGGAGTAGGGGCACAGGCTCCTAGGCTCTCGACATTGGCGGCCGTGCTAGAATGCCCGGCCAATCTGGTGGCCGGATATGACGGAAACGCTTGCGGATTCCGGTGTGGCGGTAGTCGATGAAGATCGGCTGATTGCCGACACCTTGCTGGTGAAGCGGTATCTCGACCGGGCGGTTCCGCCCGAGGCGCCGAGCGCGCGGCAGCGGGCCGAATACCGCGATGCGATCATGGGCTTGCTCGAGCGCAGGAAGGCCGCCATCGTCGCCCACTATTATGTCGATGCGGAATTGCAGGAACTGGCCGAGGAGAGCGGGGGATTCGTGGGCGACAGCCTGGAAATGGCGCGCTTTGGCCGGGATTGCGACGCCGAGGTGCTGGTGGTGGCCGGGGTTCGCTTCATGGGGGAAACCGCCAAGATCCTGAGCCCGGGCAAGACCGTGCTGATGCCCACCCTGGAGGCCACCTGTTCCCTCGACCTGGCCTGCCCGGCGGATGACTTTTCCCGATTCTGCGATAACCACCCGGAACATACCGTGGTGGTGTACGCCAACACTTCCGCCGCGGTGAAAGCCAGGGCGGACTGGGTGGTGACTTCAAGCATCGCCGTGGACCTGGTGGATCACCTGTCCGCCGGGGGCGAGCGGATCCTGTGGGCGCCGGACCGTCATCTCGGCGCCTATATCCAGCGCGTCACCGGCGCCGACATGCTGCTTTGGGACGCCGCCTGCATCGTACACGAGGAATTCAAGGCCCGGGGCCTGAAGGACCTGATCCAGGTCCATCCCGAAGCCGCGGTGCTGGCCCACCCGGAATCCCCCGCCGGCGTGCTGGAGCTTGCCGATTTCGTCGGCTCCACCACGCAGATCATCCGGGCGGCGAGCGACTTGCCCAATCGCCAGTTCATCGTCGCCACCGACCAGGGAATTTTCCACAAGTTGCAAATGCGGGCGCCGGACAAGGAATTCATCGTGGCGCCGACAGCGGGCAAAGGCGCCGAATGCCGCAGTTGCGCGAGTTGCCCCTGGATGGGGCTGAATTCACTCCACGAGATGCGGGAGACGCTGGAAAACGGCGATAACGAAGTGCTGGTGGATGCGGAGCTTGCCCGGCAGGCGATGATTCCCCTGCGGCGCATGCTCGATTTCGGCAAGCAGATGGCGGGCGACTAGCCGCTCATTTCCGCGATAATCCGTTCGACTTCCCGGATTTTCTGCTGCAGTCCGGCCTGCTCCGTGGGCGATGCGCCGGCGTCCTGCTCGAGCCGCAAAGCGTACTGCAACTGGTTCCGCGCCGCCGGGAAATCCCCCACCAGGCTGAAATACTCTGCCCGGGCCTGATGCACTTCACTGATGTTTCCCGCCTGGCCCTGCACTTCCGCAAGCCGATACCAGATGTGGTGGTCGTCCGGGCGGCGCCGGGTATGGGCGTCGAGGGTCATGGCGGCGGCTTCGTAGGCCCGGGCCTGGATCAGCGCATCCGCCAGGGTCATGGTCAGGGCATGATTGCCGGGATTGATTTCCAGATGCCGGCGCAGGAAGGGAATCGCCTGACCCTCCTCGTTCCGGCGAATCAGTATTTCGGCCTGGGTCACCACGTAGCTGATGCGGTTGGGGTCCCTGGCGAGCAACCGCGCCAGGGTCTCCGAAGCCAGCGCGTATTGTTCATTTTCCCAATAGGCCACTGCCAGGCCGTAAATGAAGGCGTCTTCCTCGACGTCGCTGCGCGGCTCTTCCCTGCGGCGCTCATAATCCGCCACCAGGGCGCGCTTGTCCGGGGCGTAATGATTCACCACCCGGGCCCGCATGAGCCGGTATTCCAGGTTGTCGAAATAATCCCGTCCGGGATAGCGCCCCGCCCGGCTGCGGGCGTCGGCCACCCGGGATTCGGTGAGCGGGTGGGACAGCAGGAACTCCGGGGGCCTGCTGCCAAGCCGGTTCAGGGACATGAGCCGCTCGAACAGCGAGCCCATGGCGGCAGGGTCGATGCCGGCGTTGAACATGGTGTTCTGGCCCACCCGGTCCGCCTCGGCTTCATTGCTGCGGCTGTGGCGAAGCTGATTGCTTACCGCCATGCCCTGGGCCGCGGTGATCGCCGCCGTACCGTGCTGGGCGTCGGAAGTCGCCATGACGATCACGCTGGCGAGCAGGCTGGCAAGATACGGAATTCGGCCCGCCTGGGCTTCATCCACGCCCCGGGCGAAATGCCGCTGGCTCACATGGGCGATTTCATGGGCCATGACCGAAGCGAATTCGGCTTCGTTCACCGCATGGAGAAACAGCCCGGTATTGACCCCGATAATCCCGCCCGGCGCCGCAAAGGCATTGAGTTCGTCGCTGTCGATGATGACGAAGGACAGGCGATGGTCCTTGAGTTCGGAACGCGAGGCCAGCCGGTAGGTGATGTTTTCCAGATAGCTGTTGAGCAGGGCGTCCGGAATCGTCGGCGCGCCGCGGCGAATCTGGGCCAGAAACTGCCGGCCCATGCGGTACTCTTCTTCCAGCGAAACCGTCCCGGAAATCCTGTCCCCGAGCGTGGGCAGCCGCGACTGCCCGACCGTTTCGCCCGGAACCAGAATTGCACCCACCGCCAACGCAACAGTCGGCAAGATCAACCAGCGCATGAAAGCAGCCCGAAACCGTATCCCCGAGAGGGTACCACAGAATTCCATGCAGAGGCCCGACAGGGAGATTCCGCGACTACGCGCGGAATGACCTGGTGTCGAGATGCCGTAGGCCTTTGTTGGCAGGCGGGGTGCAGCGGGCGTGCGAGGCAGGAAGCCGAGCCCGAAGCCTACAGGGATGTATTCACGGCATCCGCTGCACCCCGCCTGCCAACAAAGGCGAGATGCCAGTTTTCGCGGCAACCTGCGCAAGAACCCGGTGCAGACAGTCGAGCCGGCGAGTTGCTAGAATGCGGGGATGAATCCGGCGGCCGATATTGAACTTGACCTCAGTGGCCTGCAGTGTCCCATGCCCCTGCTGAAGGCAAAACTCGCCCTCAATGGCATGGCGGCCAGCCAGGTGCTGAAAGTGGTTGCCACCGACCCCGGCTCGGAAAGGGATTTCCACATGTTCGCCGAACACAGCGACCACCGGATTCTCCATTTCAGCAAGGACGAAACCGCCTATTACTACTGGATCAGAAAAGCGTGAAAACTTCGATCGCCGGCAGCATTGTCGCCATGGTCACGCCCATGGCCGCGGCCGGTTCCCTGGACGAGCCGGGCTTCGACCGCCTCCTCGAATGGCATATCGCGGCGGGCACCCATGCCATCGTGATTGCCGGCACCACCGGTGAATCGGCGACCCTGTCCCATGCCGAACACTGCGATCTCGTCGCGCGCGCCGTGGACCGGGCCGCGGGTCGCATCCCCATTATCGCCGGCACCGGCTCCAACAATACCGCCGAAGCCCTGCAGCTTACCCGGGCCGCCGCCGACTGCGGCGCCGCCGCCGCCCTGCTCGTGACGCCGTACTACAACAAGCCTTCCCAGCAGGGTCTGTACCGGCATTACGCCATCATTGCGGAAACCATCGACATTCCCCAGATTCTCTACAACGTTCCCGGCAGAACCGCCTGCGACCTGGAACTCGAGACCGTGCTGCGCCTGGCCGAGTTCGACAACATCGTCGCGATCAAGGACGCCACCGGCGACCCGGAACGGGGCGGGGAACTTGTGGAAGCATGCAAGGTCGCAGAAGTTGCGGTCTACAGCGGCGAGGACGCCGTCACCTTGCCCTTGATGCGGGCCGGCGCCCGGGGAACCGTCTCGGTGACCGCCAATGTGGCGCCCGGAAAAATGGCGAAGATGTGCGAACTCGCCCTCGCTGGAGATTTTGCCCGGGCCGCCGCTGTGAATGATGAACTCATGCCCTTGCACCAGGGACTGTTTGTGGAAGGAAACCCGGCGCCGGTGAAATGGGCCCTGCGGCGAATGGGCCGGGTTGCGCCGGGAATCCGGCTGCCGCTGGTGGAACTCCACCCGCGGTTCCACGAGCAGTTGGAACAGGCCCTGATCCACGGCGGAGTCAATATCGAAGATCCGGCCCCGGAAAATGATTGACGGCATGACCAGATTCCGAACCATTTTCTGTCTCGTCCTGCTTGCCCTGGTCACGGGCTGCTCGGTCATCGGCGGGGAAGATGGGCTGTTCGGCGGCGGCGAAGACGAGTCCGGCGAGGACGAGGGCTTTCTCGGCATCGGCGAAGACGGCATCTTCGGCATCGGCGGCAACCCGGAAACCTACCGCGACGCGCGCATCATGCCCCCCATGGAAATCCCGCCGGAGCTGGACAGCTACACCATCGACGCGCTCTATGTCATTCCCGAAACCCCGCTGATTTCCGGCGTGACCTTCGCCGACGACATTCCCCTGCCCAAACCCATTGAAACCCGGCGCCGGGAAGGCGTTGTCATCCAGGCCCTTGGCGACCGCCGCTGGATCGTGATCGACGCCACCCCGGCCCAGGTCTGGCCGCTGGTGCGGGATTTCTGGAGCCAGCTCAATCTGGAACTCGACATGGCCGACCCGGGCGCCGGCGTCATGGAGACTGCCTGGCTTGAATCCAGCAATGCGCCGGAGTTGCGGCAAAAGTACCGCGTCGTGATCGAGCCGGGCCTGCATTCGAGTTCCTCGGAAATCACCCTGCGGCACCAGCAGAACCTGCGCACACAGCCGCCTCCCCTCACCGTGGAGTGGCCCGAAGTTTCCGACGACCCGGACCTGGAACGGCAGATTCTCGACGCCATTTCCCAGTATCTCGCCGACCGCAACGACATCTATCAGGCCTCCACCGCCAGCCTGCTCGCCGGCACCATCGAAGGCGCCCGCAAGGCGAATATCGTGGACGCCGCCGGTAACCCGCCTTTCCTCGCCCTGCGAATCGATTACGACCGGGCCTGGGTGCAGGTGCGCCAGGCCCTGGACAACGCCGAAGTGGAAATCCTCGATTCCAGCCGGGAAGACTCGGTGTTCAATGTGCGCTTCGCCGGCATCATCCAGCAAGCCCCGGAACCCGGCTTCTTCCGTCGCCTGATCGGCGGGTCGAATGACGCGCCGGAACTGATCTACCGGGATTTCACGCTCCGCCTCGAAGACGTTGGCGGCAGCATCAACGTCACCTCGGATGCCCTGGAAGAAGCCGAAGACAGCGCCCGGCTCAACCGCGAACTGCTTCAGGTCATCATCGAAAATCTGGTCTGAGTTCCAGTTTCCCGGATTTATTCCAGCAATTCCCATTATGGCGCTGGGCGCGCCCACATCAGTCATCCTGCGCGCAGAATGACATGAGGGTTGGAGCGCCAAAATGAGAATTTCTGGATTTATTCGCAGTTCTCCGGCGCCTGCAGGTTCGAGCGGAGCCTTTCCCGCAAGGCTTCGATTTGCGCGCAGGGGATGCCGGGATTGCCTTGCAGATTCACGGAAATCAGATTTTCCAGACTGAGCAGGGGGGAAACGTCGGTCAGGGCGTTATCCGACAGGTTGAGCGCGCTCAGCAGGGGCAGGTCCTCCAGCGGTGTCACATTGCTGATGTTGTTGCCGCCCAGGTCGAGAAAGCGCAGCCGCTCCAGCACCGAAACCAGCTCCAGCGAAGCGATTTCCGAAGCCGGGCAGGAAAGCACCGCAAGCTCGGCGGCCTCCACCCCCTGCTGCTCCATGGCGAAATTGACGCAGCCCTGCAAATCCGCATCGGCAACTTCGCCCGCGGGCAGCCGCCCCTGGGGGTCATAAACCGCCCGATCATTCACCGAAACCGCCAGATTCCGCCCGCAGCCCGCCAGAACAGCCGCCAGCGCCGCCACGGTCAGGATCGATCTGCTCATGGTTTTCACAGTTCCATTCTGGCATTTGGGAACCAATATGGATAGCATGCGCATCTCGGGAGATGGCGTGCTCCGCTGGTAACCGGCTTCGGATTCCACCCTGCCTTCTGATCCAGTTCAATAATGAGGAAGCAAGCATGAGAATTCTACCGGCGGCACTGCTGGTCAGCGCGGCGCAGGCGGTTTCGTTTTCCGCCGCCCAGGCCCAGGATACAACCAGCCTCGAAAGCGAAGATGATCGGATCGCCTATGCCATCGGCATGAATGTGGGCATGAACGTCATGTCCCAGGGTTTGCTCGAAGGGCTTGACGTTGACCTATTTGTGGCTGGAATCACCGACTCCATGGATGGCGAATTCAGCCTGAGCATGGAGGAGATGTCCGCCGCGCTGGATACCTTCCAGCAACGCCAGCAGGAACTGATGGAGCAGCAGATGGAAGAAACCCGGGCCGCCGCCGCGGAAACCCTCGCCGCCGGCCGGGAATTCCTGTCCCGGAACGGCGAGCGCGGCGAAGTCGTTACACTGGATTCCGGCCTGCAGTACGAAGTGCTGGAAACCGGTCCGGGCGGCGCATCGCCGGGCGCCGGGGATGCCGTACTCGCCCATTATCACGGCACCCTGACCGATGGCTCGGTATTCGACAGCTCCGTGGACCGGGGCGAGCCGGCGCAATTCGCCCTGTCCCAGGTGATTCCCGGCTGGACCGAGGCGCTGCAACTGATGAGCGTGGGCGACCATTGGCGGCTCTTCATTCCGGCGGATCTGGCCTATGGCGAATCCTCGCCCACCCCGGCGATTCCACCCAATTCGGTGTTGATTTTCGATGTGGAGTTGCTGGAAATCGTCGACTGAATAACGGACGCGCCGCCCCGTCTCGCCCCATGACTGATCCGGCCCTGCCCGAGGATTTGCTGGACTTCATCCGGCGCTCGCCCACGCCATACCACGTGGTGGACAATGCCCGCCTCATGCTGCGTGATGCGGGCTTTCGGCATTTGGCGGAAACCGAACCCTGGCCCGATGCCGTCAGCGCCGGATTCGTCACTCGCGATGACGGTTCCCTGATTGCCTTTCGCGGCGGCCGCAAGCCCTTGCTTGAAAACGGCCTGCGTCTGGCTGGCGCCCACACCGACAGCCCCTGCCTGCGGCTGCGGCCGGAACCAGTCAGGGAAAGCCATGGATACGGCCAACTCGGCGTGGAAACCTATGGCGGCGTATTGCTGCATCCCTGGTACGACCGCGACCTGTCTCTGGCTGGCCGCATCAGCGGGGTGGACGATGCGGGCGGCCTGGTCTCCTCCCTGATCGATTTTCGCGACCCCGTCGCCTTTATTCCAAGCTTGGCCATCCATCTCGACCGGGAAGCCAACAAGGGCCGCGGTATCAATCCCCAGACCGAATTGTCGCCGGTGGTCCTGCGGCTTGGGGAGGGCGAGTCCTTCGACCTGGAGGAGGTCCTGCTCGAACGCGTCAGGCGCGACCGGCCCGAAGCCGGTTTTGCCAGGGTACTGTCCTGGGACCTGCTGCTTTACGATACCCAGCCGCCGGCCCGGGTGGGGCTCCATGGCGAGTTTATCGCTTCCGCCCGGCTGGACAATCTGCTGAGCGCCTTTGTGGCGTTGCGGTCCCTGCTCGATGCGGACGATGAGCACGCTTCGGTGATTGTCTGCAATGATCACGAGGAAGTCGGCAGCGTTTCCGCTTCCGGCGCCAGGGGCACTTTCCTCAGCACCGTGCTCGAACGCCTGATCCCGGAGGAGGACAAGGGCGCCGGCGGTTTCAGCCGGCTCATGCAAAATTCCCTCATGCTTTCGGTGGACAACGCCCACGGCGTCCACCCCAACTTTGCCGACCGCCACGACGGCGGCCATCGCCCCATGCTCAATGGCGGCCCGGTGATCAAGATCAATGCCAACCAGAGTTATGCCGGCGGCAGCCGGTCGGTGGCGCTGTTCAAGGCGCTTTGCGGGAAAATCGGCGTTCCCTGGCAGTCATTTACCAATCGCGCCGACCTCGCCTGTGGCAGCACCATCGGCCCGCTCACCGCCGCGGAGATTGGCATTCCAGTGCTCGACATCGGCGTTGCCCAGTTCGGCATGCATTCGATTCGGGAGCTTGCGGGGAGTGAGGACCCCGGCCATTTGCTGCGCTGCATCACCGCATTCTACAACCGGCTCGTCTGAATCAGGCGCCTTGCCGCCGCAGACTGCGTATCGGAAAACGCAGGGGGTCCAGGGCCGTTCCCCGGGCTGCGGCAATCTCTGCCGAATCGGGCTCGCCGGTGCGTACAGGGTATGCGTCCCCGCCGCCGTGCTTGTATTGGCGTCAGGTTTCGTGAAATTCATTCCCGAGACACTTCCCCCGCTGTCAATAACTCTATCATGGGAGTATGGGCTCATGGCCCTGCCTTTGCCGGGCTGTGGTTGTTCGCTCGCGGGCGGCATGATAGCTTGACGCCACTCGCCCGTGCCGGAATTGGTCATTGATCTGACGGAGTTTGACTGCGGTGAACGCGTTTCGTTACTTCCTTTGGGTATTCCTCGCGGCACTGCTGGTCTACACCGCCATGGTGATCCCCAATCACGGCGCCAACCTGTTCCCGGTGTTTTTCGGCGATATGGCGCGGATGAACTGGGCCGGCCAGTTCAATCTGGATTTCGCCGGTTTCCTGCTGCTTTCGGGTACGTGGACCGTATGGCGCAATGGCTTCACCCGCACCGCCTGGGGGCTGGGCTTACTCGCCGTCTTCTTCGGCATGCTATTCCTGACGATCTACCTGCTTTTCCTGATCTCGCGGGAACGGGGCGACCTGAAGCGGATATTGCTGGGACCCGCGCGCGCAAGTTGAATCCCGTTTGCGATAGAATTCACCGGCGATGGAACCGGACGAATCCGCCATGCTCGAAATCAGCAGCCAACTCAACAAACTCAGGGAAATCTCCAAGCGTACCGAAAGTCTCAGGGGGTATCTTTGACTATGCCGCCAAACGCGAGCGCCTGACCGAGGTCGAATTCGAACTCGCCGAGCCCTCGGTGTGGGAAAAGCCCGAGCGCGCCCAGGCTTTGGGCCGTGAGCAATCCGGGCTTGCCGGGGCGGTCGGCGCACTCGACGAACTCGAATCCGGCGCGGCGGAGTTGCGCGAGTGGTTTGCACTCGCCCGGGAAGCCGACGACGGCGAACTGCTGCGGGAAGCCGACGCCGAACTGGAGAAGCTGCTGGGCAAGCTCGAGACGCTGGAATTCCGCCGCATGTTCGCCGGAGAAAGGGATCCGGCCAATGCCTGGCTTGAGATTCAGGCCGGCTCCGGCGGCACCGAAGCCCAGGACTGGGCGGAAATGATGTTGCGGATGTACCTGCGCTGGGCGGAAGACAAGGGTTTCGACACCGAACTCACCGAGGCCTCCGGCGGCGATGTGGCGGGAATCAAGAGCGCCACGGTGCATGTGCGGGGAGACTACGCCTTTGGTTGGCTGCGCACCGAGACCGGCGTGCACCGGCTGGTGCGAAAGTCGCCCTTTGATTCCGGCAACCGGCGCCATACTTCCTTCGCCGCGGTGTTCGTCTCGCCGGAAATCGAGGACGATATCGAGGTGAATCTCGATATGAGCGAAGTCCGGGTGGACACCTACCGCTCCAGCGGCGCCGGCGGCCAGCACGTCAACAAGACCGATTCCGCCGTGCGGCTGACCCATGAGCCCTCGGGCATCGTGGTGCAATGCCAGAACCAGCGCTCCCAGCACAAGAACAGGGAAATGGCCATCAGGCAACTCAAGGCGAAACTCTACGAAATGGAGGAACTGCGCCGCAAGGAGCAGTCCCGGAACATCGAGGAATCCAAGGACGATATCGGCTGGGGCAGCCAGATTCGGTCCTATGTGCTCGATTCTTCCCGCATCAAGGATTTGCGCACCGGCGCGGAAACCAGCAATACCGGCGCCGTGCTCGACGGCAAGCTCGATCCATTCATCGAAGCCAGCCTCAAGTCGGGGCTGTAGGAATACCCCATGTCGGCACAGGACAGCGATTCCGAACACCGGCTCACCGCCGAGCGGCGGCGCAAGCTCGCGCTGCTGCGGAAGCGGGGCGGGGCGTATCCCAATGATTTCCGGCCATCGGGCGGCACGGGCGAAGTCAGCGAGAATTATGCCGAACACGACGCCGCCTCGCTCAGGACGGAGATGCAACAGGTCAGCCTCGCCGGGCGCATCATTCGCATGCGGGGGCCTTTTGTGGTGATCGACGACGGCAGCGGCCCGATACAGTTGTATCTCGACAAGCGGCAGTTGGCGCCGGAACTGGCGGCATTGCACAAGCTGCTCGATCTTGGCGACATCGTCGGCGCCACCGGGGAACTGTTCCGCACCGGCAAGGGCGAATTGACCCTGCGGGTGGCGGAATTCAGCCTGCTGGGCAAATCCCTGCGGCCATTGCCCGACAAGTACCGTGGCCTCAGCGATACCGAACTGCGCTATCGCCGCCGCTATGTGGACCTGATCGCCAACCCGGAGACGAGGCGGCGTTTCGCCCTGCGCTCGCGCATCCTGCGCGCCATCCGCGGCTATTTCGAGGACCGGGGTTTCATGGAAGTGGAAACGCCGATGCTGCAGCTCATTCCCGGCGGCGCCGCGGCGCGTCCTTTTGCCACCCATCACAATTCCCTGGACCTGCCCATGTACCTGCGGGTGGCGCCGGAACTCTATCTCAAGCGTCTGCTCGTGGGCGGCTACGGCAAGGTTTTCGAGCTCAATCGCAATTTCCGCAATGAAGGGCTTTCCCCCCGCCACAACCCCGAATTCACCATGCTGGAGTTTTATCAGGCTTATGCGGACTACGGCGACTTCATGGACCTCACCGAAGACCTGCTGCGAACCGTGGCCAGGGAAGCCCTGGGCCGGACCCGCATCCACTGGCAGGGCGGCGAGATTGATCTGACTGGAGAATTTCGCCGCCTGAGCCTGCGCGAGTCCGTTCTGGAGTATTGCAAAAACATTACCGATCCATCGCAGCTTGCCGGGCTGGCCAATTTGCGGTCCGCAGCCACCGAACTTGAAGTTTCCTTCGATCCGGCCTGGAGCGAAGGCAAGCTGCTGTTGGAGATTTTCGAGCAAAAGGTGGAGCCGCAACTTTTCAACCCGACATTCATCACCGGTTACCCCATCGAAGTATCGCCCCTGTCCCGGCGCAACGACGAGAACCCGGAGATCGCCGACCGCTTCGAGTTGTTCATCGCCGGCCAGGAGATCGCCAACGGCTTTTCCGAACTCAACGACCCGGAAGACCAGGCGGAACGCTTCCGCGCCCAGGTCGCCAAACGCGAATCCGGCGACCGGGAAGCCATGTATTTTGACGGGGACTACATCACCGCCCTGGAATACGGCATGCCGCCCGCCGCCGGCGAGGGGCTTGGCGTCGACCGGCTGGTCATGCTGCTCACCGACTCGCCCTCCATCAAGGATGTACTGCTGTTTCCCCACATGCGGCCGGAACATGCCGGCTGAGCCGGCCCGCCAGGTCAGGCTCGAAGCATCCTGGCTGGAACAGCTCGGCGGTGAATTCGAACAATCCCACATGCGCGGTCTCAGCGCCTTTCTGCGCCAGCAGAAAGCCGCCGGCAAAAGGATTTTCCCGCCGGGAGAGCGGATCTTTCATGCCCTGGATGCAACGCCATTCCATGCGGTCAAGGCGGTGATTCTGGGCCAGGACCCATACCACGGCCCGGGTCAGGCGCACGGGCTGTGTTTTTCGGTGCCGCCGGGGGTGGCGCCGCCGCCATCGCTCAGGAACATCTTTCAGGAATTGCAAAATGACCTGGGTTTCGAGGCGCCGCCACACGGCTGCCTGGAACACTGGGCGCGGCAAGGCGTGCTCCTGCTCAATGCCGTGCTCACGGTGGAAGCGCGCAAGGCGGCGTCCCATCAGGGCAAGGGCTGGGAGCGGTTCACCGACCGCATCGTGGAAACGCTCAATGCAAAACGCGAAGGGCTGGTGTTTCTGCTCTGGGGCGCCCACGCCCAGCGCAAGGGGGCGATTATCGACCGTGCAAGGCATCAGGTGCTGAGCGCCCCCCATCCTTCGCCCTTCTCCGCTGATCGGGGCTTTTTCGGCTGCCGGCATTTCTCCCGTGCCAACGAGTACTTGCAGGCAAATGGAGTGGACGGCATCGATTGGCAATTGCCGTCGCAGTCCTGATTGTTACCGGGAGCCTGCGCCGCGGGAATTCGCGAAAGCAAAAATTCCTTATCGCCGCGCCCCTGTCCTTGTTGTCATTTTCAGCATACAGACAGGTGCAGCGGCAAGCCCGCCGCAAGATGCTCAGCCAGGGCGATAGCGGCAGCCGCTGGTGCATGTCTCGCGCACTTCGACCTCCACCAGCTCCGGCAGGGAAGGCCGCAGCCGCTCCCAGATCCAGATCGCCAGATTTTCGCTGGTGGGATTTTCCAGGCCTTCGATTTCGTTGAGATAGCCATGGTCCAGGCGATCAAACAGCGGCTGGAACGCCGCCTTGATGTCGGCGAAATCCCGTACCCAGCCCTCCGGCTCTGAGAGGGGACCTCGCGCAGTGACCCTGACCTGGAAGGAATGGCCGTGCAGGCGCGAGCATTTGTGCCCGGGCGGCAGATTGGGCAGGCGGTGCGCCGCCTCAATGCGGAACTCCTTGAAAATCTCCATCGACCAAAATGCGCTTTGCCGCAGAAGCGGGCATTTTGCCACAACCCGCACACTTTGGCCTGAGCTTTGTTGACAGCGAACCTCAAGCAAGTACAATGCGCCTTCACCTGAGCCTGGGTGGTTAGCTCAGTTGGCAGAGCATCGCCCTTACAAGGCGAATGTCGGGGGTTCAAATCCCTCACCACCCACCAAAGTCATCCTCGACCGGGTTGGCTTGCAGCACAACGGACCGGTAGTTCAGTCGGTTAGAATGCCGGCCTGTCACGCCGGAGGTCGCGGGTTCGAGTCCCGTCCGGTCCGCCATTTTGCTCAGGAATCGTCTCCCGCGTCCGGGCTTGGGCCAGCTTGACGCGGTGGATTTTCCCGGGACTCTTCCGCAATGGCGGCATCAAGCCACCTGGCCGTGGCGACCCGATCCTCAATGTCATCGAGATATTCCAGGATGGCCTGGCGGATATGGAACTGAATCGAGTTGCCCGTGAGCACGGCAAGCAGCGCGAGTTCGTTCTCCAGTTCCCGGGGCAAGTTCATTCTTACCATGGGGCGATCCCTCCAGAGGGCTTCTGATTTTGGCGAAGTGGGTGCTGATCCCTCTGGTTGGGACTGGCTGTCCATGCGTGAACGATTATATGCGAGAGTCTCGGCAAATCACCCGCACCCGAGGCGACATCGGGTTGACAATGACGCGACGAGTCGAAGCGGGCGCATTGTGGCGGGAAACCGGGAAATTCGGCTACACTCCCCGTCGCAACCTTGGCGAAAGCCAGCCCCGGTTGCGGCCCGGCAATCCGGCGGAAGCGAACACAGACTGATTGATCCATGCGATTGAAATGTATCAAGCTGGCCGGTTTCAAGTCATTTGTTAACCCAACCACGATCAACTTTCCTTCCAATATCTGCGCCATTGTCGGCCCCAATGGCTGCGGCAAATCCAATGTGATCGATGCGGTGCGCTGGGTCATGGGGGAAAGCTCGGCGCACAATCTGCGCAGCAGTCAGATGGCCGATGTCATTTTCGAAGGCACCAGCGAGCGGAGCGCCGTGAGCCTCGCTTCCGTGGAACTCATACTCGACAACTCGGACCAGAGATTGCAGGGCGAATTCGCCGGCTATGCGGAAATCTCCATCAAGCGCAAGGTCGAGCGCGGCGGCGAATCACAATACCTGCTGAACAACGCCAGATGCCGGCGGCGCGACATCACCGGCCTGTTTCTTGGCACCGGTCTCGGCCCCCGCAGCTATTCCATCGTCGAACAGGGCATGGTAAGCCGGCTGATCGAATCGCGACCGGAAGAACTCCGGGTGTTTATCGAGGAAGCCGCGGGAATCTCCAAGTACCGCGAACGCCGCAGGGAAACCGCCTCGCGCATTGGCAGAACCCGGGACAATCTTGAGCGCCTCGCCGACCGCCGCAATGACTTGCGGAAGCAATTGCAGCATCTGGAACGGCAATCCCGCGCCGCCGACCGCTACCGCAAGCTGATGGAACAGCAACGCCTCACCGAAGCCTGGGTCAACGCGCTGAGTTGGCGGGACCTGGCCGGGGACATGGCCGAATCCGCCCGCAAGCTGTCCGGACTCGATACCCGCAAGGAATCCATTATTGCCAGGCAGCGGGAAGAAGAGGCCGCCATCGAGCGTGGCGGGGTAAAAAATGAGGAACTGCGCGGCGATGTTTCCAAAATTCAGGACAGGAGCATTGCGATCGGCAACGACACCGCCCGCATCGAACAGGATATCAAGCATCATGACGAAAGCATGGAAAAGCTCAGGCAGGACCTGGAAGACACCCGCAGCGACTGGCAGCAGACCCGGGAGGCACTCGATTCGGACCTGGGTCAGATCGCCCGGCTTGAAGCGGAACTCGAACGAATTGAACTGTCCATCAACACCGCTGCGGAGCAGGAGCGGGAATCTTCCCGGCTGGCGGCGGAAGCCGAAAACCGCCGCCAGCAAAGCGAGCAGCGCTGGAGCGAATTCAGTCTGGCGGCGGAGCAGCCAAGGCAGACCGCGCAAGTCGAACAGAACAGAATCAGCCAGTTGCAAAGCAATCTGGAGCGCGCCCGCAAGAGACAGGAAGCCCTGCGAGGCGAACTTGCCGGGCTGGAAACCGATCCTGCTGATTTCACGGCGGAAGAAGAACGCGCCGCAGAATTGAAAAAGGATCTGGAGTGCTTGCGCGAACGCCTCGGCAAGGTGGCGCAGGAGCTTGCCAGCGCCAGAAAACTGCTGGAGGCCAGCGGCGAGGAACTTGACCGGGTCCGGGCCGAAGCCAGGCGGGCAAGCGGCCGCAAGGCCTCGCTCGACGCCCTGCAGCAGGCCGCCTTGGGCGATGACGACGAAGTGCTTGTCGAATGGCGCAAACGGCATGGCCTGGAAGACCGCGCCCGGCTTGGGGAAACCCTGGAAATCGCCGCAGGCTGGGAAACCGCGGTGGAACTCGTTCTCGGCGATCGCCTGCGCGGCATACCCGTGGAAAGCCTGTCTGCCGACTTGCTCGGCGATTTGCCGGGTGCCGATCTGACCTTGCTGGATTTTGCCGGGAAAGCCGCTCGCGGCAGTCAGGCCGGCTTGTCTGCACTTGCCGATAAACTCAGTCGAAAGACTGCCCTGGGAAGCTTGCTATGGGGCGTGTATGTGGCGGAAAGCCTGGACGCCGCATTGGCGGCGCGTCCCGGTCTTGCCCCGGGCGAGTCAGTGGTTACCGCCGATGGCGTCTGGGCAGGCGCGGACTGGGTGCGGATCAGCAAGGCTGATAGTGGGCAATCGGTGATTCTGCGGCAGGCCGCGCTGGATACCCTCGGCGCCGATATCGCCAGGCTTGAGGAAAAATCGCGGTCCCTGGGTCAGAAACGCGGCGGCTTTCGCGAATCACAGGCCAAAGCCGAACAGGAGCGCGAAAACTGCCTCGAACAGATTCAGCAAAAGACCGGCGAACTGAACCGGGTGCGCGCCGAAATCAATGCGCGACAGTCGCGTATTGAAAACGACATCGAACGAAGCCGGCGCATCGCTGAGGAACGCAATGAATTACGGGCGCAAATGGAGCAGGATCAGGCCGGTCTTGCCCAGGCTGAGCAAGGTTTGCGGTCCGCCAGGGAACAAATGTCCGCTGACGCCAGCCGCCGCGAGCAACACCGGCAGGACCGGGAACGGGACCGGCAACGGCTTGTGGAATTGCGCGACAAGGCGGCCGGGGACAGGCAGGAATTGCATGATCTCGCCCTGAAACAGAATCAGCTCGCCACCCAAAGGGATTCAACCCGGCAAAACATGGACCGTATGGCGGTGCAGGTGCAACGCGCCGCCGAGCGGATCGGCAGCCTTCAGACCGCGCTTGCGGAGGCGGCCGGCCCAGGCGAGGAACTGGAGCGGCAATTGCAGGAGAAACTCAAGGCGCATCAGGCCGTGCAGGTGGACCTGCAACAGGCCAGGGCTGTTTACAATGCCGCGGAAGAGCAACAGCGGGAACGGGAAAAGAATCGCCGGCAATTACAGCAGGAGTTGAATGAAATCAACGAAGAGATCACCGAATGCCGGCTCGAAAGCAACAGTGCGGCCACCATGAGCGGGGAAAGGCGCAAATGGCTGGAACAGGCCGGGCTGCAGCCCGAACAGGTGCTGGAGGAGATTCCCGGGGAGCAGACGATTGCAAGCTGTGAGGAGGAACTGGGGAAAATCAAGTCCCGTATCGAGAGAATCGGCGCTGTCAATCTTGCGGCGGCCGAGGAATTCGAACAGCAGACAGAGAAAAAAACCTACCTGGACAAGCAGAATGACGAGCTCGAAAAAGCGCTGGCCACGTTGGAAGACGCCATGCGCAAGATCGACGGGGAAACCCGCTCCCGTTTTGGAGATACTCTGGAAAGCATCAATCAGGGCCTGAAAAACCTGTTCGCCAGGCTGTTTCGCGGCGGTCAGGCCTGGCTTGAACTGACCGGTGAAGATCTGCTCAACGCCGGGGTATCGATCATGGCGCGGCCGCCGGGGAAAAAGATCCAGGGCATCATGCAATTGTCGGGTGGCGAGAAGGCGATGACCGCCATCGCCCTGGTTTTTACGATTTTCCAGCTCAACCCTTCGCCTTTTTGCATGCTTGACGAGGTTGACGCGCCGCTCGATGTGGACAATAACAACCGTTTTATCACCTTGCTTCGGGAAATGTCGGCGAGTGTGCAATTCATTCTGGTGACCCACAAGACGATCACCATGGAATCCGCGAGCCAGTTGCTTGGCATTACCATGCAGGAGGCTGGCATTTCCCGGCTTGTGAGCGTTGATATCGACGAGGCGGTGGAACTCGTTGAGGCGTGAATCCGGGAAAATTTGTGGAATAGTCAAAACAGGGTAAAAAAATTCGGATTTTTTACTAAAGAATTTGAAGCTGCTGGTGGATATAGCTAATGATTCCAAAAAGAATCGGAAACCGCGTGGTTAACAGATAATGACGGACTTGCGTGAACTTCTGATCCTCGTCCTCGCGCTGCTGATCGTTTTTTCCCTGCTGCGCGCTTTTTTTGTCATTCTCCGCCGCAGAAAAGGACAGGTCCGGCTGTCCATCGACAAGAGCATCGCCCAGTCGATGGAGGTCGAAGAGCCGGAAGCGGAGGAATTCGATGAACTTCCCAACGGCGGTGCCCGGGTGGTTTCCGCCGTGGAATCGGGACAGGCCAGCGACTCCGAACGCCTCGATACCGAACTCGGCGAAGAGCATGTACCGGTGCTGACCGATGCGGTGGTTCTTTCCACCCCATCCGCCCGTGGGGAATCCTCTCGCCTTGAAGCGGCGGAAGCCGGAGAGCCGGCAAGTCTCCCGGAGTTTCCGGAGCCGCAACCGCAACCGCGGCGCGACCCGGTGCCCGTCCGCGGCAAACCGAAGCAGAACTGGAAATCGGAAATCCATGCCGCCACCAGCGGCGCCGCGCCCAATGGCGAAGACTCCGATCTGGACCTCGGCGCGGTTTCCATGACCGCCGGCGAACGCATCGGAGAGCCGCCGAAGCCATCGACAGGCCCCGCATCCCGGCTGGCCCGGGTCACTTCCGGGCCTGACAGTCAATCCACGGAAATCGCCGAATCCCAGGTGTCCGAAGCCCCCGCCAAACCGGAAACGCGGCAAGGGGAGGAAAGCCACGAATTCAGCCCTGAACAAATCATTGCCATTCATGTGCTCGCCCGGGAAGGCCAGGCATTCAACGGGCTTGAGCTATGGCAGTACCTGCTTGCGGCCAACCTGCGTTTTGACGAAATGAAAATCTTCAGCAAGTTCGAAAGTCACCGCGAAAACGCCAAGCCGGTGTTCCGGGTGGCCAATTTGGTGAACCCGGGCACATTCGACGCGGACAATATCGAAGAATTCACCACTCCGGGTGTCAGCATGTTCATGCTCCTGCCGGCGCCCATCGACAATATGCGCGCCTTTGAGCAAATGCTTACCGTGGCCAGGGGCATAGCGCGAACTTTCCAGGGCCGCCTGCTCGATTCCGCGCGCCAGGAATTGACCCGGCGATCCATCGAACAGGCCCGCCGCGGCATCCGGGAATTCGAAATCAGCACCTACGGCCCTTCCTCGGTAAACGGCCGAATCTAGACCGTCGTGAGTACCCATTCTGACGCACCTGCCGTCATCAGGCGGGAAGTCGAGTCCCTCCGCAGGCGGATCGAACATCACAATCGCCAGTATCACAGTCTCGACCGCCCGGAAGTCAGCGACGGGGAATTCGACGCCCTGCTTGCCCGTCTCGAAGCATTGGAATCGCGTTATGGCCTGCAAAGCCCGGATTCCCCCACGCAGCGGGTCGGCAGCGCGCCCTTGCCGGGATTTGTCACGGTACGGCACGAATTGCCCATGCTGTCGCTCGACAAGGCTTTTGACGAGGAGGAATTACGCCAGTTTGAAGCCCGGGTAATCCGCTGGTCGGAAAGCGAAGACGATCCCGAATATTGCTGCGAACCCAAGGTGGACGGGGTCGCGGTAAGCCTGCTGTACCGGGACGGCGCGCTCGAACGCGGCGCTACCCGGGGCGACGGCGCCAATGGCGAGGACATTACCCACAATATCCGCACCATTCATGACATCCCCCTGCGCCTTGCCGGTGAGCGGCTCGCCGGCACGAGTATTGAAGTGCGCGGCGAGATCTTTCTTGGCAAACAGGGCTTTGCCGCAATCAACGCCCGCGCCCGGGAAGCCGAGGCCAAGACCTATATCAATCCCCGCAATACCGCCGCGGGGGCCATCCGGCAACTCGATTCGCGCAATACCGCGCGCCTGCCGCTGCAGATGCTTTGCTACAGTCTTGGGCAGGTGGAAGGGATGACATTGCCGAATACCCTGTTCGAGACCTTCGACCTGCTGGATCAATGGGGGCTGAACACCAATGCGGACCGGGCGCTTTGCGTTGGCGCCGACCAGTGCCTTTCCTATTGCGGGAAGCTTCTGCAAAAACGCGAATCCCTCGATTACGAAATCGATGGCGCCGTGATCAAGCTGAACCGGCGGGATTTGCAGCAAAAACTCGGCCAGACTACCCGCAGCCCGCGCTGGGCCATCGCCTGGAAGTTTCCCGCCGAGGAAAAAAGCGCCAAAGTGCTGGCAGTGGACTTTCAGGTGGGCCGCACGGGAACGATTACCCCGGTGGCGAGGCTCGATCCGGTTTTTGTCGGCGGCGTTACCGTGAGCAATGCCACCCTGCATAACATGGAAGAAATCCGCAAGCTCGGGCTTTGCGCCGGCGATACGGTGATCGTGCGCCGCGCCGGCGATGTGATTCCCAAGATCGTTCAGGTGAGCGAAGAGGGCGCCGGGCGGGAAGCGGTTGTGATGCCGGGGGAATGTCCGGCCTGCGGTTCTCCCGTGGAAGCGGACGGTGAAGTGCATTTCCGCTGCCATGCGGGCCTGGTTTGCCCGGCCCAGCGCCGGCAGGCGGTGGAGCATTTCGCCTCGCGCCAGGCAATGGATATTGAAGGGCTGGGCGTGAAACTCATCGAACAACTCGTGGGCAGCGAAAAGGTACGCAATGTGGCGGACCTCTATCGCCTGACGGTGGAGGATCTGGCGGGTTTCGAGCGCATGGGCGAAAAATCCGCCGCCAAGCTCGCCGCGGCCATTGAACAGAGCAAGCGGACGACCCTGGGCCGTTTCCTCACCGCACTGGGCATTCGCGAAGTGGGCGACGCCACGGCGGCGGCGCTGGCGGATCATTTTGGCGATATCGAGCCCCTGCTTGGGGCGAGTATCGAATCCCTCCAGGAAGTGCCCGATGTGGGCGAAGTAGTGGCGAGGCATATTCACGGATTTTTCTCCCGTAGCGACAATCTGGCATTGATTGCCGCCCTCCGCGAAACCGGCGTGCACTGGCCGCTGGGGCAGCCGAAGGAGCCGGGCAAAAAGCCGCTGGCCGGACAAACCTTCGTCCTCACGGGAACACTCGCCCGCATGACCCGCAATGACGCAAAGGCAAAACTCATCGCCCTGGGCGCAAAAGTGGCGGGCAGCGTTTCAACGCGCACCCATTGCGTGATCGCGGGTGAAAACGCGGGCTCCAAACTGGCCAAGGCGCGGGAGTTTGAACTTCGCATTCTCGATGAGGAGGCCTTTCTGGCATTGCTCGAAGAACACGGCGGCGCGGCCTGATGAGCTGGTGGGGGAGGCTTGTCGGCGGCGCCTTCGGTTTCATGCTCGGCGGCCCGCTTGGCGCCTTGCTCGGCGCGGCCCTGGGCAATTACTTCGACAGCGGCCTCAATGGCATCGGCAATGCGGAATCCCTGGGCCGCGGCAATACCGAACGCGTCCAGACCGCGTTCTTCACCGCGACCTTTTCGGTCATGGGCTATATCGCCAAGGCGGATGGCCATGTCAGCAAGGAAGAGATTGAACTCGCCGAGCGGGTCATGGGTCAGATGCGGCTGTCGCCCCGGCAACGGCAAGTGGCCATCGACCTGTTCAATGAAGGCAGGAAAGACGGCTTTCCCCTGCCGCAAGTGCTCGATCAATTCAGGCGGGAAGCCGCCTGTCGCAGCACCCTGCTGCAGATGTTCCTGGAAATCATTGTCGCCACGGCCTTCGCCGACGGTGAAATCGACGTTGACGAACGGCGGCTGTTACAAAACATTGCATCCCGGCTCGGTTTCGCCGCCACGCAACTCGATGAGCTGCTCGACCGCATTGCCGGCCAGGCGCGATTCGGCCGCAGCGAATCGAGTCAGGAGCAGTTGCGCGCGGCGTATCAGTTGCTCGGCGTCGGCAGCGGGGCAAGCGATGGGGAAGTGAAGAAGGCTTATCGCCGGCAAATGAACCAGCATCATCCCGACAAGCTCGTGGCAAAGGGTCTGCCCGATGAAATGATGGAAATCGCGACCCGCAAGACCCGGGAAATCAAGGCCGCCTACGAACTGATCAAGTCACAGCGGTCAACATCCTGATTTCTGAAACTCCCTTCCCGTCATTCCGCCATTCTGCGCCCCCCTTTCCCGTCATTCCGCGCGAAGTCGCAGAATCTCATTGGGAGGCCACTGAAAGAGATTCTGCGACTACGCTTCGCTCCGCGCAGAATGACGGGAAGGTGGGTTTCGCTCCGCGCGGAATGACGGGAAGGCGGGTTTCGCTCCGCGCGGAATGACGGGAAGGGAGAGCGCAGGATGACGGGACCGCTGAAAAATGACTGGCTACATGAAGGTTTCGTTGATGTCGGCGAGCACTTCGCCGCCGGGACAGAGATCGTGCTCATTGAGGCGGTTGAAGGGCTTGTTGACGGTGTCGGCGAGCTCGTGGAAATCCGACTGGTCCTGATTGATGTACAGCAGCCCCGTGGCGATCTTGCCCTGCTTCTTGTATTCATTCACGTGAAGCAGGGCATTCTCCCGATTGCCCGGGTCATGGCCCGACCCGGTCTTGTGCAGGTGGATCACCGAACCGTCATGCAAGGTGATTTCCTTGTCCTTGCCTGCTGAATATCTCGCGGTGATCTCCTTGCGCATGGGTACGAAATCGATCTCGCTCAGGACGACATTGTTCTCCCAGGTGTTTTTGTAGCCATGAGCCGACAGCGGCGTATTGTTAAAGGTGACACAGGGCGAAATCACGTCGATCAGGGCGAATCCCCGGTGGCTGAGGCCCGCCTGAATCAGGGGCACGAGCTGTTCCTTGTCGCCGGAAAAACTCCGGGCGACGAAACTCGCGCCAAGATCGATGGCCAGGCTGACCAGATCGATATTGTCATACCGGCTTTCCTCTCCGGACTTGGTTTTTGAGCCAAGGTCGGCGGTGGCGGAAAGCTGACCCTTGGTGAGACCATAGGTGCCGTTATTGGCCACGATATAAAGCATGTTGATGCGGCGGCGCACGATGTGGCAGAACTGGCCAAGGCCGATGGAGGCCGTATCGCCGTCGCCGGAAATTCCCAGGTAATACAGCTCCCGGTTTGCCAGATTGGCGCCGGTGGCAATGGAAGGCATACGCCCGTGAACCGAGTTGAACCCATGGGATCTTTCGAGGAAATACGAAGGAATCTTTGACGAACAGCCAATGCCGGAAACCTTGGCGATTTGATGCGGAGCCAGGGACATTTCGTGGACCGCATGAATGATCGCGGCGCTGATGGAATCATGGCCGCAGCCGCCGCAAAGCGTCGTCAGGGTGCCTTCATAATCCCGCCGGGTGTATCCCAGATCGTTCTTCTGCAACTGTGGATGGTGAAATTTGGGTTTGACGATATAACTCATGATGGAATCGCTCTTCAGGCCGAGACTTGTTCTTGTTCCGGTATTTCCGGCAGGTCCGCAAGTATCGCCGCCTGGATTTGATCGGCGCTGATGACAACGCCGTTGTAGCTCAGCACCGAGCGCATCTTCTCATCATTGGCGCCACAGTCGATCTTGAGCAGGCTTTTGAGCTGGGCGTCGCGGTTCTGTTCGATTACGTAGACGACTTCATGCTCTTCGATAAAGCGGGAAACCGTATCGTGGAACGGGTACGAGCGGATTCGCAGCGTATCGAGCCTGACGCCCCGCTTGTCGAACTTGTGCCGCACTTCGGGTATGGCGCCAGCCGTGGTGCCGAAATAGACCATGCCCCGGGAAGCCCCGCCGGCGTGAACTTCGGGCTCCGGCAATACCTTGCCCGCCCCGGCGAATTTTCTGGCGAGGCGGTCCATGACTTCGGCGTAGACATTGCCGTCTTCGGTATAGGCCGCCATGGCGTCGTGGGAACTGCCCCGGGTAAAGTAACTGCCCCGTTCGGGATGGGCGCCTGGCAGGGTGCGCCAGGGCACGCCATCGCCATCCACGTCGAGATAGCGACCGTATTCCTCCAACTGTTCGAGCTGTTCGCCGCTCAGCACCTTGCCGCGATCGTACTTGCGGGCGTCCTCCCATTCCAGCGGTTCGCAAACATGCTCATTCATGCCCAGCTCAAGATCGCTCATGACGATCACCGGCGTTTGCAGCCGGTCGGCGATATCGAAGGAATCGGCGGCGAATTCAAAACATTCCTTCGGCGTGGAGGGAAAAAGCAGCACCTGGCGGGTGTCGCCGTGGGAAGCGAAGGCGCAGGAGAGCAGATCTCCCTGCTGGGTTCGCGTGGGCATGCCGGTAGATGGCCCCACTCGCTGGATATTGAACAGCACCACCGGCACTTCGGCAAAATAGGCAAGGCCGAGAAATTCCTGCATCAGGGAAACCCCGGGGCCGCTGGATGCCGTAAAGGCCCTGGCGCCATTCCAGCCGGCGCCTATGGCGATGCCGATGGCGGCGAGTTCGTCTTCGGCCTGCACGATGGCGAATTTCCGCTTCCCCGTGCCCGGGTCGATCCGCAGCCGCTTGCAATACTTGCCATAGGCTTCCACCACGGAAGTCGAAGGCGTCAGCGGATACCAGGAAGCCACCGTGGCGCCGCCGTAGACGCAGCCAAGGCCAATGGCGGTATTGCCGTCCATCAGAATCTTGCCCCTGGCCTTGCGCGACGGCCGCAGACGGATGGGTAGAGGGCAGTCGAAGTAATCCCTGGCGTAGTGGTAGCCGAGTTCCAGGGCGTGGACATTGGGCAGAATCAGTTTTTCCTTGCCGCGGAACTGCTCGCTGATCATGCCGGTGAGAATTTCAAAATCGATGTCCAGAAGGGCGGCAAGGGCGCCCACATACACGATATTCTGGAACAACTGGCGCTGACCGGGGTGCTGGAACTCCCGCAGGCAGATGTCCTTGAGCGGAATCGGCAGGAAATTCACGTCCTTGCGGATGGGCCGCAGGGCCTTGGACGAGTCGTACAGCACAAAGCCATCGGGTATCACCGATTCGATATCGCGGACGATGGTCTGCTCGTTCACCGCCACCATCAGGTCGACGCCTTCCCGGCGACCGAGAAAACCCTTGTCGTTGACCCGCACTTCGTACCAGGTGGGGAGGCCCTGGATATTGGACGGAAAGATATTGTGCGGACTCACCGGAATGCCCATGCGGAAGATCGCCTTGGCGAACAGGTTGTTGGCGCTGGCCGAACCGGAGCCATTGACATTGGCGAACTTGACGACGAAGTTGTTGACTCCCGCAGTCTTTCGCGTCTTGCCCGTTTTCCGGCTCGCTGCCTGACTGCGGGAACTCATGCGTTGACGGCCTTGGCGGTATTGAAAAGATACTTCTGCATGTCCCAGGCCGCCGTGGGGCAGCGCTCGGCGCATAATCCGCAATGCAGGCAGAGGTCCTCGTTCTTGGCCATGATGCGCCCGGTGCCCAAGGTGTCGGACACATAGAGATCCTGCTCCCCATTCTCCGCCGGCGCCAGCAACCGCTGGCGTAATTCCCCCTCTTCGCCGTTGGCGGTGAAGGTGATGCAGTCGGTGGGGCAGATATCCACGCAGGCGTCGCATTCAATGCAGGACCTGGTGGTGAAAACCGTTTGCACGTCGCAATTCAGGCAGCGCTGGGTTTCGGCATAGCCAAGATCCTCGTCAAAACCGAGTTCGACTTCGATATTGATGTCGTTGAGGGTCTTTTCCTTGGCGGCATGGGGCACGACATAGCGGACGTCATTACTGATGTCGTTATCGTAGGACCACTGGTGAATGCCCATTTTCTGGCTTGCCAGGGTAGTAAGGTCCGCCGGCCGGTCCTTGACGTCGCGCCCTTCGCAAAGAAGGTGGATCGACAGCGCGGCGGCGTGGCCGTGGGCCACCGCGGTAATGATGTTGTCGGGCCCGAGGGCGGCGTCGCCGCCAAAAAACACTTTTTCGTGGGTGGACTGGAAAGTGGTCTTGTCGAGTACCGGCAATTCCCAGCGGTCGAATTCGATGCCAAGGTCGCGCTCGATCCAGGGGAAGGCGTTGTCCTGGCCGATGGCGCAAAGCACGTCGTCACAAGGCAGGACCAGCGGCTCTTCGCCCGTGGGAATCAGCAGGCGCCGGCCATTGCCGTCATATTCCCGGCGCACTTTCTCGAACTCCATGCCGCAGAGCTTGCCGTCCTTGAGCAGATAGCGCTTGGGCACGCAGAAATTGAGGATGGGGATATCCTCGTTCATGGCGTCTTCGATTTCCCAGGGCGAGGCCTTCATTTCATCGAAACCGCTGCGCACAACCACCTTGACGTCCTCGCCGCCAAGCCGTTTGGAGCTGCGGCAGCAGTCCATGGCGGTATTGCCTCCGCCGAGCACGATGACCGTCTCGCCGATGGAGTCGATGTGCTCAAAGGCCACATTGGCCAGCCACTCGATGCCGGTGTGGATATTGGGTTTGGCCTCTGCAAAGCCGGGCAAGTCCAGCGTCTTGCCCAGCGGCGCTCCGGTACCGACGAATACCGCATCGAAGTCTTCGGCGAGCAACTCTTTCATGCTGGTGATTTCCGTGCCGAAGCGGCGCTTCACCCCCATGTGCAGCACGTAATTCAGTTCTTCCTCAAGCACTTCCGCCGGCAGGCGGAAGCGGGGGATCTGGGTGCGCATGGCGCCACCGGCCGCAGCGTCGCGGTCGAACACGGTAATTTCATAACCCAGCGGCAACAGATCCCGGGCCACGGTGAGGGAAGCGGGTCCGGCGCCCACCAGAGCGATATGGCGACCGTTCTTGCGTTTGGGAACGCCGGGCAGGCGATCCTTGATGTCCGACTTGTAATCCGCCGCCACCCGTTTCAGGCGGCAAATCGCCACGGGCTGCTCTTCCACCCTGCCGCGCCGGCAGGCGGGCTCGCAGGGCCGGTCGCAGGTGCGCCCGAGAATTCCCGGAAACACGTTCGACTCCCAGTTGATCATGTAGGCGTCGGTGTAACGTTTCTCGGCGATCAGCCGGATGTATTCCGGCACGGGCGTGTGCGCGGGGCAGGCCCACTGGCAATCGACCACCTTGTGAAAATAGTCCGGATTGCTGATATCGGTTGGTTTCATCAGGTTTGGGTGCCAAGTCGATTTGGCGGCGCAGCGGTGAAGGCAAGGGCTCAAAGTATAGAAAATTTTTCCGCCACTGTATGCGATTAGCGGCATTAGCGCGGTAATACTGAGGAATTTTCAGATTTCAGGGCGAAAAATGCCCGGAAAAAAAAGGCCCGGTACCTGCGTACCGGGCCAAACGCACTATCAAGGGAGAGATAAATGAATCAAGTTCCAGCGAACCGGAAAAAATCCACTTACGCACCATGAGACTGGCCCCCCCGCCAAAAAGTTCCGGCCCCGCAAAAAATATTTTCCGGAATTGCGCTCCCCGTCATTCCGTGCGCAGTCGCGAGTCAAACGATATGCCCCACCCATCTCCCCGCAAGCACCACCCCTGACCACAGCGCCAGCGACAGGGCACCGATGATTTTCAGTTGCGGCCCCGGCACCGCCGACTGCCCCTGTTCGTCCAGGCGCCGGTAGATGCGGAAATGAAACCAGGCCATGTTGGCGCCGGCGAGGACAAGGAGGGCCATCTTCCACTGGAATGCGGGATTGAGCATGTGCGAGGCGGCGCGGGTGATGAACATGCCGAGGCCGGTGATGGTGGCGAAGACGAATGCGCCCCAGGTCCAGGGGACGAGTTCCCGGGCCAGTTCGCGGATGGAGTGGCGCATCGCGGCGAGTCCGAGCAGGCGCAGGTCGACAAAAAGGATCGAGCCGACCAACATGGCGATGGTGATGACGTGGATCGATTCAATAAAGGGAAACAGCCAGGTGCCGCCGATTTCCCAGCTTATCGGCCAGTTTTCAACCTCGATCCAGAATGGCGCCCTGAGGAAATCCGAAAGCATGACGCCTACCTTCGTACCTTGCTTCCGTTCCCGCGTAGAACAGATTCCAAAAAGATCCTGCGGCTTCGCGCGGGATGACAGGGAAGGGGATGGATTCGCGGTTCGCTGATCATCGCATCAGGCCGGGTAGTGGAGGTATTCGACGTAGGCGATCCAGCGGCCCGCCATGGCCGCCATGATCCACAGGCCGAGCGAGAGCAGGGCGGCTGCCTTGACCTTGAATGCCGCGCGCCCGTAGTTGGCGAAATCCGGCTGGCGGCTCCAGAAATGGATCAGCAGCGTCACCGCAATGGCGCTGAGCAGAAAAACCGCCTTCCCAGCCAAACCGGGTTGTTGAAATAGCGTAAGGGTCGGGCGAAGACGAAGAAGGAACCCGATACCAGATTCGAGGCCAGCGCCCACCAGAGCCAGGGCAGGAGCCGGTTTGCCATTTCCGGCAGTTGCTGGGAAGGAACCGCGAGCCCGAGAATGCGCAGGTCGAGCATGACGATGGAGCCCATCACCACCGCGATGCCGAGAATGTGCGCACTCTGGATAATCGGCGGGAAGCCGGGAATATTGCTTAGCGCCCAAAGCGCCAGGGACTGGCTCATGGCACCGTCGAGAAACTGGCCTGTGGCTGTCATTCCAGCGCCTGGTCGGTCACCGCGCCTGTGGACGCCGAGGACACCGTGGCGGCGTATTTCGCGAGCACGCCGCGGGTGTAGCGCGGGGCCGGCGGCCGCCAGTTGGCCAGGCGCGAGTCGATTTCCTTCCCGTCGAGATCGAGAGTCACGCTGCGGGCGCCGGCGTCGATGCTGATGGGGTCGCCGTCCCTGATGATGGCAATCAATCCGCCATTGATCGCTTCCGGCGTGATATGTCCCACCACAAAGCCGTGGGAACCGCCGGAGAATCGGCCATCGGTGATCAACGCCACATCGGCGCCGAGCCCCTTGCCCATGATGGCCGAAGTCGGCGACAGCATCTCGCGCATGCCCGGGGCGCCCCGGGGGCCTTCGTAGCGGATGACGATCACATCGCCCCTGGCGATTTGCCCGGAGAGAACGCCCTTGAGGCATTCTTCCTCCGAATCGAACACCCGCGCCCGGCCCGAAAAGCGGTCGCCTTCCTTGCCGGTCAGCTTGGCCACCGCGCCTTCCGGGGCGAGGTTGCCGCGCAGTATCACCAGATGGGATTCGGCCTTGATGGGATTGTCCAGGTCCCGCACGATGCGCTGCCCGGGAGGATAATCCGCCACATCCGCCAGGTTTTCCGCCAAAGTGCGGCCGGTGACCGTGAGACAGGAACCATCGAGCATTCCCGCATCGAGCATGCGCTTCATCAGGGGCTGGATACCGCCGATTGCGATCAGTTCCGACATCAGGTAGTTGCCGCTCGGACGCAGGTCGGCGAGCACCGGGGCGTCCTTTCCGATGTGGCTGAAATCATCGAGTTTCAGCGCAACGCCCATGGTATGCGCCATGCCGAGCAGGTGCAGCACGGCATTGGTGGAGCCGCCGAGGGCGATGACTACCCGGATGGCGTTCTCGAATGCCGCCCGGGTCATGATGTCGGAAGGCTTGATGTCCCCGGCGACGAGTTTCACGATGGCCGCTCCGGCGCGCTCGCAGTCCGCCTGCTTGGCGCCGGACACCGCATCCTGGGCCGAACTGTTGGGCAGGCTCATGCCCAGCGCTTCGATGGCCGAGGCCATGGTATTGGCGGTGTACATGCCGCCACAGGAGCCGGGGCCGGGGATTGCGGTATCCTCGATCCGCTTCAGTTCGATGTCGGAAACCTTGCCGGCGGAATGTCCGCCCACGGCTTCGAACACCGAAACCACGTCGGTGCGTCCGGGGCCGGGCTGAATCGTGCCGCCGTAGATGAATATCGAGGGCCGGTCGAGCCGCGCCAGGCCCATTACGAGCCCCGGCATGTTCTTGTCGCAGCCGCCGATGGCGACGATGCCATCGTGTCCCATGCAGCCGGAGACGGTCTCCACGCTGTCGGCGATGACTTCCCGGGACACCAGCGAATACTTCATTCCCTCGGTGCCCATGGAGATGCCGTCGGAGACGGTGATCACATTGTAGATCACGCCCTTGCCGCCGGCGGCGTCGGCGGCGCGGTTGACGGTTTCCGCCAGTCTGTCGATGTGCATGTTGCAGGGCGTGACCATGCTCCAGGTTGATGCGATACCGATCTGTGGCTTGGCGAAATCCTCGTCGGCGAATCCGGCGGCGCGCAGCATGGCCCGGCTCGGCGCCTGCTCGACGCCATCGACCACCCGCCGGGAGTGCTTGCGCAGATCCTTGTCAGTCATGGAGATTCCTCATCTTCGAATGGTTCGGGCGACAAGCCCGAAATATACAACAGCCAGCGGCTGACCGCATTGGCGGGCCTGGGAGCCTGCGCCGCGGCGATAGCGAATTTTCGCTTTCGCTAATTCCTGTGGCGCAGGCTCCTGGACGCGAAAAAGTAGTCACAAAGTAGTGGGAATGCCCCGTGCGCGGAATCGGGATATACTTCCCCCATACCGACTCGCCAGTTTGCCGAGCAAGCGGTCATCGGCATCAAGGAGCCCTCGACATGAATCATCTGAATCTGTTCCGCCCGCTCTTGCTCGGGCTGCTGTTTGCCTTGACGCTGCTGCCCGCAAGCGCCCAGGACATGGACGCTGCGGCAGTGGACTATGCCGATATCGACAACTGGCTTTGTCATCCGGATAACGAGTTGGACGTTTGCGCCCATGATCTGAGCGCCAGCATTGTCCATGCCGATGGTTCGGTGGAGGTTGAAGACTGGAGCGGGAATGCCGACCCGGCCATCGACTGTTTTTATGTCTATCCCACCACTTCACTCGATGAAGCGACTTATGCCGACCTCAGGCCCGGCCGCCATGAGGAAATCATCACCACTTTCACCCAGTTTGCGCGTTTTCAGTCGGTGTGCCGAACGTTCGCGCCGATCTACCGGCAGATCACAATCGCCGGCCTGATGGCCAATGCCGGCAATCTCGCCGGAAACGAGCAGCCCAACTATCGGGATGTGGCCGGCGCCTTCGATTACTACCTGGAAAATCACAACGAGGGCCGCGGCTTTGTGCTCGTCGGTCATTCCCAGGGCACCGGTCTGCTGGCGGAACTGATTCGCAACGAGATCGACGGCACGCCACTGCGGGAGCGGCTGGTTTCGGCGGTTCTCGCCGGATTCTCGGTGCTTGTGCCCAGGGGCGAAGTCGCCGGAGGCAGCTTTGACCATGTGCCGCTATGCGAGTCCGCCGATCAGGTCGGCTGCGTCATCAGCTACGCCAGTTACCGTGAAGACGTGCCGCCGGGCGGCGAAGGCCTCTACCTGTTCGGGCGCGCGCCGGACGCCGAATCCGAAGTGGCCTGTTTCAACCCCGCCAATCCAGGCGGCGAAGGCGAACTCGACGCCTACATGTCCAACATCGGCGAGATATTCCAGGGAGTCGGCCCCATGCCGATGTGGAGCGCCGCCGCGCCTGAAATCACCACGCCATTCGTCAAGCTGCCTGGTCTGCTCAGCGCCAGTTGCGTCAAGGAAGACGACTTCCACTACCTGGAAATCAGCATCAATGCCGACCCCGCCGACCCCCGCACCGATGAAATTCGCGGCGACGTGCTGACGGAAGGACGGGTCGCGCCTTCCTGGGGCCTGCATCTCATCGACATGACCCTGGCCATGGGCGATCTGGTGGATATTGTGGGCCGCCAGGCGGAGGCCTACCTGGCAAGGTAGGGGCGACGGCAGGCTCCGAATCAATCGACCTGCAGGAGCTTCAGGGTATTGGTTCCGCCCTGGACATCCTGCAGGTCGCCTTTGGAGAGAATGACCACATCGCCTTTGGCGATGGCGCCGGATTGCGCCAGAAATTCCACCACCGCATCGTTGATGAGAGCGTAGTCGAGGTTTCCCGTTTCCAGCAGGCGGGGGTGTACGCCCCGGTACAGCGCGGTTCTCGACAAGGTTCGGGAATTGTTGCCAAGCGCGTAGATCGGCAGCCGCGAGCGGCTTCGCGACATCAGCCTGGGCGTATTGCCGGAAGAGGTCAGACAGGCCACGGCGCGCACTTCGGCGAGACGCTCGGCCGCGGTCATTGCCGCCAGGGCAATCGCTTCATCGATGGCGTCGCAGTCATGAGCGAGGCTGGTCTGGGGCGCCGCGAAAGGCGTCGATTCGGCGCCCCGGATTACCCGGGCCATGGCTTCGACGGTTTCCACGGGATATTTGCCGGTTGCGGTTTCCGCCGACAGCATCACCGCATCGGTGCCGTCGAGCACCGCATTGGACACATCCATGATTTCCGCCCGGGTGGGGTGTGCATTGTGCACCATGGATTCCATCATCTGGGTTGCGGTGATCACGCAGCGGTTCAATTCCCGTGAGCGCCGGATAATGTGCTTTTGCATGCCCATCAGGGCCGCTTCGCCGATCTCGATGGCGAGATCGCCCCGGGCCACCATTACCGCGTCGCTGGCGCGGATGATGGCGTCCATATTGGCGTCGGAGGCGACAGCTTCAGCCTTTTCGATCTTGGCGACAAGGGCGCAGGATGCGCCCCGCTCCCGAACGAGCTTGCGGGCCCTGCCGAGATCGTCGGCGGAACTCGTGAAGGAAATGGCGAGATAGTCCACTCCCTGATCGCAGGCGAATTCCAGATCCCTGATATCCTGCTCGGTGGGTGTCGGCGCCGACAGTCCGCCGCCGCGCAGATTGATCCCCTTGCCGGCTCGCAACTCACCGCCCGCGGTAACCACGCAGTTCACCCGAGCCCTGTCGATGCCGGTGACTTCAAGCTCGAGCGATTCGTCGCCCAGAACCAGAAAATTCCCGGTCTTGACTTGTTCGGCAAGCGCCGTGAAGCGGGTGGAGATTTCCCGCTCATTGCCATCGTTTTCCGGGATAGCCGGGTCGATAGAAAACTTCGCCCCGGGCGCGAGTGAAATGGGCGTCTTGCAGGCGAAACCGCCAATGCGGATCTTGGGTCCCTGAAGGTCGGCGAGAATGGCGACATGGCGGCCGGTTCTGCCGGCAGCCGCTCGCACTTCCCGGATTCTCGCGGCGTGTTCGGCGTGCACGCCGTAGGAAAAATTGAGCCGGAAGACATCGACGCCGGCCAGTATCAATGGTTCTATCCGCGGATCGCTGGCAGGCCCTAGAGTCGCCACGATCTTGGTTGCGCGGAGCGCGGAGCGCTTGTTCTCCTCAGGTTTCACCGATAGTTCCTGCACCGTTGCCACCGGAATCCGGGAAGTTTCCAGGGGCGCGCATGATACCAGCAGAGCCCGCCGGATTTCCTGTGGCGCAGGCGCCTTCCCGTCAATCCGCGACATTGCTTCGCCTTGCCGGGAATAATGGAAAGTCGCAGTTGCGAAAGCCGTAGTCGCGAATGGCATTGCAATCAGGATGATGCTATTTTGTCCGCATCAATCCGGTTCACTCTGACGGACATCAGCACATGACTACCTATTACACCCGCATGGACAGCCCCATCGGCAGCTTGTTACTCGCAGGAGATGGAAAACGCTTGCACATGCTGCGATTTCCAGAGGGTAGGCGTCCCCAGGAAATCAAACCGGGCTGGGTCGAGGATTCCGGGAAATTCAAAGAGGAAATCAATCAGTTGCATGCCTATTTCGCCGGGGAATCAAAACAGTTCGACCTGTCTCTGGCGCCGCAAGGCACCGAGTTTCAGCGCAAGGTCTGGTCCGCCCTGCAATCCATTCCCTACGGCGAAACCCGCAGCTACGGCGAACTTGCCAGCCAGGTCGGCAACGGCAGGGCCTCCAGGGCCGTGGGCGCCGCCAATGGCCAGAACCCCATCCCCGTCATAATCCCCTGCCATCGCGTCATCGGCAGCGACGGCAGCCTCACCGGTTTCGGCGGCGGCCTCGAAACCAAACAGCAACTGCTTGCGCTGGAACAAAACCATTCGGCCGCCTCTTGAAAACAGGAATGGAGTTGCCTTGAACAGGCCCCAATAAAGCAGATGCCGTAACCTTGAGATTCCAATTCCACACACAACTTCCAGCAATTCTCATTATGGCGCTCCGGGAGCCTGCGCCGCAGGCTCCCAGGCTTCATGTCATTCTGCGCGAAGCGAAGCGTAGTCGCGGAATCTCCCGCAGTGGTCACGCGATAAGCGCACCCATTGCCATAATGCGAATTGCCGCGCAACTTCAGCATTTTTTGGCGAGCCCTTGCCGGAAGAGTAGAATCGCCCGGTCATGCTAAGCAGTCAGCAAAACATCATCTCCCGGGTTGCGGTCTGGCTTGGCGGGGACAAGCCGGTCTGGCTCGCCACGATACTCAAGACCTGGGGTTCCTCGCCGCGTCCGGTGGGCTCCATGCTCGCCTGTACCCTGGACGGGGAACTGGCGGGCTCGATTTCCGGCGGCTGCGTCGAAGAGGATTTTCTCGAACAACTCCAGAACGGCAGCCTGAAGGCGCAGTACGAAGCCGAGGGCAAGCCTTTCCGCATCGTGTATGGCGTCAGCGTCGAGGAGCAGGCGCGGCTCAAGCTGCCCTGCGGCGGCCAGTTGCATGTCCTGCTTGAGTATCTCGATGCGGACCACGGCAACCGGGAAGTTTTCTCCCGGCTCGCGGCGGACCTCGATGCCCATCAGAAGGTCAGCCGGGTGGTGGACCTGCAAAGCGGCGGGGTCAGCGCCCGCCCCGGCAGCAACGAGGTTGCGCTGCAGATGGACGAGAAGCGCATGGTGCACAGCCTCAGCCCCATGTATCGGCTGCTGCTGCTCGGCGCAGGCGATGTGGCGCGCTATGTTGCCGAAATGGCCCTGGCCCTGGAATACGACGTGACCCTGTGTGACCCGCGGCCCCGGTATCTCGACAACTGGCATGTGGATGGGGTGGAGACCACCTCGCGTCTGCCCGATGATGTGGTGCGGGAAAAATTCAGCAACGGTTATAGCGGCATCATCGCCCTGGCCCATGATCCCCGGGTGGATGACATGGCCCTGATGGAGGCGCTGAAGACCAATGCCTTCTATGTGGGCGCCATGGGCTCGGACCGCACTTCGGCGGCGCGCCGGGAGCGCCTGCCGGAACTGGGCCTCTCAGAGGAGGAAATCAGCCGCCTGCACGCGCCCATCGGCTTCCGGATTCATTCCAGGACGCCGGCGGAGATCGCCATTTCCATCATGGCCGAAGTCACCGCCGTGCGTCATTCTCCGAAGTCCGCCTCCCGGGCGGACGGCTGAAGGTCGGACGAACTTTCTCTCGTTCAGGCCAGCACTTTCCGGAACACATCCATCGCCACCGCCATTTCCTCCCGGCTGCCGAGTGAAATGCGGCAGTGGGATTGTTCCAGCGGCGGAAAATCCCGGCCCACCAGCACATTGTGTTCGAGGCAGGCCGAGCGGAATTGTGCCGCTGGCATGCGCAGGTTGACGAAAATGTGGTTGGTGTTGGAGTCGGGCGCCTCGTAGCCGAGATCGCGGAAGAAGCCAACAACCTCCGCCCGGATTTCGGCGTTTTCCCGGATTTCCCAGGCCATGTGCTCCTCGTCCTGGAGGGCGGTCAGCGCGGCGACGGCGCCGAGCATGTTGACGTCGCCCATGCCCCAGGCATCGCGAATCCTGCGCAGGGTTTTCGGCTGCCCCAGGGCAAAGCCGATCCGCATGCCGGCCAGGCCGTGGGCCTTGGAGAAGGAGCGGGTGATGAAGACGTTTTCGTATTCCAGCGCCAGAGGCAGCGCGGTTTCCATGGCGCCTTCCGCGGCATAGTAGATGTAGGCTTCATCGATGTGGATAAAGGTATCGGGATTCTCGTCCATTACCCGGCGCACGAAGGCTTCCACCGCCGCGGGGCCATGCACCGTGCCGGTGGGGTTGTTCGGATTGCAGAAATAGAGCATTCCGGCGTCTTCGGCATTGGCGGCAAGCTGGTCGAGATCGATGCCGAGGTCGCGGCCAAGGGGCAATTCCACGATGCCGGCGCCGATGGTGCGCGCGGTGGCCAGACTCGTGGAATAGGTGGGCATGGGAGTCACCAGGCCTTTTTCCGCATTGCAGAAGGCGCGCACCGCGCCTTGCAGCAGCGGCGTTGAGCCAGTGGCGAGCTGAACATTGCTCCGTTCGACGCCGTAATGGTCGGCAAGCCCCTGCTCGAGTTCATTCACATGGTCCGGCGCGTAGCCCCGGCCGACGCGCTTGCTGGTGTGGGCGCGAATGGCGTCCATGGTTTTCGGGCCGGGGCCGCGCGCGCTTTCATTCTGGTTCAACTGGATGATGCCGTTGTCATACATGCCCGCCGAATGGTCGGCCCGGGTCTGGGCATGGGTCTTGCGGCCAAGCAGGGCGGGGCCCGACAGCGCGCCCACGGCGGCGCCGATGGCAATGGTTCCAAATCCACGTCGTGTCGTTTTCATTCATTCCTCCCGGGGCCCGGTCAGGGGCTGTCTGGTGAGTTCAGGTGGCTGCAAGGTCCGCATCATAACCCCGGGGCAAAATCCCGCCAAGCCATTTCCCGCCAATCCAGCAATTCTCATTATGGCGCTCCAACCTTCATGTCATTCTGCGCGAAGCGAAGCGTAGTCGCAGAATCTCCTGCAGTAGCCACCCAATGAGATCCTGCGACTGCGCGCAGGATGACTGATGCGAGCGCGCCCATTGCCAAAATGAGAATTGCCGCCGCCAATCCGGTCGATGGGTTATTGATTTACACTGGCGCCTGATTTATAAGGATTCACGGCGAACAGCAAACCCGAGGGGAGACCCATGAGCTACAAATACAAGATTGACCGTCGCGCTTTTATGAAACAGGCCGGCATTGCCGCGGTCGCGGGTTCAGTGGCCGGCGCAGGCAGCCTCAGGGCCCAGCAGGGCGTTCCCCGCGGCGCCTCTGCCGCAGACTATGACTTTGACGAAATCTATGATCGCATCGGCACCGATTGCAGCAAGTGGGATGGCCAGATCGAGCGCTGGGGCGAGCAACTGAAAATCCCCATGGGGGTCGCCGACATGGATTTTCGGGTAGCGCCCTGTATCACGGAAGCCTTGCGGGAGCGAATTTCGCACGAGGTTTACGGCTATATGGAGACGCCGGATTCCTACCACGATTCGATCGTCAACTGGAACGAACGCCGCTATGGCACGGTGCTTGAGCGCGGCATGCTGCTCGATTCCCCCGCGCTGCTGCCGGGCCTGCTCGCCGCGCTGCGGGCTTTCAATCCTCCCGGCGCCAGGGTGGTCATGCAGACTCCGGGCTACAACGGCTTTTTCTCAACCATCCGCAAGGGCTTCGTGATCGAGGAAAACCGCCTGCGGGAAGTGAACGGCGTGTACGAAATGGATTTCGACGATCTCGACCGCAAGCTGGCCCAGGACGACGTGCATACTTTCATTCTCTGCAATCCGCACAATCCCATGGGCAATTGCTGGGACCGCGCCACCCTCACCGAACTCGGCGAGCTTTGCAACCGGCACAATGTCATCGTGCTCGCGGACGAAATTCACTGCGACTTCGTCAATGAAGGCCGGGAATACGTGCCCTACGCCAATCTCGCCGATGAACTCGTCATGAACAGCGTGACTTTCAAGTCCGCCAGCAAGTCCTTCAATCTCGCCGCCTTCAAGGATGCCTATCTCTTTTCCCACAATCCGGAGCTGATGTCCCGCATCCGCGCCGTGGGCGACAATGCCACGATCAACTCCCTCGGCATCATCGCCTCCCAGGCCGCCCTGGAAGAGGGCGGCGACTGGCTCGACGCGGTGCGGGCCTACCTGTCCGACAATGCAAGGTATGCGTCGAACTTCATCAATGAGCGGGTTCCCCACATCAGCGCCAACGAGCCCGAAGGGACTTATCTGTCCTGGCTCAACGTGGAGCCCCTGATCGAGCGTCTCGGCGCCGTGGAAACCGCCGCCGCCGAGACTGCGGCGCAAAGCCCGGATGCCGACGAAATCACGCCGGAAGCCATCGTCGAGCGCTATTTCGTAGAAAACGCCGGCGTCAAGATCAATCCAGGCTCATCGTACTGGGGCCCCGGCCATATGCGGATGAACCTCGGCCTGGCCCGCCCCCTCCTCGAAGAAGCCCTGGGCCGAATCGAGCAAGCCGCCCTGCAAGCCTGATCCGTTCGCCAGGAGCCTGCGCCGCAGACGACTGGGCCACCAGCATGCAAAACTCCGTTTTGGCGGGGTTTTGCCGTTTGCGGATTCGTCAAGCCGCGGCGGATTGAGTCGGTTCTGGAAGTGGGCAATGCCTTCGCGGGCATAAATATCCCGTTTGGCGCCCTGGTCCTTGCGCCTTCAGGGGGCGATCCGGGGCCAGGGGGCGGCTTGTTCCAGTTGCCGGGCGAGTTGCAGCAGGCATGAGTCCCGGCCCCAGGCGGCGGTGAACATGACGCCGGTGGGCAGGCCCCGCGCGGTCCGGTGCAGCGGGACCGACATCGAGGGCTGGCCGGTGCCGTTACAGACCGCGGTGAAGCCGCTGTATTGGCGGAAGCGGCTGATGTATTCGCGCTGGTCCTCGCTGTTCATGTCGAGCCAGCCGAGTTTGGCTGTGGTGCGGGCAAGCACTGGCGAGACGATGACATCGACTTTCTGGTGGACCCGCGCCATCACTAGTTCGGCGAGACGCAACTGATCCCGGGCGGCGAGATAGTCGGTGGCGCCGACTTTGCGGCCGCGCCCCGCCATGAACCGGGTCGATCGTTCCACGGGAACCTCGTCGAGATTCATGCCGAAATGCCGCATGCCCCGGCTGATGGCCTGCCAGACATGAACGCAGACAATCCGCCCCATCGCTACGCTGAGTGATTCGTAATCCAGCGGATGCGCGAAGGACTCGACTTCATGGCCGAGGCTTTGGCAAAGCTCCGCCGCGCCATGCACCGCCGCGGCGCAGTCTTCATCGAGTTTTTCACCCATGGGATGGCTGTCCTGGATGCCGATGCGAAGTTGCGGGCAGGGTTCCCGATGCGATGCGAGGAAGGACGCCGGCGCATCGGGGCGGGGGAACAGATGCTGCCCCGGTGGCAGGGTGATCAGGTCGAGAAAGGCGGCGCTGTCCCGCACGCTGCGCGATACCACATGCTCCACCGCCATGCCGCTCCAGTTTTCCGATTGCACGGAGCCCACCTCGGTGAGGCCGCGGCTCGGTTTGAGCCCGAACAGCCCGCAGCAGCTTGCCGGAATCCGTATCGAGCCGCCACCGTCGGAAGCCTGGGCGACGGGGACGATACCGGCCGCCACCGCCGCCGCCGCGCCGCCGCTGGAGCCGCCGGTGGAATATTCCCGGTTCCAGGGATTGCGCGCGGGGCCGAGCGCCACGGGTTCGGTGGTCAGGGTCAGGCCGAATTCCGGGGTATTGGTCTTGCCGAGCATGGTCAGGCCGGCGTCTTCGTAGCGTTTCACGATGGGCGAACTGGCTTTGGCTCGATAGTCCTTGAACAACTCGCTGCCAAAACTGGTTCCCGCGCCACGAAGATTGTCCAGGTCCTTGATCAGGAAGGGAATCCCGGCAAGCGCTCCCGGCGATTCGGCGGCTTCATCCAGCGCCTTCGCCTGTGCAAGGGCCTGCTCATACAGAGGCAGGTTGATGGCATTGCAATCCGGATTGCGCTGCTCCGCCCGGGCGATGGCGGCCTCGTTCAGCTCGGCCCGGCTGAAATCGCCACGTTCCAGCCCGGCGGCGCAATCGAGGGCGTCCATGGCAAGGTAGTCATTTTCCCCAAGCATTTCATCTTCTCCGCTGGATTTTCATTCGAAGCGGCGGCCGGTGTACCAGGCGGCCGCCCGCACTTGTTCCGCCACCCTGTCCACCACGCCGAGCACAAGGGCGAACAGCGCCATCCGTACGAGCACGCCATTGTCGGTCTGGCGAAAAATCGCGAGATTGGGATGCTGGTTCAAATCCTCGTCGAGTTCGTTGGCTTCGGCCCGGGTGTCCCGGGGCAGGGGGTGCATGATGACAGTGTTCGGCTGGCAATGTCTGGTGTAAATCGCCTGATTGAGGCGGAAGCGGCCGCGGTAGATGTCGGCTTCAAGCCGGCTGTCGAAGCGTTCTTCCTGGATCCGGGTCAGATAGACGGTGTCATTGTCGTGCAGGCCGTCGGCCATGTCTTCGGTTTCGCTCACGCTGTGACCCGCGGCGCGCAACTCGGCCACGATTTCATCCGGCATCCGCAGTTGTTTCGGCGAGATCAGGTTGAAACTGATATCGCGATAGAGCAGCAGCAATCTCGACAGTGAATGCACCGTGCGGCCGTGCTTGAGGTCTCCCACCATGCCGATTCGCATACCGTCGATCATGCGTCGCCTTGATTCGAGTTCCTTGCGGATGGTGTACAGGTCGAGCAGCGCCTGGGACGGATGTTCGTTGACGCCATCGCCGCCGTTGATCACCGGCACGCGGCTCGCTTCCGCGAACTCGGCCACCGAACCGGCCCGGGGGTGGCGCATGACGATGACGTCGCTATAGCCGCTGATGACTCGCGCCGTATCGTATAGCGACTCACCCTTGGTGATCGAGGATGCCCCGATTTCTGCGGTTTCCCGCACGTGCCCGCCGAGCATGTTGAAGGCGCAGCCGAAGCTGACCCGGGTGCGGGTGCTAGGTTCGAAGAACATGTTGCCGAGGATGGCGCCGTCGAGCGCCTTGCTTACTTGTTTTCGCTGCGCGAAAGGCTCCATACTGTCGGCCACGCCGAAAATCCGCTCGACATCGGGACGCTGGAACTGTTGCACGCTGATGATATGGGCGCCGCGAAAATCCATGAAAATCTTCCGAAAGGAGGCCCGGCTGGCGATTTCCGACTGCCTGCATACTACAACATATCTTCGGATATGAGCATCGAAGAAGAACAGGCGAAACTCGCCAACCCGAGTCGCCGCCATATCTGTACGGACACCGCCGCACGATGATGGAGAACTCGATCTACTGGTACGACTTCGAAAGTTTCGGCAGCGACGCGCGCCGGGGCCGGGCCTCGCAGTTCGCCGGATTGCGAACCGATGAGAATCTCCAGCCCATCGGCGAGCCGCTCGTGCTTCACTGCCGGCCCGCGCCGGATTTTCTGCCGGATCCCGTGGCCTGCCTGATCACTGGAATCACGCCCCGGACCGCCCTGGAAAAGGGCGTGGGCGAGGCCGAATTCATCGGCCGCATCCACGAGGAATTCAGCAAGCCGGGAACCTGTATCGCGGGCTACAACAATATCCGCTTCGATGATGAACTGACCCGGCAGTTGCTCTACCGCAACTTCTTCGACGCCTACGGGCACGAGTGGCGCAATGGCAATTCCCGCTGGGACATTATCGACATGGGCAGGCTTTGCGCCGCCACTCGTCCCGAAGGCGTCAACTGGCCGAAAACCGAAGAAGGCGCGGTGACTTTCGGTCTCGAATCGCTATGCGCGGCCAATGGGCTGGAACACGAACACGCCCACGATGCCCTGTCGGACGTCAAGGCGACCATCGCCTTCGCGGGACTGATCCGGGAACGGCAGCCGCGGCTGTTTGACTATGTCTACCAGTTGCGACACAAGTCCCGGGTTGCCGCCGGGATGGATCTGTCCAGCCACAGGCCGGTATTGCATGTATCCGGCAGATACCCCGCGCGGCGAGGCTGCCTGGCGCTGGTGATTCCCCTGGGCGCGCATCCGGTGAACAGCAATGGCGTGGTGGTCTACGATTTGCGCATCGACCCCCGGCAGTGGGCGGAACTGAGCCCGGAACAGCTTGGCGAGCGCCTGTTCACGCCCCGGGAACAAGACGGCGGCGAGCGCCCGCCGCTGAAAATCATCAGCCGCAATCATTGTCCGGTGGTGACTTCGCCGGCGGCGCTGCCGGCCGAGCGGGCGGCGGAGTTTGGCATCGATCATGATGCCTGCCGCGAGCATTGGGAATATCTCACCGCCAGACCGGAATTGATGGAGCGGTTTTGCCGGTTGTATCAGGAGGATGGTTTCCGCAGCCGGGAAGAAGACCCGGACTTCATGATTTACAGCGGCTTTTTCAGCGACAGCGACCGGACTCTCATGGAGACCCTGCGCGATATAGAGCCCGGTGACCTGGGCCGGATGAACCTGCCGTTCCGCGACCCGCGCCTGCCGGAAATGCTATTCCGTTACCGGGCGCGCAATTATCCCGAAACGCTCTCCGCGGACGAGACCGGCAAATGGCGGGATTTTCGCCGCGAGCGCCTGAATGATCCGAAAGCCCTGGCGGACTACGAGCGGTCCCTGGCGGAGGCCGAATCCAGCGAGTTTGCCAACCGCGATGCGATTCTTGGCGAAGTGACCGAGTACGTGGCCGGCATTCGCGCCGCGGTTGCATAGGCCGCCGCAAGCGCCATACTATTTCCGCCTCCGGGATTGATGCTCCCCGCCCTCCCCATGGAATCAACACAAACCGACAGCAGGAAGCGGCAGGATCCGTTTTCCTCCATCCGGCCCTACCGTGACCTTGAAATCAGGCCGGTACTGGATCGCCTGCTGGAAGATCGGGAGTTTCTCGACACCATGGCGGCTTTCCACAGCCCCCGTCTCTCCCGCTGGCTGCCCGGATTGCTGCGGTCGCTGGTCACCCGCCGCCTGCGCGGTTTCATCAAGCCGGTATGCGATGTGGACAGCATGCAGCAGGTGGTTGCGGTATACATGGACCGCGCCGTCTCGTCCGCCACCTGGGGGCTGAGCCAGCAGGGCCTGGAAAAGCTTGACCCGGGCAAGTCCTACCTGTTCCTGAGCAATCATCGCGATATCGTCATGGACCCGGCTTTCACCAATCTGCTGCTGCACCGGGCCGGATTCACCACCCTGCAAATCGGTGTGGGGGACAATCTGCTCAAGCGGCCCTGGGTTGCCGACCTCATGCGGGCGAACAAGAGTTTTATCGTGCATCGCTCGCTGAAGGGACGCGAGCGGCTGTTGGCGCTAAAGCTGCTTTCGGAATACATCCATCATTGCGTGGCCGGCGGCGAGAATGTGTGGCTCGCCCAGCGCGAAGGCCGCGCCAAGAATGGCATCGACCGCACCGACCCGACCCTGCTCAAGATGCTTGCCATGGGTGCCAGAAAACTGCCCCTGAATGAAAGTCTCGCCCGGCTGCATATCGTTCCCGTGGCGATTTCCTATGAGTTCGACCCATGCGACGCCCTGAAAGCCCGGGAATTGCGGGAAGTGGAAACCACGGGCGGATTCACCCGCACCGAGGCCGGCGACCTGCGCAGCATCGCCGCGGGCATGACCGGCTTCAAGGGCGGGGTGCATGTGGCTTTCGGCGAAGAACTGTCTTGCGAATCCGATGATGCCGAAGAGTGGGCCGCGGCCATAGACCGGCAGATCATCCACAATTACCGGCTCCACCCGACCAACTACCGGGCGCTGGAAATCCTGCTGCGGGAAGGTGAGGTGCTGGCGCCGGAGTTGATGGAAGCGGCAAGCGGACACAAGGGAGACAGCCGTTCCCGGGAACGTTTCGATCGGCGCCTGGCCAGGGTGGACAAGGATCTGCGCAAGACCTGGCTTTACGGCTACGCCAATCCCGTGATCAGCCGGTTTGCGAACGGGGCGGGCGCGAATTGAGTCGCTGGCGCAGCTTTTGCAGCCGCTGGCCAAGCGACTTGCGGGCTTGGGGGCTCAGCGGGCCGGAGCAGGCCAAAGCGATTTCCGCATCCCGCAGGCTGGCCGCGAGTTGCTTGTTGTCCGGTCCGCGTTTGCCAAAGCCGCTGGCGAGTTGCTGCAATTGCAATTCCATGCGCAGGGACTGGTCTTCCCGCGGCGAATTGAGCCCGGCGTCGATTTCGAACCGGACCAGGGTTTGGCGCTGCCGCCGCTCGCAGGCTTCGGCCTGGGCGCCGAGTTCGGTCAATGAGCCCACGGCAAGCAAAGCCTGCAGGCGATCGGCGAGCGCCTTCTCGCAGGAATCATCGGTTGCGGGCAGTTGCTCCCAGTCCCCGGTTTCGATGCCCTGATGCAACTCGCTGAAGTGCTCGGCGTTGCCGGCGCTGAACAGGCTGGCTTCGATCTTTTCCAGAAAACCGGTGCGCGGTCCAAGCCCGGCAAGCTTTTCATCATGGCGCCGCTCCGCCGGCGGCCTGGCAAGCTCCCGGCGTTTTTCCCGCTCTTCCCGCTGCTGCTGGAAAATCCCGTCGCAGGCTTTCTGGAACGATTCCCGCAGGCGTTTTTCCTCGCGAAAATCCGCCGGGCCAATTCTTTTCCATTCGGTTTGCAGCCGCTTCGCTTCATTCGCCGCGCCGGACTTGTCATCCTGCCCGGCAAGCTGCTGCGCCAGCTTGAGCAGCGAGCGCTTGCGCTGCGCATTTTTTGCCACGGCGTCCTTGCGCAGGCTCGTGAGCTGTTTCAGGGCCGCGTAGTAGCGTTTCTGCAAGGGCTTGATTTTTGACCGTTCCACCGGGGCGTGCTGCTTCCAGGAAGCATTGCACTCGGAAATCAGCTGATTCAGTTTGAGAATGTGAATCGGCTGGTCGCCGAGTTCGGCCAGTTTCTGCTCAAGGCGCTCGCAGAGTTCCTCGCGTATCTCCAGGTTCTGCGCCATGAGTTGCTTGCGTTCGCGAAAATACGCCTTGCAGGGCGCATGGGCCTGATCGGACAGTTTCTTGAATTCGCGCCAGAGCTTTTCGTTCTGCTCGGACCTGCCAAGGGCTTTCCACTGGTCGTGCATGAGTTGGATCTGCTTGCCCAGGTCGCGGGGCGCGAGCCCTGCCTCGGGAAGCGCTTTCATTTCGGCAATCAACTCCCGTTTTTTTTGCGTGGCGGCGTAGCTGCGCCATTTGCGGAGTTCCAGCACCTGTCCCTTGCTGGCGTTGGCTTCCTTCTGCATCGCCGTACGCAGCTTGCCGGTGCATTGCTGGATATTGCCCTGGATACGGTCCCACAAGGCCAGGGCGTCCCTGGACTGGCCGGCTTCCAGCGCTTCGGCCAGTTTTTCGAGTTGCTCCTGCAGCCGCTCCCGCAGTTGTTGCTGAAATTGATGGTTTTTTTCCAGCAGTTGCAGCAGGGCCTGCCAGTGTTCGTTGCCGGAGTTCGGTCTGCCGACTTTTTCGAAGCCGCGGCGCAGATTGGCAAGTTCCTGGCTCTGCTTGTGGCTGATTTTGGCCAGTTTCGCGATCAACTCGGGCGGGAAATCCGCAGCGGAAACTGCCTCGACGGGCCCGGAATCGGCAGGGCCCGGCTGCGCGGCCAGGGGTTCTGATTCGGTGGTTTCGGTCGCCTGCATGGCTCTGCCCGTGGTCAGCTATGGCGAACGGTGGCCAGTGTAACAGAACCCGAAGCTTGCGGCGTATGCCTCCAGGCGGGCTCGCCTTTTCCGTCGTTCTGCTTGCAGTCGCAGAATCTCCTTGAGAGGCCACTGCATGAGATTCTGCGACTGCGCTTCGCTTCGCGCAGAATGACGGAAAGGGGAACTCCGCGCAGAATACCGGGAATGAGAGTTTCCGGGGCGGGGTGCTATACTTTGCCGCCGCTTTTTCCGATCGGCAAGGCAAACGCCTGTGGACTCCCTCAAACAGCAGATCCAGTCGGAATACCGGCGGATTCTTGCCGCCCGGGATTTTCGCCCGCGGTCCGGGCAGCGGCAAATGATCGCCGAGATATTCAATACCCTTTCCCGGCAAGGCGAAGAGGGCGAAGGCCCCATCTGCGTGGTGGAGGCGGGCACCGGCACCGGCAAGACCCTGGCCTATCTGCTCGGCGCCCTGCCGCTGGCCATGGAGTCCGAACGCAAGCTGATTGTCGCAACGGCGACCATCTCCCTCCAGGAACAGCTCGTCCACAAGGATATTCCGCAACTGTTGGAATCCTCGGAACTGCGTTTCAATTTTGCCCTGGCCAAGGGTCGGGGACGCTATCTGTGTCGCCTGAAACTGGAAAATCTGCTCCACGGCGACGACAGCCGCGCCGCCCTGCGGGACCTGTTCGCGGAAAACCTGCCGGATGCCGACAGCGCCGACCTCAAGCTCTGGGAAGAGATGCAGGAGGAACTGGATGGCGGCCATTGGCGCGGCGACCGGGATGAATGGCGCGAGCCCCTGGCCAATGAGCGCTGGCTTCCCCTTGCCGCCCAGCGCGGCGAGTGTTCCGGGCCACGCTGTCGGTTGTACCGCAAATGCTGTTTCTTCAACGCCAGATTCGATCTCGACAAGGCCGACTGCATCGTCGCCAACCAAGACCTGGTGCTGACCGATCTGGCCCTTGGCGGCGGCGTGGTGCTGCCGCCGCCGGAAAAAAGCATTTACGTATTCGATGAAGCCCACCACCTGCCGGAAAAAAGCAACCGCCATTTTGCCCACGGCATCCGCGTCAAGGCGGAAAGCGTCTGGCTGGAACGCAGCGGGAACATTCTGGGGAAAATGCGGGATCAGCAGATCATCGAAAGCAGTGATGCCAATGGATTCAACAAGTTGCTGACGGAACTTGGCAATCGCTTGCAAATGGCGTACTTGCTGCTGGAGGAGTTGCGGCATAGCGAAGGCGACAGTTATCGCGACCGTATCACCCAAAGCTTTCCCCGGGGAGAGGCCCCTGCGGAATTGCGCGAGCTCGCCGACGGTCTCGCGGCATTGTTCGGCGAATTCGAAAGCGGGCTCGACCGGCTCCGGGAGCGCCTCCGGCAGCGGCTTGAGGACGAGGACGCCCCGGACGCGGCAAAGGCGGAAACCTGGTTTCCCGCCGTTGGCAGGCTGCTCGACCGCGCCATGACCAACCGCGCCCTGTGGGAGAGTTATGCTGGCGCGGATGAAAGCGGCAAGGCGCCCTGGGCGCGATGGCTTGGTTTCGACCGGTACCAGGAAGGTGCGGAAGCGGATATCGGAATTTCTTCGAGCCCCGTGCTGGCGGCGGACAATCTGGAGGAAAATCTCTGGCAACGCTGCGCCGGCGCGGTGCTGACCTCGGCGACCTTGTCGGCCCTGGGTGAGTTCGCCATGCTGCAGATGCGCGCGGGCCTGCCCGGGCACACGAATTTTCTGAGCATTCCAAGCCCCTTTCCCTTTGCCAGGGCGGCGAGCCTGGAAGTGCCGAAAATGGGCTGCGAGCCTTCCGAGCAGCAGCGGCATACCGACTGCATCATTCACTCCCTGCCGCGCATGCTCGATGCCGGCGGCAGCGCCCTGGTGCTGTTTTCCAGCCGCATGCAGATGCGCGAGGTGCTCGACGGCCTTCCGGAAGAATGGCGGCGCCGGGTGCTGTGCCAGGATGATCATCAGAAATATGATCTGCTGCGCAGGCACCGGAAGCGGATCGACGAAGGCAAGGCCAGCGTGATTTTCGGCCTTGCCAGCTTTGCCGAAGGCGTGGACTTGCCGGGAAACTACCTGGACCATGTAGTGATTGCGAAAATCCCTTTTTCAGTGCCTACGGATCCGGTGGAAGCCACCTTGGCCCAATGGTTTGAAAGCGAACAGCGCAATCCCTTCATGGAGCTGTCGCTGCCCCAGGCGGTGTTCCGGCTGAAACAGGCCTGCGGCAGGCTGCTGCGCAGCGAAACCGACCACGGCCGGATCACCGTGTTCGACGAGCGCCTCGTGCGCAAGTTCTATGGCAAGCGAATCCTCGATTCTCTGCCGCCCTACCGGCGCGAACTGCTGCAGCGGGATGTTTCGCTTTAGGAGCCTGTGCCTTGGGGAAGCTCTGACTTAATCAGAGCTTCCCCAAGGCCGACGATCACGCCAATGGTCAGGCAAAGCGCGATGGTGCCCGGCTCGCCTCCTTTCTGGATTTTCTGGACATCGGAAGCCTACGGCAAACTCAGTTGATTCTGCGGACAGAATATATCAGACGCCCGGGAGAGGTAAGGTCCAGGGGATCGATTGCCCTCGTTCCGATGCGGTCGGCGGTGGCCATGCCTTCCACCACCCGGCCGATCACGGTGTGTTTGCCATCGAGATGGGGGGTGTCGGCCAGGAGGATGAAGAACTCCGGGCCGTTGTCGTCGGGTCCGCGGTTGGCCAGCGCGAGGACGCTCCGGCGCAAGGCTCGCGTCGCGGTTTCGCTCTGGTAGCGGTAGCCGAGTTGGGCGTAGGCGTCCCGCAGACTCATTTCCGTCAGGGCCGAGAGAATTTCGTCCTGGCGCGAGGCGACTCCGGTATTGCCGGCGATGCCCAGCCGGCGGTACAGCGGGCGGAGCAGGAGTTCGTCGAGGTCGTCCTTGTCGCGAATGCCGAGCAGGGGGTTGAATTCGCCGTTGTCGAACAGTACCGCCTGCTCATGGAGGCCGAGGGATGCGGCGTTGATTTCATCATCCAGGGTGGCGAACTCCCCGCCGTCTCCGCGCAGCGCGGGGCTACCCGCCTGAATCAGCAAACCGGGAATCACCCGGTGAAAGCGCATCCCGTCGTAATAGCCCCGAATGCCGGGGATTGTTCCGGGCGGGGTGGTTTCCCCGGGTTCCATCAAGGAGAGGAAGTTCGCCACATTGGCCGGTGCTTCGCTGGCAAGCAGCTCAAGATAAATGGGGCCGGTTTCGGTATTGATCAGCACCAGGGGATTGGCCGGATTCTCCATGGCAGCCGCGGCGGAAACCGCATCGCTGGCGGCGCCGGTCGGCAACAGCAGCAGGAATGCGGCAAGGATCAGATCGCGCATGACGGCTCCGGCATGCCGGGCATTGTAGCGAATCACGGCAGACAGAAAAAGGCGATGTAGGGTTCAGGACCTTCCGAAACTTTGGCTTTGTGGACAGGCATGCTCTTCGATCTCGACAAGGTACTCGTTTGGGGTTCGGCAGTCCAGCGCCGTGTGGGGGCGCACGTAGTTGTGGAAGAACTGGTAATCGGCGAGCTTGGGGGCGGTTTCGCCGACGGTG
>JAJDVS010000033.1 GCA_022825945.1 Pseudomonadales bacterium
ACTCCATCCGTGGAGTTTTTCATTATCGCAAAACAAAAGCGTGGTTTTGTTTTGCTCCCGAATTCAATGGCTTACGCCATCGAATTCGGCGGCACTTCCATGTGCCGCAGGGAAGCTCTGACTTGATCAGAGCTTCCCTAGCCATATTCATCGAGCACGCCGGCGTCGATGCCGCGCCGGGCGAGGATGTTGCGGAGCTTGCGCAGCGCTTCGAGTTGCACCTGCCGGGTGCGTTCCCGGGTCAGGCCGATTTCCTCGCCGATTCGCTCGAGGGTGGAGCTCTCGTGGCCGTCAAGTCCAAAGCGGCGCCGCAATACTTCCCGCTGCCGGGGGGTGAGTTCCCGCAGCCACTTTGCCACCAGATTGCGCAGGCGATCCTTGCCGCACAGCGTTACGGGTTCCGCGCCTTCATGGTCCGGCAGCATTTCCCGCAGAGGGATGCTGACGTCCTCGGCTATTGGGGCGTCCACGGAAAAAATGCCGCAACGAAGCGCCAGCAGCATCTTGACCCGCCGCAGCGGCTTGCCGGTAAACTCGGCAATCTCCTCGGCCGAGGGCTCGCGGAAATTGCGCGCCATGAGCTTGGCCTCGGCATAGCGGCAGCGGCCGATCTCCCGGATGACATGCACCGGCAGCCGGATCGCCCGGCCATGGCGGTGGAGCCCGGTCTCGATATTCTGGCGAATCCACCAGGTGGCGTAGGTGGAAAAGCGAAAACCCCGTTCCGGATCGAATTTCTTCACCGCGTGCATCAGGCCGAGATTGCCTTCTTCGATCAGGTCGCCGAAAGCCAGACCCCGGCTGCGGTAGCGCGCGGCGATTTTCACCACAAGACGCAGATTGCCTTCCACCATGCGCCGCCAGCTCGTCAGCTCGCCCTGCCGCGCCTCCCGGGCGTATTGCACTTCCTGCTCTGCGGTCAGCAGCGGTTTGTAGCCGATTTCCGACAGATAAAGCTGGGTCGGGTCCGCCTCGGGCCGGACTGGCGCCTGTAGCGGGTATTCCACTTCCGGCAGTTCCTCCGGCAGAGCGCCGGAAGTTTCCCGACCGGACAGGGCCTGATGGGTTTCCTTCGCGGGTAAGGTAAATTCCTGCATGCAAAATAGTCCTTCCCGCAGCGGAGTTTGATGCCGCGGGGTATCAGATTAAAAATGGATTGCTTTATGGGCCCGGCTTCTGCGAACCGGCGACAGAATTATAGTCAGCCGGAAAAATTCTGCCATGAAACTGACACAAGATTGTTTTGCCTGATCGGTCCCGGCCCGGGCTTGTAGTCAGAGGGTTGCCCGGAAGCATAAAATAGCGCCGTTTCCGAATCGGAACTTCAACTCTTGCAGTACTGGCGCGCGGAAATCCTGCGGCTGCTCACGGTGCTTGCCGTGGCCGCCCTGATCGGTTGGCTGGCGGGCAATGTCCTCCTGACGCTGTTTGCCGGAATCGGGGCCTGTCTGGGGATCAATTACTGGCAGCTCTGGCGCCTGCGCCGCTGGCTCCGGGGCAATCCTTCCGCCACCCAGACCGGGCCGCCGGAATCTCTTGCGCTCTGGGGCGAAGTCTTCGACGGCATTTATCAGCTCGTCAGACAGGAACAGAAATCCCGGGATTATCTCGAAAGCATCATCCGCAAGGCCCAGGAATCCTCATCGGCGCTGGAAATCGCAGTCACCATGATCGACCGGCGTGGCAGCCTCGAATGGTGGAACCAGGCCGCCGCCAGGCTGCTCGGCTTCCAGTATCCCCGGGACCAGGGGCACCCGGTCACCAATCTCGTGCGCGACCCGCGTTTCGCCCAGTACTTCCATGAGGCGGATTACAGCGAACCGCTGAAACTGCCAACGCCTGGCGACGGCTCGCGCACCCTGGAATTCGAGATCGCGCTTTTCGGCGAACGGGAGAGGCTCATGATCGTGCGCGACGTGACCCGCCTGCATCGCATGGAACTGATGCGGGAGGACTTCGTGGGCAATGTTTCCCACGAACTTGGCACACCAATCACCGTAATCAAGGGCTATCTGGAAACCATCATGGAACATGTGCACGAACTCGACAGCAAGTGGCGCAAGCCGCTCGGCCAGATGCTGCAGCAGTCGGCGCGCATGGAAAACATCGTGCGCGACCTGCTCATGCTCACGGCGCTGGAAACCAAGGCCGTGAAGCGCCAGCAGAAACCGTTCCCGTTGGCTCCGCTGATCCGCGAAGTGGAAAGCGATACCGAACAGGTGTACCGGCGTTGCGGCCACAGCTACCAGGCCGAATGCGAGGAAGGCGTCCAGATCGTCGGCGACCGGGAGGAATTGTACAGCGCCCTGTCCAATCTCGCCCAGAATGCCGCCAAGTACACGCCGGACGGTGGCGCAATCCGCATCGAGGCGGCATTCGTCGATGGTGGCGAGGCTTTTGAAATCCGTGTGATTGACAATGGCATCGGCGTGGAAGCCCAGCACCTGTCGCGTCTCACCGAGCGTTTTTATCGGGTCGATGTGAGCCGCTCATCGGAAACCGGCGGCACCGGGCTCGGTCTTGCCATCGTCAAGCACATTCTTCTGCGTCACGACGCCGACCTGCAAATCGAAAGCGAATCGGGCAAAGGCAGTATCTTTGTGTGCCGATTTCCCTCCGAACGCATCCGCGGCGGCGAAAAGATCCGGGCAGTTCACCAGACACCCTTTCCCGACCAGCCTCCGCAAATCAATGTGCACTGAAATGCGTCACTTCTTTGGCAGGGGCCGACCCATGCCCAGGTTCACGCCGATCACCGTATAGGATACATGCTCTGAAATGTTGTTGGCGTGATCGCCGATGCGCTCCAGGGAACGGAATGCCCATAGCACGATCAGCACCGCGCTGACACTCTCGGGGTTTCTGGTCATATGGGTGACCATGGAGCGAATGGCGCCGTGGTAGTTATTGTCGACCTCCGTGTCTTCGCCGGCGATTGCCGTGGCGGCATCGGTATCCATGCGGGCAAAGGCGTCGAGCACCTGCTTCACCATGGCGAGAACCCGCTCCCCCATGCGGTGGAATTCGCCGAGGTCCACCGGGTCCTGGCCCTCTTCCGCAAGCGCCAGCGCGCTGCGGGCGATCCGGGCGGCTTCATCGCCGATGCGCTCGAGATCGCGCACGGCCTTGATGATGGCAAGCACGAGGCGCAGATCACCTGCTGCGGGCTGGCGGCGGACGATGATCAGGCTGCATTCAATGTCGATTTCGCGTTCGAGCCGGTCGATCAGCGCATCGTCGTCGATCACCTGCTGGGCAAGCTGACTGTCGTGTTCCGCCACCGAACGCAGGGCGTCGCCAAGCTGTTTTTCCACCTGGCCGCCCATGCGCAGCATGTGGGTGCGCACCTTTTCCAGTTCATGGCTGAACTGGCGCGAGATGTGGGCTGCGCTGTCTTCGGGAATTTTTGACATGGAAGAACTTCGCTCTTTTTCGGCTACGCCGACCGGGAACGCGCATCCTGCGATGTCGTGCCCGCCATCCCTGGCGGGACTGTCGAGGTTTCGCCAAACCCCAGTCTTGCCATCCATGGCAAGCCGTTCGGCCCTAAAAGAGCTTCGCTCTTTTTCGGCTACGCCGACCGGGCCTCACCCATATCTTCCAGTAATGTATTCTTCGGTTCTTCGTCTCACGGGGTTGGTGAAGATTCTGGCTGTGGTGTCGAATTCCACCATTTCGCCCATGTCCATGAAGGCTGTGTAGTCGGCCACCCGGGCGGCCTGTTGCAGATTGTGGGTAACGATGACAATAGTGTAATTCTTCTTTAGTTCGCTGATCAGTTCCTCGATTTTCAGGGTGGAAATCGGGTCCAGCGCCGAGGCCGATTCGTCGAGCAGCAGGACTTCGGGCGCAACCGCCAAAGTTCGGGCGATGACCAGACGCTGCTGCTGTCCGCCGGAAAGCTCCAGGGCGCTTTTGTGCAGGCGATCCTTGACTTCCTCCCAGAGCGCCGCGGCGCTGAGCGATTCCTGCACGATTTCATCGAGCCGGCGGCGCGACTTGATGCCGCGGATGCGAAGGCCAAAGGCGACATTTTCGTAGATCGACTTGGGAAAGGGATTGGGCTTCTGGAACACCATGCCCACTCGCCGCCGCAATTCGGTCACATCGACCTTGGCGGCATAAATGTTCTTGCCCTCAAGCCGCACCCGGCCGGTGATCACGCAATCATCCACCAGATCGTTGAGCCGGTTGAAGCAGCGAAGCAGGCTGGTTTTGCCGCAGCCGCTCGGGCCGATCAGCGCGGTCACCCTTTGCCTGGGAATCGTCAGCCTGACCTTGTTCAGGGCGCGCCGGTTGCCGGCATAGCGCAGGCTGAGATTGCGCGTTTCCAGGCAGGGATCGGGCCTGACGCCGTCCGCATCCGGATTGAGTTCGCTCAATTCCTCGCTGTTCATGTATCCATGGCCCGATAGCGTTCCCGCAGACGCCCGCGCAGCACCACCGCGCTCAAGTTCAGCGCGGTCACCAAGGCGACGAGCAGAAAGGCGGTGGCGAAAGCCTGGGGCATGGCGGCCTCCACGTTGGGACTCTGGGTGGCGAGATCGAACACATGGTAGCCCAGGTGCATGAATTGCTGTTCCAGATGTAGGTAGGGAAACTGGGTATCCAGGGGCAGCGAAGGCGCCAGCTTGACCACTCCCACGAGCATGAGCGGGGCAACTTCCCCTGCGGCCCGGGCCACGGCGAGAATCAACCCGGTGAGCATGGAAGGCCGCGCCAGTGGCAGCACCACCCGCCACAGGGTCTCGAACTGGGTCGCGCCAAGCGCCAGGCTCGCCTCCCGTAATGAAGCGGGAACATTGCCCAGGCCTTCCTCGGTGGCGACGATGACCACGGGCAGGGTGAGCAGCGCCAGGGTGAGGGATGCCCAAAGCAGGCCCGGGGTGCCGAAAGTCGGCGCTGGCAGGGATTCGGCATAAAACAGCCGGTCGATTTCGCCACCGGCAAGATAGATGAAAAAACCCAGGCCGAACACGCCGTAGACGATGGAAGGCACCCCGGCCAGATTGTTAACCGAAACCCGGATGATCCGCGTCAGCCAGCCCCGGGGGGCGTATTCGCTGAGGTACACTGCAGCCACCACGCCAAGCGGCGTTACGATCACCGACATCAACATGACCATCACGGTGGTGCCATAGAGCGCCGGCAGCAGGCCCCCTTCGGTATTCGCCTCCCGGGGATTGCCGCTGAGGAATTCGATCAGCCGCGCAAGATATACCCCCAGCGATTCCGCCCAACCCATGGCATTGGGCCGGTACGCCCGGACGATATCGGCGACGGGGATTTCCACCATACTGCCGTCGGCTATGCGCAACAGCGCTGTATCGCGCTGAATCTGCCGGTTGAGTTCCAGCAGGCGCAGGCGAATTTCGGCGTATTGCGCGTCAAAGGACTCACGCTGCCTGGCGTTTTCCCGCAGGGCATCGGCGCTGTCGCCGCCGGCGAAGACGAGCCGTCGCTCCTCCAGCCGCAGGCGCTCCATGCCGAAATTGATGTCGGCGATGATGGATCGTTCAATGCGCTCGATCTCCCGGCGCAAATCCCGCGCCCGGTCGAGGCGCGAATGCAACTCGCTCCAGCGGGCCTCGCCCGCCCCGGCCGACGCTTCCACCGGCAGTACCGGCGCGCCCGCCTGCCGCAATCCGCTGAGATAGCCGTACTGATTGCCCCACTCCCTGCGTTCCAGCACGGCCAGTTCCGCGGGATAACCGACATCTTCCAGCAGCCCGGTCAGCACCCAGGCGAAATCACCGCCGCTGATGTCACGGTTGCCGAGCTTGAGCAGTTGCCGCTCAACCGCACCATTGTCTTCCGCCAGCGAAATGGAATTCAACTCGCTGGCGTCAATGATCTCGCTTGCCGCGAACTCTCCAATGATGGTTGCCGGAGGCTCCGCCGCAAGATATCTGGCCTGCATTACGGGACGCGGCCAGAAATGCCCCAACCCCTTCACGCCCAGCAGTAGCAGCAGGCCGAACACCATGGTCAGGCACAGGGTCACCGCGCCAGCATTGAGCCAAACCCAGGGGGCGCCGCTTTCCAGCCAATTGGCAAGGGATCGTTTCATATCATCCGGTACTTACGGCGCAGGCGCTGGCGCACGAGTTCGGCCGCCGAGTTGATGACGAAGGTGAACAGCAGCAGCACCAGGGAGGCGAGAAACAGGATCCGGTAGTGGCTGCTGCCGACTTCGGATTCCGGTATCTCGATGGCCAGATTGGCTGCCAGGCTGCGCATGCCCTCGAACAGGTTGGCATCCATGATCGGGGTATTGCCCGTGGCCATGAGCACGATCATGGTTTCCCCGATGGCGCGGCCGAAACCAATCATCAGCGCGCTGAGAATGCCAGGCGCTGCCGCCGGCAGGATCAGCCAGATCAGGGTCTGCCAGTGATTGGCGCCAATCGCCAGGGCGCCGTTGCTGAGGTGGCGGGGTACGGTGAAAATCGCATCGTCGGCGATGGAGTAAATCGCCGGAATCACCGCAAATCCCATGGCGGCACCGATGATAAGGGCATTGCGCGAGACATAGTCCAGCCCCCAGCGCTGCACCAGCCAGTCTCTGAGACTGCCGTCGAAGAGCAGGCTTTCCACGTCTGGCGCGAGCAACCAGGCTACCATGCCAGCCAGCAATAGAACCGGCGCCAGGGCCAGTATCTGCCAGCCTTCCCGCCACTCCAGGTCAAGACGTTCCGGCAATCGCGCCATCGCCAGACTTGCCAGCAAAACCCCCAGCGGCAACAGCAGGGCCCCCAGCGCCAGGGCCATGAGATTGGCGTCCACCAGCGGCGCCAGCCAGAGCCCGGCTAAAAAGCCGATCACCACTGTGGGCAGTGCTTCCATGAGTTCGATCAAGGGCTTGATCTGGCGGCGCGCGCCAGAAGGCATGAAATAGCCGGTGAAAACCGCGGCGCAAATCGCCAGTGGCGCCGCGAACAACATCGCATACAGGGCGGCCTTGAGGGTGCCGAAAGTCAGTGGCGCCAGGCTGTATTTTGGTTCCAGGGCGTCATCCGCCGCCGTGGCCTGCCAAACCAGGGCCGGTTCGGGATAATTTTCGTACCAGGTTTCGCTCCACAGCGCGGCCATGGAGAATTCGGCATGGGGGTTGTCGATGCGCCAGGTTGCGAGACGTCCCGCGGCGTCCTCCAGCAGCAGCAAATCACCCGCCGGGGCAAGTGCCGCCACGAGCGCTGCGGGGCCATCCCACTCGCCAGGGAAACTGACGGTTTCCGCAGTGACATTTACCAGGGCAAGTTCGCCATTCCCGCTCACTGCGGCGAACACCCTGCGGCTCCGCTCCACATCGAGGGCGGCCACCGCATTGTCGAAGAGCGCGAATTCCCGCACCTTTTTCAGACTTGCCCTACCGTCTTCAGTGACGATGAACCACTGGGCAGCGCGACCGCTGTCGTCCGCTGCGATCAGGGACATGCCGCCGGCGAGCAGCCGCATCCGGGTCAGTCTGGCGGTGGCTGTGGTCAGCGCCACCGTATCGAGAATTTCCGCCGGATTGCCGGGTCCGATGGCGGCCAGATTCAGTTCGCCCGTTGCTGTCAGCAGCAACATCCAGCGCGGGTCCTGGGGCAGCAGAATCTGTTCGGGCCGGATATCGCCGACGACAATCTCCCGCTGGCGAATTTCCGCGCCGGCCCGTGGCAGCGCCGTCAGGTTGGGCGGCGTGCTGTCGAGAGCCTGTTCCCGTAGCATCAGCGGGCCGCTGTCGCTCGCTGCGGCGATGCTGACGCCGCCTGGGCCGCTGCGCAGTCCCAGAGCGCGTACCGCCCGACCGTCAAGCATTGCCAGGGACTGTGGACCCAGGGGGTATTCCAGCCGCGGGGAAATCGAGCCCGCTTCCCGCGCCGCGTTCCAGCCGGCCATCACCACGCTGCCGTCATCGAAACCCGCCGCGAACAGGCCGCTGCCGGCGGAATCCCGGGCCATGGCGGTCAGCGCCGCGCCAGCGGGTGCGGCCAGCGCCTCGTTATCCAATAGATTCCCCGTGGTCAGATCATAAAAGGATGCCAGCCCCCGCTCGTCGATCCGTAGGGCCACGCCGGCACCGGGGTCGGCTTCCAGCCACATCGCCTCGCCCGCCACGACTTGCGGTAGAATTTCCGCAGCCCCCGCATTGGCGCCGCCGAACAGCGGCAGCACTTCGTAGAAGAGATAAAAGAAAATCAGCAGAATCGAACTGATAATGCCCAGGCCGCCCATGGAAACCATGGCCCTCGCCGCCCGGTCCCAAAGTCGGCGGCGGGTGGCATAGCGCAGCAGCCGCTGCCGCGCCCGCCTGGCTTTCGGCTTGCGCTTGCCGGCGGCACCGCTGGTTGCCGATCCATTCTGCCGCTGGTACTTCACCCCGGTGTTCATTCGGCCGCCCGGGGATTGGCGATATCGGCCAGAGTTTCCGCCGCCAGCGCCGCCGGCAGGGAAATATAGCCACTGCGGGAAACGATTTGCTGGCCATCCCGGGACAGCACCATGCGGATGAACTCGCGTTCCAGCGGCGGCAGCGGGCCGCCGGGAGGCTGGTTGACGTAGAAGAACAGATAGCGCGAGAAGGGATAGCCACCTGCCGTCGCCTCACTGGGCATGGCAGTGCTTTCGATGCCAGCGCGTCGCCAGCGCACGGGCACCATGCGAACGCCCGGCGTTATAAAGGCGATACTGGCATAGCCAATCCCGTTCCGCGTCGAGCCGATCGCCTGCACCAGGGCGCCCGAGCCCGACAATTCGTTGACGCCAGCGTGAAAATCACCCCGACACAGGGCGCTCTCCTTAAAGAATCCATAGGTGCCTGAAACCGAGTTGCGGCCAAAGGCGAGTATTTCCCGCCCGGCCAGCTCGAAGGAGGCGGCCAGCCCGAGTTCCTGCCAGCGTTCCAGGCGGCGCTCCGCCCCGCAACGCAGGGTTGCGGAAAAAACCGCGTCGATCTCAGTCAGACTGATGCTTGGCAGGGGATTGTCACGATGCACCAGAATTGCCAGCGCATCCAGCGCCACCGGCAGCGGTGTGGGCGGATAAGCATAGCGGGCGGTGAATGATCGGATCTCATTGCGCCGCATGTTGCGGCTCATCAGGCCAATGCTCGCGGTAGTCTCGGTCAGCGCCGTGGGCGCGGCGGAAGATCCCGTGGCCCGAATCTGGATATTGACATTGGGGTAAATCCGCCGGAATTCCTCCGCCCACAGGGCCATCAGATTGGCAACCGTATCCGAACCCGTCGCCGACAAGGTCCCGGAAATCCCGCTCACCGCCTGATACCCTTCCAACTCCGCCTCAGCCCCGGCAGCCGCGCACGGCACCGCCGCCAGCAGAAAAAGCCAGCACAGGCAAAGCGGATCGGGCAATCTCAAGGGCAACGCTCCAGGCGATGACTCAGCGCCATAGTGTAAGACATCCAGGCAAAGCGCGGAAAACCGCTGCGTAGCGGGGAAATTGGGCGGCGAAATTTCAGGAGACTGTCCCGATGGTGCTAGTATGTCTTGCCGGATGGGGGAAATGCGAGACCAGACATGACCGCGGCGAATGCCATGCCAGCTTTGCAGCTTGTTTCCAGCGAGGCGGAGCACCTCGGCGAGGGGCTCGACAATCTGCATACCGATGACCTCGGCAAGGGCGAGGACATCGATCTGAGCCATGGCGGCTATTTCGAGAACCGCGAGCTGAGCTACTTCAAGTTCAATCTGCGGGTGCTGTCCCAAGCGAGCAATCGGGAGCATCCGCTGCTTGAGCGGCTGATGTTCCTGCTGATTTTCAGTTCCAATCTCGATGAGTTCTTTGAAATCCGCGTCTCCGGGCTAAAGAAACGCTTGCAGTATGACATGCAGAAGCCGGACCCGGACGGCAAGTATCCCGAGCAGATTCTCAACCAGATTCACGAGCAGGTGCGGGCGGCGCTGAACGAGCAGTATCGCATTCTCAATGAGGACCTGTTCCCATCGCTGGCCCGGGAGAATATCCGTTTCATCCGCCGCCAGGACTGGAACGCCAAACTGGCGAAATGGGCCAAGGGCTATTTTGACAACGAAGTGGTTCCCGTCATCAGCCCACTCGGGCTCGACCCGGCCCACCCCTTTCCGCGCCTGGTGAACAAGAGCCTGAACTTCATCCTGTCGCTGGAAGGCAAGGACGCATTCGGCCGGGAAAGCGGGCTGGCCATTGTGCCGGCGCCCCGCTCCCTGCCGCGGCTGATCAAGATTCCCCCGGAATTCGCGCCGGAAGGCGACAATTTCGTTTTCCTTTCATCCATTATTCATGAATTCGTGGGCGAGTTCTTCCCGGGAATGGAAGTCACCGCCTGCCACCAGTTCCGTGTGACCCGCAATGCCGATCTGGAAATGTCCAATGTGGAAGTGGAGGATGTGGCGACGGCGCTGCGCAACAAGCTCCACAGCCGCCGTTTTGGCGCCGCCACCAAGCTTGAGGTGGACAGCGGCTGCCCGGAGCGGCTCACCCATTTCCTGCTTGATCGCTTCGACCTCGCCAAAAGTGAACTGTTTGAACTCGACGGCCCGGTGAATCTGCAGCGGCTCGTGGCCCTGTTCGGCATGATCGACCGGCCCGAGCTGCACTTTCCCAAATTCTCGCCGGGGCTGCCGCCGGCGCTTGCCGGCAAGCGCCAGGATATCTTCAGCGCGGTGGGCAAGGAGGACCAGCTGCTGTTGCATCCCTTCCAGTCCTTCCTGCCCATCATCCAGTGGGTGCGGGAGGCGGCCAAGGATCCTTCGGTGCTGTCGATCAAGCAGACCCTGTACCGCACCAACGAATCCTCGGAACTCGTGGAAGCCCTCGCCGAAGCGGCCCGCAAGGGCAAGGAAGTGACCGTGGTGATCGAATTGCGGGCGCGTTTTGACGAAGAGGAGAATATCGAGTTCGCCAGCATCCTGCAGGAATCCGGCGCGGTGGTGGTGTATGGCGTGCTCGGCTACAAGACCCACGCCAAGATGTTGCTCTTCGTGCGCCGGGAGAACGGCGGGCTCAAGCGCTACGCCCATCTCGGCACGGGCAACTACCACCGCAAGAACTCGCTGCTGTACACCGACTACAGCCTGCTCACCGCGGAGGAAACGATCTGCGCCGACGTGCACAAGGTGTTCCAGCAGATCACCGGCATGGGCAAGAAAATCCAGCCGCGGCTGCTGATTCACGCGCCCTTCCGGCTGCGCAAGGCCATGATCAGGATGATCGACGCGGAAAAGCGCGCCGCCAGGGCCGGCAAGCCCGCCCATATCAGGGCCAAGATGAATTCGCTTACCGACCCGCAAATGATCCGGGCGCTGTATTCGGCTTCCCGGGCGGGGGTGAAGATCGACCTGGTGGTGCGCGGCATCTGCTGCCTGCGCCCCGGCCTGCCCCGCATCAGCGAGAATATCCGCGTGGTCTCCATCGTCGGTCGCTTCCTCGAACATTCCCGGGTCTATTGCTTCCGCAATTCTGAGCCCGGCGTCTACTGTTCCAGCGCCGACTGGATGGAGCGCAACCTCTCCAACCGCATCGAAGTCTGCTTTCCCATCCTCAACCCCAAACTCGCCAAGCGGGTGGTCGACGAACTGGACCTCTACCTCGAAGAGCGGGTGCAAAGCTGGGAACTCCAGTCCGACGGCGAATACCTGCCGCTCACCGTCAACCAGCCCGGCGAAGCCGGGGTTCAGCAAAAGCTGCTGGAGAAACTGGGGTGAGGCCCGCTCGGCGCAGCCGAAAACCCTCGCCAGGGATGGCAGCAGCAAGCTCTAAGGAAGCTCTGATCAAGTCAGAGCTTCCCTGCGGCACATGGAAGTGCCGCCGAATTCGAGGGCGTAAGCCATTGAATTCGGCAGCAAAACAAAACCACGCCTTTGTTTTGCGATAATGAAAAACTCCACGGATGGAGTTTTTCAGAGAATACCCAAGTATCCTGCATGAGATTCTGCGACTCCGCTTTGCTTCGCGCAGAATGACGGGTATGGTAGCTTTGCTTCGCGCAGAATGACGGGTATGGGGAGCTTCGCTCCGCGCAGAATGACAGTGGAGCGAGTCAACCCGCCTCATTCACCGCCGGGAGGGGGCTCTGGCGCATGATGGGCATGGTTTTTTCGTTGCGGACGAGGAAGTCGAGCATGCCCTCGCGCAGGGCGGTGGCGCTGAAGTGCAGGGTTTCGACGCCATAGACCCGCATCAATGCCGAGGCGATGCACCAGCCCGGGAGCAGCAGGTCCCGGCGCTCGGGCTTGAGGCCCTCCAGGGGGCTGTTGTCGGCGATTCCCGCGGCCAGCATGGGCTTGAGTTCCGCGAGGGCGGCGGCGGTGATATGGTTCTTGCCGTAACCCCGGCTCTCACAGATGTATTTCAGCATTTTCACCGTACCGGAGGAGGCGTAGGCCTGATCCCAACCAGCCCGGGCCAGCGCCGACCGGACGGGTTCGAATATCCCGGTGGCCGCTTCGAGCCCTGCATCCATGCCGCTTTCCAGCGCTCTGGCGCCGGTTGCCGGTTCCGCAAAGAAGCGGTCGCGCCAGGCCACGGTTCCCACCGGCAGGCTTTCGGTGATGACGCGCTGGTGTCCGCGGCCGGCGATGACTTCGGTGCTGCCGCCGCCGATATCCAGCACCAGGCGGCGCTCTTCGCCCTCGGGCAATGAGGTGGTGACGCCGGCGTAGATCAGCACGGCTTCCTGCACGCCGCTGATAACCGAGATGCGAACGCCGATTTTCCTGGCGGCGGTGAGAAATTCCGGAGAGTTTCGCGCCAGGCGAAGGGCATTGGTGCCCAGAGCCCAGTATTGCCGCACCGGATGCTTCCGGATGAGTTCGCGGAATCCGGCGAGGCAGTCGAGGCCGCGCCGGAAGGCGGCCGCGGAAATGACCCGGGAGCGCACCACGCCCTCGCCAAGCTGCACTTTTTCGCTGCAACGCTCAACGATGCGGATGGTACCGCCTTCCCATTCGCCGACAAGCAGGTGGAAACTGTTGGAACCGAGGTCGATACAGGCGTACATGCCGCGTGATTGGACCACGTTCCGGCGCGAAATGACAATCGGCCTCGTCCGTATTCAGAAATTCTCATTTTGGCGCTCCAACCCCCATGTCATTCTGCGCGAAGCGAAGCGTAGTCGCAGAATCTCTTGCAGCGGCCACGCAATGAAATTCTGCGGCTGCGCGCGGAATGACGGAACGTAAGTCCGCGCTTACATCATCGACTGTTGATAGTTCTCGATGCCCACCCTGTCGATCAGCGCCAACTGGGTTTCGAGCCAGTCCACATGCTCTTCCTCGTTGTCGAGAATCCCGGCGAGCAGATCCCGGCTAACATAGTCGCCGACAGATTCGCAATAGGCGATTCCTTCGCGCAGGTCGGGGCAGGCCTTCATTTCAAGCTTGAGGTCGCATTCGAGCATTTCCCGGGTGTGCTCGCCGATGAGCAGCTTACCGAGGTTCTGCAGGTTGGCAAGCCCTTCCAGAAACAGGATGCGCTTGATCAGGGCATCGGCATGTTTCATTTCGTCGATGGACTCTTCATATTCTTTTTCCGCGAGCTTTTTCAGGCCCCAATCTTCATACATCCGGGAATGCAGAAAATACTGGTTGATGGCGATGAGTTCATTCGCCAGGGCCTTGTTCAGATGTTTGATCACGGTCGGGTCGGATTTCATGCGATGCTCCTTTTGCTTGGCATACGCCGCAGCTGCGGCTTGGCCAAGCATGGGGGAAAAGCTTGTGCAAGTCAAGCGAAAAAATGTATAACTAATTGATTTTTATGTAAATTCTAATGATAATTGCTAGCGTTCGCATTTCCCCGTGATCAGACATCAATTCTGCGACCCCGCTCCGGTCCGCGCAGAATGACCATCAGAGGGACCCTTCACGCTCTTGGCGGCTGCGCAAATACAGGTCTTCCAGGTATTTCAGATTTTCCGAGGCAGGTGGATATGGTTGGCGTTGTTCTGGGTATTGTCGTACTCGATCAAGAAAGTCGGGCCCTGGATGCGGTAGTGGTGGGCGTCGCCCCGCTCCCGGCCGCCAATCCAGAGAAAGCGGATGCCTTCCCCGCCCGCCTGCTCGATGCTTTCGAGCCGCGCCCGGGCGAGACCCGGTGCCTGCACCATGGCGACTTCCCGCACCAGTTCCATGACCTTGTAGGGCACTCCCCTGCGGTCCACCGGCGTGAAGAACCAGTTGCTGCGCTCATCGTTATCGAAATCGAACAGCGCGCTGTCGCGCTGCATTTCATTGAGCGAGGTGATAAAATCCCCGGCGGCGGAGATCATTTCCTCGCTTGGTTCCAGGAATTGCTGGGAGTGGGCCGGGGCTGGCATTAGGCACAGCATGAGCGTTGATGCCGACCCGCGAAAAATCCTGCCAACAGGGCTTTGCATGGATTCGACTCTTGTGGGTGGCATCCGCAGAGCATAAACCCGCCACGGATTACAGTCCACGGCCAGCTTGCCGATAAAACCCGAAACTGGAGTTTGCAATCAATCTTGGGGGACCCATCCATGACTTCCAGCAAGTTCAGATTGACAGCACTATCCGCCGGCATCGCCGCCGCCATCGGCTCGGCGCCGCCGGTCCTGGCGCAGGACGAGGAAACGCTCGAGGAAATTCTCGTTACCGGCTCCTACATTCGCCGCACGAG
>JAJDVS010000073.1 GCA_022825945.1 Pseudomonadales bacterium
ACCAATGCAATCGTTCGGGAATTCGTCTGGTTTGGCGGAAGAGGCAGGAGTCGAACCCACCAAGCCCGTCGTTAACGGACTTCACCGGGTTTGAAGTCCGGGCGCCCCACCGGGGACGACGCTCTTCCGCGAAGCAGTCTAACACAGCTTGCCCAAGCGAAAATACGCTCCAGCTACAGGTGCCAAAATTGGATGGAATCGTATGACTGAATGTATGGGCGATCAGGTGCGAATTGACACCTTGCACATAACTTCGGAGTTCTTGCGGCTTATTGCCGCGCTCGACGAATTCAAGGGGGCCTGGGAGGTCACCGGACGGATCGCGCCGGAACGGCTGCTTGCCCTGCGCCGGGTGGCCACCATCGAAAGCGTTGGCTCGGCTACCCGAATCGAGGGCGCGCGTTTGACCGATGTTGAAGTCGAGCGGTTGCTGTCGAGACTGGACATCACGACACTCGCCTCACGCGACGAACAGGAAGTTGCCGGCTACGCCGATGCCATGGACCTCGTTTTCGACTCCCGGGCGGATATCGACCTGACGGAAAATCACATCAGGCAATTGCACCAGGTGCTGTTGCAGCATTCTTCGAAAGACCTGCGCCATCGGGGCGACTACAATACAAGACGCACGACAATCACGAGGAAACCTTCGCCCCGGACGGAACGAGTCTCGGCGTGGTGTTCAGGACAGCGACTCCGTTCTATACGCCTGGATTGACGCGGGAGCTGATTGATTGGACTCGCGCCCAGCTTGAGGCCGGAGATCATCACCGACTGGTCGTGATCGCGGTTTTCGTCGTGACCTTTTTGCAAATCCACCCGTTCCAGGACGGTAACGGTCGCCTGTCCCGTATTCTCACCAACCTGTTCTTGCTGCGGGCCGGTTACGCATACGCACCGTTCAGTTCGCTGGAAAGCATGATCGAACAATCCAGGGAGGAATACTACTCGGCTCTGCGGCAAACCCAGCGAACGATTCGCGGCGACAGCCCGGACTGGCAACCGTGGCTCGGGTACTTCCTGCGCTCATTGACCACGCAAAAGGACCGGCTGGAAACGAAGATCACCCGCGAGCGCACCAGGCGCTCGACTTCATGACGCCCGACGAGTATCTTCGAAAAAACAAGGACAGCCCCTCTCAGTCTCATATGTGCTGAACCCGCAGTGTGTTGAACTGCGCGGGACGTTTCTGTACTATCTTTGCCGCTCGCGCGCGCTTGCGCCGGGCGGGGAAAGCGGTGAATTCCCCATGCTACGGACAGCGAGCGCAAGCAATACACCGTGCCGCTATAGCTCAGCCGTGGTAGAGCAGCTGACTTGTAATCAGCAGGTCCCGAGTTCGACTCTTGGTGGCGGCACCACTTCCCCTTGGCCTCACTCCCGCAAGCTTGACACGCTTTCGGGCGGGTGGTTATATCTTCCGCTCGAAACAGCCCCGGTGATTCCACTTTTCAGCATAGGCAGAACCAATGAAGATCAAGTGCATGCTCTTCGCCCTCGCGATGGTGTTTGCGGGATGTTCCCAGGAAACGACAACCGTTGGCGACGCCGCCGAGGCGGCTGCCGCGGAATCCAGCGGTTCCGATGTTCCCAGGACTCCCGGCGGCAGGCCGGACCTGAACGGTATCTGGCAGGTTCTCATGAATGCCAACGACAATCTCGAAGCGGCGGCGCCCAGGGCGGCCTACCAACTGGTTCCCGGTGATTTCGTGCCGGTGCCGGCGCCGGAAGTTGTCGCACTTGGCGCGGTCGGCGCGGTTCCCGCCAGTTTTGGCGTGGTGGAAGGCGGCACCATCCCCTATCGCCCGGAAGCGCTTGCGCGGCGCGATGAGAATCGCGAAAACTGGCTGGAGCTGGACCCGGAGATCAAGTGCTTCATGCCGGGTGTGCCGCGGGCCACATATATGCCGCATCCCTTCCAGATTTTCCAGAGCGAGAGCGCTTTCTTCATCGCCTATTCCTTCGCCGGCTCGGTGCGCAATGTTTTCCTGGAAGACCCGGGCCCGCCGCCGCTGGATTCCTGGATGGGCCAATCCTACGGCTACTGGGAAGGCGATACCTTCGTGGTTGAGGTCACCGGCCTCGACGACCGAACCTGGCTCGACCGCGCCGGCAATTACCACAGCTATCAACTCAAGGTCACCGAGCGCTATGACATGATCGACGACAACGTCATCATGTATTCCGCCACCATGGAAGACCCGGAAGTCTACCAGGAACCCTGGACGATCCGCATGCCGCTGTATCGCCGGCTTGAGGAGGGCTATGAACTGCCCCAGTTCAAGTGCGTCGAGTTTGTCGAGGAACTGATGTATGGCCAGTATCGCCGAGGCGGCGAGTTTGAGCGGCGGCTGCGTGAGGAAATGCAGCAGGAACAGCAGGACCAGCAGTAAGCGAAATCTGAAAATTTGGCTCCGGGGCGCCTGGCATTCCATCGGGCCTTTGGATAGAATGCGGGGTATTGTCCTTTCGGGGAAACTCTTGACAATACGATGAAGAGGTAGATTCATGAAAATCAAAATGTTGGCTCTGGCAGCGGTCGCTGCGGCTGGCGCGGTCGCCATCAAGCCCCCGGCCACTGCGCATCATGCGTTCTCCGCGGAATTCGATGCGAACCTGCCGGTGCGTCTCGGCGGCCCCATCAGCCGCGTGGAGTGGATCAATCCGCATACCTGGATTCATCTGGAGAACAACGATCCGGAATCCACCCGCGACCCCGGCCCCTGGATGGTGGAAGGCGGCACGCCCAACACCTTGCTGCGCCGCGGCATCAACCGCAACTCCTTGCAACTCGGCACCGACATCATCGTGACCGGCTATCAAAGCAAGGATCGCCTGTGCGACCCCACTTGCCGCGCCAATGGTCGGGATATCACCTTCCCGGACGGTCGCAAGCTGTTCATGGGCAGTTCCGGCACCGGCGCTCCCCGGGATGGTTCGGACCCGACCGAGCAGAACTAGCATTCGGGGGTGAGGCCCGGTCGGCGCAGCCGACAAAGAGCGAAGCTCTTTGAGGGCCGAACGGCCTGCCATGGATGGCAGGACCGGGGTGTGGCGAAACCCCAAAAGTCCCGCCATGGATGGCAAGCGCGATTTTGCGGGATGCGCGTTCCCGGTCGGCGCAGCCGACAAAGAGCGAAGCTCTTTGAGGGCCGAACGGCCTGTCATGGATGGCATTGGCAATACCACAGAATCCGCAATGAAATTCCGCGACTGCGCTTTGCTCAGCGCAGAATGACGGGAATGGTGGACGATCTCAGGGACCGGCGACCGGGTCGATGACGCGCTCGAAGTCGCCGCCGTCGCGGAACACCGTCGAAGTCTGGTAGAAGCCCGCGCTGTACACGCGAACGAGGATTCTTTGTGCGCTGCGGTTCTCCCAGAACCAGCCGTGGATGCCGGTGAAGGGAGCGTGGTACGAGCCCATGCGCTGGCTGGCGGTTCCCTGCTCGTAACTTCGCACTTCTTCCTCTTCCAGTCCTGTGGTTTCGGCGTGCATGTCGAAATACACCTCGCCGTCTGCCAGCCAACTGAAAACCAGCGACGCATCCTGGTCCATCAGGTATTTGTATTCCACCGATTGGAATGGGCCGAGTTCGAACTCCACATAGTCTTCCCGATGCACCTCAACCTGCTCCTCGAAGGGGTTGGCGCCCCGGGAAAGCGCCGTGAGGCCGAGCAGGCTGCCGGTGCGCAGGGGGTCCTGGCCGAATTCCGCGGGCAGGATAAAGGCGAGCAGCACCAGCACGGAAACCAGAAAAGCCATGATGCCGGCCCGCATCAGGCTTGTGGGCGAAGGCGGCGAGTTTTGTGGGTTCAAGGTTTTGGTTCCTGTGGCGCAGGCTCCTAGCGCAGCAGAATGAATGCGCTCATCTGATAGCCGGTCAGCAGAAAGCCGCTCCCGAGCAGTACGGTATTCATGACGAAGGCATGGCGCAGGTAGGAACTTCTCGTGCGCCATATGCTCAGTCCGATATAGACCAGCGACAAGGCGAGAATCTGGCCGATCTCCACACCCACATTGAAACTGAGAATGTTCGCCGCCAGCCCATTGTCCGAGAGTTCGAATTCCTGCAATCTGGTCGCAAGGCCCAGGCCGTGGAAAAGACCGAAGATGAATACCGCCAAGCGGGTGTCGGGCTCGAATCCCAGGCGCGCGAATCCTCCCATGTTCTCGAATGCCTTGTATGCCACCGACAAGCCGATGACGGCATCGATAAAATGGGCGTTGACTTGCAAATCGGCAAGTACGCCAAGCAAAAGGGTGATGCTGTGTCCGACCGCGAACAAGGTCACATATTGCACGATATGGCCGGGCCGGTAGAGAAAGAAGATCACTCCCAACAGGAACAGCAGATGGTCGTAGCCGGTCACCATGTGTTTGGCGCCGAGATAGATGAAGGGGCCGATGGCGGCGCCGTCGATGTTCTGCACGAAGCTGGCGTCGGAGCCTTCGATGGTATGGGCAAGCAGGGCGCCGGATGCCGGCAGCAACAGCAACAGCCCGGCAACACACGATGCCGCTCGCGAAAACTTGTGGGACAGCGCGCCTGGGTCAAGGAGAATCATCTTCGCATTGTCCCCCGGTGATTCAGTTTGATACGAAGCGGCTGTTGATTTCCGGGTTGTAAGCCTGGTGACATGCCGAGCAGACGCTGTACACGTCGGCGCCAGCCTGGAACAGCGCTTCCTTGTCGCGGTCGATGGCGGCGGCCATGGCGCGTTGTCCCGCCTGAGTCAGGCCTTCGGAGTAGATTACCCAGGCGTCGTTGTCCATGCGGCGGCCGGGCAGATTGAGCAGGTTCCCGGCCTCGGCCACCATGGCTGCGTTGGCGACCACTTGCTCCCAGCCTTCTTCGGTTTCCGGGTAGAGTTCGCGGTAGCCATTGGCGTCTTCCACCCAGCCGGCATTGCTCCAGAGTCCGTCGGCGGCGAACTCAAGCACATGCAGCATGAGTTCCCGCATGGTCAGCGTGGTGTCGAAACTGATTTCCGCAGCAACCGGCGCCGCCCCTTCATCAGCGGAATCCGAGCAGCCGGCCAACAAGCCCGCGCTCAAAAATGCCGCCAGCACCCGCAAACAGATTTTCCGCATTTCTATCCCCGAATCATGCCAGGCACCAGAGTCTGCCCCAATTCCCCGAAATTTTCTATGGGGGGCGGCCATCGCCGCGTAATGAATACGCTTGGAGAATCGTCATGGAGATTCCGCGACTTCGCTCCGCCACGCGAGGAATGACATTTCCACACGTCAGAAAGGCTGCGGGCGGTTGATTTGCTGGCGGATGAGTTCTTCTTCGAGTTGATCGAATTGCCGCAGGGTTTCGTTGTGGATTCCATGGTTGGGGGTTGTGGCATTCAGTTCATTTCGCCAGCCGCGGAGGCTTGACTGGAAATCAATCCCGCCGAGCCGCCTTTGCAAGGAGAGGCCATTCAGGCGGCTGGCGCGGCGGGTACTGATGGCGTCGAATGCCTCCGCCACAAAGCGGGTCCGGCGGCGCAGGGCGTTTTCGCCGCAGGTCCGCTCAATTCCAATGAGCCGCTGCAGGTCGCGTTCGCCTTCGGTGGCCGCGGCTGGCGGATTCTCCACATAGTCATCCCGCCATTGCTTGAGCGCATCGCAGTGGGCGAGATAGCCGGCCAGGTTTTCGCCGTCGATGGCTGCCAGAAAATCCGCGCACATGGCCGATTGGCCAGCATCGGATGTGTCCGCGAGTTGTGCGAGACAGCCCCCGGCTTGGGCATCCAACATCCGCAAGACTTGCTCGGCTTCGGCGATTCGCTCCTCGATGGCCACCTCCTGCCCGGACAGGGGGCTGGCCCAAAAGGCCATCACGGCCAGAAGACAACATCCTGAAGCGGTAGCGAATCGGAACATGAATCCATACTACCAGCAATTTTCACTTTTGCGCTGCCCCGCTCACTGTCATTCTGCGCGTAGCGAAGCGAAGTCGCAGGATGACGGATACAGGCTCGCGCCACCGCGGCAGACGTTCACAAACTTGACCTTGCTGGGCCGGATTTCCACAATAGCCGTCCTCCTTAATGACGGGACGCACTGCCATGAGCCGCTTTTATCCTCTGCCCTTTGTTGCCGGATTGCTTGCGATGTCCTGCACCGAACCGGTGAGCACGAGCGGAATGCTGATGGAGCCTGAGGCCGCGCCGCCCATCGAAATCGAGGTGCTTTCCACCCGCCCCTGGCTGGTCACCGGTGGCGACGCCCTGGTTGAAGTGCGGGTAACCGATGCGGCCCGTTCCCTGCGGCCGGCGGGTTTGCGAATCGAATTGAATGGGGAAAATGTCTCCGCCGGGTTTCGCCAGACGGGCGAGCAAACCATGCAGGGGCTGCTCGAAGGGCTGCCCGAAGGCGAGAGCGAACTTGTCGCGAGCATCGCCGGCGTGGGCGGGAAGGCAAAACAGGTAATCACCAACTGGCCAATTACCGGCCCCATCATCTCGGGCCCGCAACAGGCGCCGTTCTACTGCGAAACCGGTGACTTCCGCGCCGTGACGGGCGACTCGCTCGGCGAGCCGCTGGACCGGAACTGCTCGGTGGCAATCCGGGTGGACCATGTCTACTGGAGCGATCTCGAGCAGGACTTCAAACCCTACCCGTCAGGCCCGGGTGCCTTGCCGCCCCCTGATCTAGCCCGGATCTTGAGCCGGGGCAGGATGATTCCCTATATCGTCCGGGTGGAAACCGGCACGGTGAACCGCGCCATATACGAAATCGCCATGCTGCACGACCCGGCCCAGGGCGAGCCCGACCCGTGGCAACGCAGCAATGGCTGGAACGGCAAGCTGGTCTACACCCACGGCGGCGGTTGCCGGGGCGGCTGGTATCGGCAGGGCGCGCGAACCGGCGGCGTCATGCGTCGGGGCCTGTTCGAGCAGGGATACGCGGTTGTCTCGTCTTCGCTCAATGTGTTCGGCCAGAACTGCAACGACCTGCTCGCTTCCGAGACCCACATCATGGTCAAGGAACGATTCATCGAGCGTTACGGCGTGCCTGACTACACCATCGCCACCGGAGCTTCCGGGGGTTCGTACCAGTCACACCAGACCGCCGACAACTATCCCGGCGTATTCGACGGCATCATCGTTTCCGCCAGCTTCCCCGATGTCACCTCGGCAACCATTTTCACCGTCGCCGATGCGCGACTGCTGCACCACTACTTTGAAGTGATCAGCCCCGGCGAATTCAGCCCGGAGCAGCAGCAGGCGGTTTCGGGTTTCGGCTCCTGGGGCTCCATCGCCAGTCTCAGCCGCGGCGCGGCCCGGCTCGACCCCATCTTCGAGCCCAATGCGCTGCCCGAGGACCAGGGCGGCGAAGTAGGCCTGGACGAATTGCACGCGATTCTCTATCGCCCGGGGCAGGGGGGAATCCGGGCCACTGTCTACGATCATACCGTCAACGTATACGGAGCAGACCCGGCCAGCGGCAGCGCCCTGCGTCCACTGGACAATTACGGCGTGCAATATGGCCTCGCCGCTTTCCATGCCGGACAGATCACGGCGCGGCAGTTCATCGATCTGAACCGCGGTATCGGCGGTTTTGACCGCGACCTGAACCATGTATTCGAGCGCCACCGCGCCGACCCCCTCGCCAGTCGCCGGGCCTTCGAATCGGGCCGCATACTCAACGGCGGCGGCGGACTCGCGGCAATCCCGGTGATCGATTACCGCAGCTACACCGATCACGCCGAAAACGGCGATATCCACATGATCGTGCATCAGTTCTCGACCCGGGAACGGCTGCGGCTCGCTAATGGCAATGCCCGCAATCACGTCATGCAGATCGGCGGGCAATGGGGTTTTGAGCCCGGGAACGATGATCTCGGTGAGTTGTTTCGGAGCATGGATGAGTGGATTCTGGCGATCCGGCGCGACGAATCATCCATGCCGGCGGACCTGATCGTTGCCGCCAACCGGCCCACCCGGCTGAATGACGCCTGCTGGGACGCCATCGGCCCGGAGCGAATCAAGATCGAGGAAGAGCTCGGCTACGCCGGCGAGGGCCGCTGCGGCGAGCTGTATCCCGCGTATCCCACGCCGCGCCATGTGGCGGGGGCCCCGCTGGCGAACAACATCGTCTCCTGCCACTTGCGACCCGTGAATCGGGATGAGTATCGTCAGCCGCTTACCGAACGCGAATGGGCCGAATTGCAGATGATTTTTGCCGACGGCGTATGCGACTGGAGCCGCGGCGACGCCGGCGGCGCAAAGTACCAGGGAGGCTGGCTGTCTTTCGGCCCGTCCCCGGTCAACCGGGTGAATTGACTGCGGAACCTGGCCAAGTAGCCTGATTCGGGTCTTATGGAACAAGGAAAGCCCCGATTATGCCAGGGCATCCCTGCGGCACAGGGATGCGATAATGAAAAATCCAGTTCAAACGCGGTCACGGCAACGACTTTGTCGATCAGTTCGGTCCTTCCGAGGACAAGATCGACCTGTCCGAGCTCAACGCCGCGGACTTCACCGACAGCATGTAGACGGAACTCGGCGGATTATTCCGGGTCCGCTACGGCGGTGAAAACACATAAATCGCTTTGCCCCAGCGGGGAGGGGAGTAGGCGATCTCGGTTGCCATCACGCCGGGAACGCAAATTCATTCCCGCGGGAAAATTGCCTTCCAGGCTGAGAAACACCTCGCCTTCGCCGGTAATGCTGTCCACGGTCTGGGGCGTGGTGGGCATTGGAGAAAGGCGGGCGCGATAATTTTCCGTCTGCGCCCAGGCCGCCAGGGAAACCAGCAGCGGGGCCGCCAGGGAAATCTGCGCAAGATAGCGAACCCGCTTCATCGTCACTTCCCACCAAAATCAGACCCCGATGTTACCCTGTTTGTCAATTTGTCCCAGGAGCCTGCGGCGCAGGCTCCCAGGGAAGCTCTGGTCAAGTCAGAGCTTCCCTGGGGCACATGGAAGTGCCGTGGAATTCGATGGGTGGAGGCAAGCGTTTTCGAAGCGCAGCTTCGAGCGCGGCCGCAACGGTATGGAGCTACGCTCCGTAACTGGAGCAAGCCATTGAATTCAGATAATACTTGGATGCGCACAATTCACATTTGGCGGATTTCCGGGGAAATTCGCCGAAATTTCTGATGTGACGGCAATCTGTTAGACTTTCGCGCCGCCCGTCCATTTCCCTCCGGAGGCCGAGATGCCCGCTACGCCCGATTCCGCCCCCTTCCAGTGGGATGACCCGTTTCTGCTGGACGAGCAGCTCAGCGAAGAAGAGCGCATGGTGCGCGAAACCACGCGGCAGTATGCCCGGGACAAGCTGCTGCCGCGGGTGCGCGAGGCCTGTCGCAGGGAGGAAACCGACCCGGCGATCTTTCGCGAAATGGGGGAACTAGGCCTGCTCGGCTGCATGATCGAAGGCCATGCCTGCGCCGGCATGAATTACGTCTGCTATGGGCTCGTGGCCCAGGAGATCGAGGCGGTGGATTCGGGTTACCGTTCGATGATGTCGGTGCAGTCGAGCCTGGTCATGCATCCCATCAACACCTTCGGCAGCGAATCCCAGAAGCGGAAGTACCTGCCGGGGCTTGCCAGAGGAGAGTTGATAGGCTGCTTCGGCCTTACCGAACCTGATTACGGCTCCGACCCTGGCGGCATGATTTCCCGGGCGCACAGCGTCGCCGGCGGTTATGAATTGACCGGCGCCAAGAACTGGATCAGCAACTCTCCAATCTCCGATGTCTTTATCGTCTGGGCCAGGGATGACGACGGCGCGATTCGCGGCTTCATTCTCGAGCGGGACATGCCGGGCCTGAGCGCGCCGAAGATCGAAGGCAAGCTGGCCTTGCGGGCATCCGTCACCGGCGAGATCGTCATGGATGGGGTTTTCGTTCCCGAAGAAAACCTGCTGCCCAATGCCCGGGGGCTTGCCGGGCCTTTCAGTTGCCTGAATTCCGCCCGCCTCGGCATTGCCTGGGGAGCCCTGGGCGCCGCGCGCACCTGCTGGCACACAGCGCTGGATTACACCCTGGAGCGCAAGCAGTTCAAGCGCCCGCTGGCGGCGAATCAACTGATCCAGAAAAAACTCGCCCAGATGCAAACCGATATCAGCATTGGCCTGCAAGGCTGCCTGCGGGCAAGCCGCCTGCGGGACGAAGGCAAGCTGGCGCCGCCCCTGGTTTCACTGCTGAAACGCAACTCCTGCCTCAAGGCGCTCGATTGCGCCAGGGAAGCCCGGGACATGCTCGGCGGCAATGGCATCTCCGACGAGTACCCCGTCATGCGCCACGCCCAGAACCTGGAAGTCGTCAATACCTACGAAGGCACCCAGGACATTCACGCACTCATCCTCGGCCGCGCCCAAACCGGCATTCAGGCGTTCGCCTCCCGTTAAGAGGTGAATCAGCGCAAGTCGCCTGTCGACAGCGACGGGTCAGAGTCTTGCAAGCCGCTCGAAAGCCAAAAAACATTTCGGGCATGCGGCCAATTTCATGTATAGTATGCCGAAATCCATTCTGCCATTCTGTTAGGGGAAACGTCCATGAAGAAGCATCTTGCCTATGCCATCTGTACGGGGATCACGCTTGCGTCTCCTGCTTTCGCGCAGGCGCAAAACGAAGCAACCGCGGCAGTCGAGGAAATCCTCGTCACCGCCACCAGACGCGAGGAATCCCTGCAGGAGGTTCCGGTCGCGGTAACCGCGATCAGCGCCGAAGCCCTTGACCGGGCCGGCATCAAGGACCTGCGGGACCTTTCCACCCTGGCGACTTCATTCAACATGAATTCGTCCCAGACCGAAACCGGCGGCACCACCCTGCGCATTCGCGGAGTCGGCACCACCGGCAACAACATCGGCCTCGAAAGCGCCGTGGGCGTGTTTCTCGACGATGTCTACCTGAGTCGCCCGGGCATCGCCCTCAGCGATCTCATGGATGTGGAGCAGGTGGAAGTGCTGCGGGGGCCACAGGGCACCCTGTTTGGCCGCAACACTTCCGCCGGCGCCATCAGTATCCGCACCCGCAGGCCGAATCTGAGCGAAAGCGAATCCTTCGCCAATATTACCGCGGCGAATTACGATGGCCTCAACTTCCAGGCCGGAGTCAGCGGGCCGATCATTCAGGACGAGCTCGGCTACCGGCTGTCCATCGCCCGGCGCGAACAGGGCGGCTTTCTCGAATCCACCACCGGCGCCGAAAGCCGCAACCGGGACCGTCTCTCGCTGCGGGGGCAGTTGCTCTGGAACCTCTCCGACACCGTCGACCTGCGGCTGATCGCCGACTACGCGGACTCCGACGAGCTATGCTGCGACGCTGTGACCATGCAGGATTCGGCGGGACGCGCCCTCGGCTCTTTTGCCGCCGCCGGGCTGCCCGCGGATGGCGGCATCCAGGCCCTGGGCGATTATGCCCTGGAAAACATGATCTCCAATGCGGAGCAGTTCGAGAACGGCTCCGAGCAAACCGGATTGTCCGCGGAGTTGAACTGGGACCTCAGCGAGAACGTGGCGCTCACCTGGCTCGGCTCCTGGCGTTCCTATGATTCGGATGCAGTGCAGCAGTCCGATTTCGTCAGTATGGATGTCTTTTCGGTATCGCCTGCCGCCGCCGGCGGATTTCCCACCGGCGCGCAAATCGACACGATCACCACCGAATTGCGGTTGACGGGAGAAATGGACCGGCTGAGCTGGATGCTGGGCGCCTACCTGAGCACCGAAGACATCTATGCCACCGGCGGCCTTGGCCTTGGCAGCGACTTCACCGCCAACACCGACGCCATGCTGTGGCGATTCGCCTTCGCTCCCGTGCTCGGCGCGGCGCCCTTGCTCGGTCAGGTCCCCCTGGCCACAGGGGGCGTTTTCGCCGACGTGCTAGCCTCGCCTTCGCCCGCCACGGCATTCGCCGGCGGCGTCAATGCCGCGGGCAGCCACGCCCAGAACCACTTCACCCAGGACGGGCGTTCGACTTCCCTTTTCACCCAGAACACATTGGAGTTGACCGAAGATCTGGACCTGATTTTCGGCCTGCGCTGGATCGACGAACAGAAAGATGGCGCCTTCCGCCAGGGGCCATCGCCCAACCAGGCCTGCGCCAATACCGTCGCCAATGCGGGGGCTTTGGCCGCGGGGGCGGCGGGGACCGGGCTGGAAGTGGTGGCGGGAACCATCGGCGGCTTCAGCGCGGGATACGTCTGCTTTCCCTTCGCCGCGCCCGCCGACCTCATACCCGGCCGCCCGGAGACTTTCGCCGATACCTACGACGACGACGCGCTGGCCTATACCGTCAAGCTGTCCAATGATTTCAGCGAACTCGTTTCGGGTTACGTCAGCTTTACCCACGGTTACAAGTCCGGCGGATTCAATCTCGACGCCACCGCCGCCATCGGCGGCGCCGACCCGAGATTCCGCGCCGAAACCAATGACGCCTGGGAAGTGGGGCTCAAAACCCAACTCTTCAATGATCGCCTGCGCGCAAATGTCGCGGCCTGGACTTACGACCTGGAGGACTTCCAGGTGCTTGAATTCACCGGCGTGCAGTTCAGAACCTTCAATGTGCCCAAGGCCCGGAGCCAGGGCGCCGAGCTTGAACTCGCCGCTCTGCTGACCGAAAACCTGAACCTGAACTTCGGCTACACCCTGGCGGATTCCGAGTATCCCGAGGATTGCGACGGCAATGACCCGAACGCGCCGTCTTCGGTCAGTTCGCTTTGCGGGGCGGCCCTGACCAATGCGCCGGAGAATACCGCCACCGCGGGGCTGGAGTACCAGGGTTTTGTCGGCGATTACCGGTACTTCCTGGCCGGCAATTACCGCTGGGTGGACGATCGCCGCACCAGCACCCAGCCCAACTTGGACTTCGACATCATGGAAGCCCACGACATGGTCAATCTGCGCGCCGGCATCGGCGACGAAGACGGCGGCTGGATGCTCGAAATCTGGAGCAACAACGTCACCGACACCCGGGCCCGCAACCTGACTTTCAATATCCCGCTGCGGCCGGGCGCCCGGGGCTCCTTCCTCGAAGCGCCCAGGACCTATGGCGCAACCCTGCGGTTGAATTTCTGAATATGGAATCGAAGAACCTGCCAGTTGTCTTGCACTGAAGATCTGGAGGCCAAGACCTTGGAAGTAATTCTTGTAGCAGTTCTGGTATTGTTGTTTTTCGGGCTCGGGGTATTGCTGTATTTTCTGCCCGCCTTCGTCGCTTTCCGGCGCGAGCACCACAACCGGATGGCGATCCTGATCCTGAATATCTTCCTCGGTTGGACATTTCTGGGCTGGGTGGCCGCCCTGATCTGGTCATTCACTGCAGTGCGGTTTGCGGCACACTAGGAGCCTGCGCCGTAGGAATTCGCGAAAGCGAAAATTCGCTATCGCCGCGCCCCTGGCCGGTCGATTGAGGCGAATATTGGTGGATATGCAACGAAATCGAGCGGCCTGGGGCGTGGATGAGAGCGGATTTGCAGCCGTGAATTCCCACGGCGCAGGCTCCTAGCCATGATTCGAATTGTGCAAGGCGTCGCCTTGCTGCTGCTGCCGGCAGTCATATTCGGGCAGGCCCTGCCGCCGGGTGACCCGGCCTCGCTTGGCATGGACCTGGCAAAACTGGAACTCGTTACCGCCAGACTGCAGCGGCATATCGACGACGGCGACATTCCCGGCGTGGTCGCGGCGGTAGCCCGCGACGGGAAGCTCGTCTACTTCGAAGCCCTGGGACAATACGACCTGGAAAACGGCAGGGAAATGGGACCGGACACCCTGTTCCGCATCTATTCGATGACGCGGCAGGTCACCAGCACCGCCGTGCTGCAGCAATACGAACAGGGCAAGTTCGATTTCGACGATCCGATCTCGATGTATCTGCCCGAATTCGCCGACCAGCGCGTGCTGCTCGACCCCGGCAGCACCGACATTACGCAAACCCGCGAGCGCATCGGCGACATTACCGTGGCGCATCTGCTCACGCATACTTCCGGGCTCGGGTCTCGCAGTTCGGCGCTCTATCGCGAAAACAGCGTGCGCGACAAGTCGATCAGTCTCGACGAAATGACAAGCAATGCCGCGCGTATCCCGCTGTTCCACGATCCCGGCACGGCCTTCCGCTATGGCATCCACGCCACCATTCTCGGCAAGCTCGTCGAAGTCTGGTCGGGTCAGCCCTTTGACGAATACCTGCAAGAGAACCTGTTCGAACCCCTCGGTATGGACAGCACGATGTTCTGGGCCGAAGGCGAAGATGCCGAACGGCTCGCGGTGGTCTACCGGCCCGCGGACGGTCGCCTGAATCCTTACCGGATCGAACAGGCGCCATGGACCTCACGGCCGCCGCTGATCGAAGGCGGCGTCGGACTGCTCTCCACCGTGCCCGACTTCATGCGCTACAGCCAGATGGCACTCAACAAGGGCGAACTCGACGGCGAGCGCGTACTGCGGGAGGAAACTGCGGAACTCATTTACCGCAACGCCGTGCCGGACGCCGCCATGCCCATCGGTACCGGCGGCTATTGGCTCGGCTCGGGCTGGACCCTCGGCGGTTTCAACCTGGTCATGGACTCTGATGCCTATGATTTCCCGGTCAGCAACGGCGAAATCTGGTGGGACGGCTCCGCCGCCACGCGCTATTTCATCGACCCGAATCTCGACATGGTCATGGTCATCATGTCCCAGGTCTCCCCATCCCGCGGCGGCGGTTTTCGCGAGAACTTCAAACGCCTGGTGGACGAAGCCATCATCGACCGGTGATGACCTCCGGAAGCCCGATTTCATTGACAGCGAAAGAAAATCCCAAAGCCGCAGTCGGGGCTCAGAAAGTGCCGCTTACCTTGAAATTGATCACCCGGCCGGAAGAGTTGCAGCGAAACTCCAGCTCTTCCAGCACGCCGGCGGAAACGCGCCCGAGATAGCGCAGTCGCTCGCGGCAGTTTTTCGGGTTGGACAGGCTCTGGCCTTCCAGGCGCCAGGTCAGGCCGCGGCGGTCGATATACTCCACGAACAGCGAACCCCTGGGGTCGCCGGAGGCGTATTCGATATCGTCGATATCGACCCGCAGGATATTGCCGTCGTGGCGGTTCATCCAGCGGCCGCCCCAGTTGAGATTCCACTGGGGAATGTCGTGGCGGAAGCCGAAGGAATTGAACCCCCGGGCCATGTTCTGGAAGCGCCGCTCATAGGCCAGGAAGGGGTCCATGATGCGGGAGTCCTCCACCGTGAGGCTGGCGGTGAGCAGCAGGTTGGGCAGGTCGAACATGCGCATGCGGACGCTGGCGTTGCCCCGGAATCCCCACATTTCGCCATCGCCGATATTGCCGTTGGCGGACTGGAGATTGTCTTCGTCCACGGTGACATCGATACGCTCGATGCGGTCGTGGTGGGCGTGATAATAGACATTGGCGTCGAGTACGCCATAGTCGTTGGGGAGCCGGTACTCGGCGTTGAAATCGTATTTCCACAGCCATTCCTGACGCAGGTTGACATTGCCCGCCTGGGTGTTGGAATCGTCGTCCTGCTCGTCGTTGGCGGCGACGAAATCGGCAAAGCTCAATTGCAGCACCACGCGCTCGATGGAGCCGCGCAATTGCAGTTGCGGCGTCAGGTTGTAGCGCAGGTCGAGCTTGGGCTTGAGGAACTGGAAACCCCGGGAATTGCTCACATCGCCGCTCTGGGTAATCGTTGAGGTTTCCCACAGCAGGGTCGATTCCAGCGTCATGCGCGGACTGAGCACCCAGTTGTGGATGGCGAAAGGCTCGTAGCGCAGTTCTTCCACTTCGGAATTGGCGTTGGCGACGGCAACCGGCGCCAGCCCGCCCACCGCCGCCGAAGGCGCGCCGGTTCCGGCAAGGCCCAGCGCAAGGCTTGAGTCGAGCACTGTCCGGGCGCCCTCGGCGCCAAACTCAATATCCTGATTTTCGCCAATGTCGAAAGTCCAGGAACCGCGGACGATGCGCTCGGTAATCGTCGAATCGGTATTCAGGAACAGGTTCTTCTCATCGCCGCCCGCGAGCACGTCGAAGCGCTCGCGCAGGGAGGCGTTGTCGTTTTCATTGGCGATGAAAAGCACCTTGAAGCGGGAGTTGTTGCCGGTGAGGTACTCGTAGTCGCCGCCGATTTCCCAGTTATTTGACTCGGCCGGAATCTCCTCGCGCTCTATGTCCTGTTCGTTGGGTTCGACCTTGAGATCGGTGATATGGCGCATCACCGAGGATGGCCGGTCATTGCGGCCGAACAGCGCATTCAGCCGGGCGCTGCTGCGATTGCTGAACTGGTAATCGAGATTGGCGCTGAGTTCGTAATTGGCGGCATCGGTGGTGCGCTCCTCCCAGATGGTGTCATTGGGGGAGAAGTCGCCAAGCACCGATTCTTCCCAAGTGGTCTGGTCCATGAAGCGCGGCGCGGCCTGGGCGCTGATCACATAGTTGAGGCCACCGCGCTGGCCGCTGAGTGCGAGATTGCCGCCGGGGCGGTTCTCGTTGCCGATGTAGTTGTCCATGTTGAGGCCATAGGAGATGCTGGTGCTGGACAATTCCTCGAACAGCACCACATTGACCACCTGGCCCGAGCCGCGCACGTCGAGCGAGCCGCTGGTGTCGCGGATGATTTCAATATAGTCCACCTGGGCTGCGGTGATGCGGTCGAGCACGCCGCTGGTGTTGTTGTTCTTGCCCGCGGTGCGCTTGCCGTTGATGAGGATTTCATTGCCGCCGCTACGACCGCCGCCGAAGCCGCGGCCGCCCCGGGAAACATTCGGCCCGCCTCCCGCTCCGCCGGAAAAGCCCCGGGGAGGCCCGCCGCCGGGTCCGCCCCTGGACTCCATGCCGGGAATGCGGTCGAGCATGTCCTGGGCGCTGACGGGGGAATATTCCTCGAAATACGAGGCGGGATAGACCACGGTGGACTCTTCCCCCATATTGTCCTGGGCTGCGGCGGCGCCGCCGCGGCCGAACGCGAGGCCAGCGAGTGCGGCAGCGGTCAAGCGGTATCGAAATCGACCTGGCATCATTGCAAACCTCGGATTCCCGTTTCGCCAGAACCGCCCCCGGTTTGTGTCCGGCGCCAGAAATTTCACGGCAGTGGCGGGAGGGTGGCGCGATGGACCGTATTGCCTTGTTTCAAGGATGAATATTAGGTGAGAATGCGGCCTGATACTGTTACAAATTGTCCGAACCGATCACGAACACATGCTCTGGAGACGACTGCGCGCAACGCTTGCCCCTGGCGGCCCTGGGGGATATTCTGCCAAGAGCCTGCGCCACAGGAATTCGCTATCGTCGCACCCTTGGCCGATTGATTGAGGAGAACGCAGCCATGGCAATCACCGCAAGTACCGCCAAACGCGCGGGCCTGGCCGTTCTGGTCCTGGCCCTGCTCGCCCTGCTTGTCTGGACAAGCGCATATCCCCGGGACCGGACGCCGGGGTTCTATCTTTTCGGCAGCGCCGGAGACGCCTCGGTGGATGACTGGACCTTCGCCAATGAAGTGCCGCTGTGCGCCCTGCAGATCTATGCCGGCGGCTGGCGGCCCCATGCCATCAATCTGAACTGCATGGCTACGCCAGCGGGGGAACTTTATCTGAGTTGTTCGGTCTGCGACAGCAAGTACTGGGCGAGCCACGTGGGGACCGATTCTCCCGGCAGATTGCGCCTTGAGGGCGTGGTGTATCCCGTGAAGGTAAACCGGATCACCGACCCGGCGCTGATGGACCAGTCCTGGACCGCGCGCATCGCCAAATTGCAGAGCTTCGGCAATGATCCCTACAACCCGAGGCCGGCTGCGGACGCCGAGCGCCCGGACCACTGGTGGACATTCCGCGTTGAATCGCGAAGCTGACAGGAAGGAAAGCCCTTATGAACAGAATCCTTGCAAGACTTGCGCTGGCGGCGACGGTATCCGCCGCGGGCAGCGCATCCATGGCCCAGAACGACTGGGTGGAACTTGCCGTGCACAATTTCGGCGCTCCCATCAATACCATGTGGGCCGAAGGGGAATTATCCTTTGCCGACGATGGCACCATGGTCTATTGCAGCGCGCGGCAGGACATGGCCGTGGCGCCCGGTGACCCGAAAGACCTGTATATCGCCACTTTCAACCAGGAAACCGGCACCTGGAACACGCCGGTGAACATGGGCATGCCCGTCAATGCGGCGCCCGCCACCGATGTGGACCCCCTGCGCAAGGGCGATGACCGTGAGCCCTGGATCACCGCAGACGGCAATACCATCTACTTCAAGTCCGACAGGTTGGCGACCACATCGCCGCAGAACAACAATGACATCTTCATCACCCGCAAGGTGAATGGCGAATGGACCGAGCCGGAACTCATGGGCTACCCTATCAGCACCGACGAAGGCGATGAACATTGCCCGGCGATTCTGCAGGACGGCGAAACGCTTTGCTTTGCATCGCGACGGGCGGGCGGCTTCGGCGGTTCCGACATTTACTGCTCGCGGCAGGATGCCGCCGGCAACTGGATGGAGCCGGTGAACCAGGGGCCGAACATCAATACCGAAGGCGAGGAATTCCATTTCAGCCAGGCCGAAGACGGCACCGTGTACTTCACCTCAAGCCGCCCCGGGGGCTACGGAGGCATGGATATCTGGGGCGCCGCCGCCGAAGGCGCGGACAGTTGGGGGCCGGCCTTCAATCTCGGGCCACAGGTGAATACCGCGGGCGCCGACATGTGCCCGGCGCTGCCCCCCGGCCAGGAAACGATAACCTGGTTTTCCTCCCGGGCCGACAACAGCCTGGGCAATATCGACATATTCTGGACCAGCAGGCTGAATGTTGACTAGGAGCCTGCGCCGCAGGCTCCCAGGAAGCTCTGATCAAGTCAGAGCTTCCTTGCGGCACAGGCTCTTGGGCCGTTACAATAAAATCAATTTCAACGGCTTACCGCGACAGAAGAAATCGCGGACTGACAATTGCCAGGAAACAAGGTGAATACCCAATCTTCCCAAGCCTCCGATACGCCGCAGGCGGCGCCGGTGCTCATTACCGGCTCCGCCGGTCATGTGGGGGCGAATCTCGTGCGCCGGTTGCTCGATGATGGGGTCAGGGTGCGTGTGCTGCTGCGCGAGGAAGACAATAACGCCGCGCTGGATGGCCTTGCGGTGGAGCGCGCCTGGGCCGATATTCGCGACCTCGACGCTACCCGTCGCGCCGTGGAAGGCTGCCGGGGCGTATATCACGTCGCCGCCAAGATTTCCACTATCGACGGCGACCTCGCCCACCGCCGGGAAATCTACGAATGCAATGTGCTCGGCACCCGAAATTTGCTCCAGGCCGCCCGGGAAGCCGAAGCCGGCCGGGTGGTGGTTACCGGTTCGTTCAGCGCCGTGGGTTACGATCTGGACGACCCGTCCGCGCCCAGCGACGAAACCATGCAGTTCTACCCCATGGAACGCACCATGCCCTACGAGCGCAGCAAGACGCTGGTGGAACATGAATGCCTGCGTGCGGTGGCCAAAGGCCAGGATGTAATAGTGGCGACCTGTTGCGCGGTGGTGGGCGGCGCCGATTACTTCCCATCGCGGCTCGGCAGGACGCTGTGCGATTACACCAATGGCAAGCTGCGGGCCTATGTCGATGGGGGCTTCGAGTTCGTTGCGGCAAGGGACATTGTGCAGGGCCACCTGCTGTGCATGGAAAAAGGCCGCAGCGGAGAAAAATACATCTTCAGCAGCCAGTACCTGACGATTTCCGATATTCTCGACCTCTACGAGGAAGTTTCCGGCATACCACGCCCGAACCGGCGGATACCCGCCAATCTCATGTACGTGTTTTCAGAGATTGCCAGTTTTTATCTGAGCCGCTTCCATCCGGACTTTCCCCAGCGCTTTACCCCCGGCGCCATCCGGCTACTGAAGAAATGCCGCCACGCCAATCTGGCCAAGGCGAAGAATGAACTCGGCTACCAGCCGGGCAGCATCCGCGACGCCGTCCACGAGGCCTACGCATTCCACTACCATCAGCGCAAGGCGATTGATAATCCCTCGGCGAAACCGCCCCGGGACAATGCGGCCTATGAGTCATTGGAAGATTCAGGGGAAGAGGGCTCAGCGGCGACAGCCAGCGAGGCACAGGCATGAATCCTGCCGAAACGACAACAGCAGCGCCGCCACCGGACTTCGCGGAGGCCCGCGGCCTGCGACAGAAATCCCGGGCGGCGGGCATGTGTCCGGATTACTGGTACGCGGTGGAAGAAGTGCGCAATGTCAAACCCGGAAGCGTGGTGGAAGTGGTGTTCTGGAAACGCTCCATTGCCCTTTTTCGCAGCGATGACGGAGAATTTCACGCGGTGGAAAACCGCTGCGCCCATCGCCAGCTCAAGCTGTCGCTCGGACAGGTGGATGACTGCAAGCTGGTCTGCGCCTACCACGGCTGGAAGTACGATGAGCAAGGCCGGGTGGTGGAAATCCCCGACCTGTTCGGCCGCAAGGAACTGCCCGACATCTCCATCCGCAGTTATCCGGTCAGGGTGCGTTATGGGCTGGTCTGGCTTTTTCCCGGCAATCCGGAACTCGCGGGGCAGCGCGGCATTCCCGAGATTCCCGAAATCGAAGGCAAGGACCGCTGGGCCTGCGTGCCCCTGGGGTTCACCTGCTCGGCTCATCATTCGATGATCATCGACAATGTGAGCGATTTTTCCCATGCCCACCTGCATCGCAAGTACCGCCCCTTCGACGGGGCCGAACTCACCGCCTGCGAAACCGTGGGTAACGACGTGCATCTGGAGTACGACTCCAGAGTCGGTCGCGGGCGCATCTCCGGCCTGTTTGTCGATCATGGCCGGCTCGATACCAACCACATGAAGCTGTGCTACCAGTACCCCTACCAGTGGTCCAATACCGACAATGAAATCAAGCACTGGCTGTTTGTGCTGCCCATTGATGAGCGCACCACCCGGACATTTTTCCTGTTCTACTTCAAGTCGCTGAAAATCCCCCTGCTGCCGGTGCGCATTCCGCGCTTTGCCATGAAGACCCTGATGAAGATTTCCAACCGGCTGCTGATCGGCCCCCTGCTCGACCAGGACCGGGTTGCCGTGGAAGCCGAGCAATTCGGTTACGAGCAACATTGGGACGAGCCGGCGATTGAGGTCAATCCGGTGGTGGCGGCTTTCCAGCGGGTCACCGTGCGCAAGTGGCAGGAGTATCTTGAGCGGGAAGCCGGGGCCGGACATGCCGCCGCCTGATTCGCCATTCGCCGCCGGCATGTTTTCGGCGGCGACCCTGCTGCAAGCCGCGCTGATGCTGCTTGGCTTCATCGCCTTCCTCTTTGCCGGTTCCCGGCTGTTGCCGGGGCGCGAACTCATGCTGCGCGACGCGGATGGCGCGAGCCGGCCATGCAAGCTCAATGGCCTGCATCTGTTCCTGCTGAGTTTCGCCCTGGCAGGCCTTGCGGGATATTTCGGCTGGTTTTCGCTGGCGATGCTGTACAGCCATTTCCCGGCGCTGTTCGTGATGGCCAATGTTTTCGCCTTTGCCTTTGCCGGCTGGCTGTACTGGCGCGGCGCGAAGGCGCCGGGGGCGCCGGCGGGATTCTGGCGCGGCTATTTTTTCGGCAGGGAACTGAACCCCTCGTGCCTGGGCATTGATCTGAAAATGTTCAGCTATCGCCCCTCGCTGATCGGGCTGGCGCTGTTCAATGCCTCTTTCGCCGTGGTGCAGTACGAAACCCATGGCGAACTCAGCCTGGCCATGGTCTTGTATCAGCTTTTCACCTTTCTCTATGTCTTCAATTACTTCCAGTTCGAGCACGGCATGATTCACACTTGGGACATCGTCGCCGAACGTTTCGGCTGGATGCTTGTCTGGGGCGACTATGTGCTCGTGCCCTTCTTCTACTGCATCACCGGCTGGTGGCTGGTGGACGCCACCGGGCCCGCCCTGCCGGCGCCCGCGGCTGCCGGGCTGGTGCTGCTGTTTCTGTTCGGCTTCTGGCTGTTTCGCGGCGCCAACGGGCAAAAGCACCGTTTCAGGCAGGATCCGGCCACCCGCATCTGGGGCAAGCCCGCCGAATCACTCGACGGGCGGCTGCTGGTTTCGGGATTCTGGGGCATTGGCAGGCACCTGAACTACACCGGCGAAATCTGCGTGTATCTGGCCTTCACCCTCACCGCGGGATTCGCCTCGCTTGTGCCCCTGCTGCTGCCGGCATGGCTGGCGGCATTGCTGTCCCACCGCTGCCTGCGCGACGAGCGCCGCTGCCACGCCAAGTACGGCGAGCTCTGGGAGCGCTACACCCGGCGGGCGCGGTTCGCCATGCTGCCCTTTGTCTATTGAGAGCCGCAATGACGCCGGGTTCGCAAAGCGCCGAAGCTACCCTGGAAACCGGGCCATCTCCGCCTGAAGTTTCCGGCGGCTGGCCTCTGCTTGGCCATTTGCGGGAATTCCAGCGCGACCCCGTCGCCATGCTCAGCCGGGGCTGCCGGGAGCAGGGGGAGTTGTTCGAGTTTCGACTCGGGCCGCGCAAGTTCGTATTGTTTTCCGGCCTTGACGCCCACAACGCCTACTTCAAGGCCCCGGAAGAAACCCTGGACGCCAAATCGGTGTATCAGTTCACCGTGCCCATCTTCGGCCGCGGCGTGGCCTACGATGTTTCCTCCGAAGTCATGACCGAGCAGCTCGGGTTTCTGTTTCCCGCGCTGCGCGAGTCCGCCATGAAGCGCTATGTGGACATCATGCACGAGGAAACCGGCCGCTTTGCCGACTCGCTTGGCGAGCAGGGTGAAATCGACCTGCCGGTGGCAATGAACGAACTCACGATCCATATCGCCAGTCGCTGCTTTCTCGGCGAGGAAATTCGCAATGAAGTCGACTCCGGCTTTGCCGAGGCTTATCATGACCTGCAAAACGGCATCAATACCTTGGGCTTTTTCTTTCCCCGGCTGCCGACTCCCGCCCATCGGAGCCGGGACCGGGCGCGGCGCAGAATCACCGAAATCTTCATCCGCATCATGAATGACCGCCGCCGCGGCGGCGCGGAATCCACCGATTTCATGCAGACCCTGATGCAGGCGAACTACAAGGATGGCCGCAGCCTGAGCGATGACGAGATCACCGGCATCCTGCTCACGGTGCTGTTTGCCGGCCAGCACACCAGCGCCGTGCTCGCCACCTGGGCCGCCCTCGAAATGCACCGCCATGCGCCTTTTCCCGACCGGCTGCGGGAAGAGATCCAGGCGGTGTACCAGGACGAGGCGAGGTTGAGCTATGCCGGCCTGAAGCAGCAGCAAACCATGGAAAACACCGTGCGCGAATGTGAGCGCCTGCATCCGCCGCTGATTATTCTCTTCCGCAAGGCGCTCAGATCCCTGCACTATGGCGGTTACACCGTTCCGGCAGGAACCCTGGCGGCGATTTCACCGGCGGTTTCCCATCGTTTGCCCGAAGTATTCGCCGAGCCGGAATCCTTCAACCCGGACCGCTTTGCCCAGCCTTCCAGTGAGGAAAAGCAGCATCCCTATGCCCTGATCGGCTTTGGCGGCGGCAAGCACCGCTGCATGGGCAAGAATTTTGCCATCATGCAGATCAAGGCGATCTGGACCGTATTGCTGGACCAGTTCGATTTTCAACTCGCCACGCCATTTCCCGCGCCGAATTACGGAAGCTGGGTCACTGGCCCCAGGCTGCCATGTCGAATTCGCTATCAACGCCGCTCCCGGACCAGCCTGAAGCACTAGGCAGCTACGACATCGCCATTGTCGGCGCCGGGCCGGTGGGCAGCCTCTGCGCCCTCGCCCATGCCCGCAAAGGCGCCAGGGTAGCCCTGCTCGAAGCCAATCCCAAGGCCGCGGACCGGCTGGCGGGAGAATGGCTGCACCCGCCCGCTGTGCGGATGTTGCGAAGCGTGGGCATTGATCTTGCCGGTCGCCCGGGATTCTCTCCCGGCAAGGGGTTCGTGGTGTTTCCCGAAGACGGTTCAGAGCCTGTGGTATTGCCCTATGCCGATGGCGCCGGCGGCCTGGTGTTCGAACATGCCGCCCTTGTGGCCGCCCTGCATGAAGCGATCCGGGAAGCGTCTGCCATCGATGTTTTCCGGCGCGCCCGGGCCCGGGCCATCGAGGACGACGCCATCCGCTTCAGCCAGGACGGTGAGGAGCGCTTGCTGCGCGCCGGGCGCATCGTCGGCGCCGATGGGCGCGCTTCCATCGTGCGGCAATCGCTCGGGCTGTCCACGGAGCGCATGACCTGCTCGCGCATGGTGGGCGTGGTGGTGGAAAACGCGGAACTGGTCCATGAGGGCTATGGCTATGTGGTGCTCGGCGCCCCGGGGCCCATGCTCACCGTGCCGCTCGGCGAGGGCCGCATACGGGTCATTGCCGACATGCCGCTGGACCACTGGACGCCAAAAGATCGGATCCATGTGCTTGCGGAATCCTATGCCGGCCTGCTTCCGAACGGCCTTGGCCCGGCCTTCCTTGCCGAATTGCAGGCGGGAAACTTCCAGGCCGCCGCCAATGAATTGCGTCCCCGGCTTACCTACGGAAACAGTCGGCGGACGCTCATCGGCGATGCCGCCGGACATTACCACCCCATGACCGCCGCCGGCATGACCCTCGGTTTCGGAGACGCCCTCGCCCTTGCCGAAAGCAACAACTTCAGGGATTTTTCCCATCGGCGGCTGAAGGACACCCGGATGCCCCAGCTTCTCGCCATGGGGCTGTACGAGGTTTTCAGCGACCATGCTCCGGAGTCTGCGGCCCTGCGCCAGGCCATCTACGGCAACTGGCGCCTCAGCAGACTCATTCGCCGGCAGACCATGCGGCTGCTTGCCTGTGAAAGCCGGTCGGTGGGCATGCTCAGTCTGGCATTCACCGCAACCGTATTGGCTGGCGTTGGGAACAGCTTGTTTCGACCAGGACACCGGATCGCCTGGCGCCAGGCTTCTCGGGAATTCCGCGCGATTACCAGGCGAATTCGCGCGCTGCTGGGCGCCGTGGGGGAAATGCGCAGGGCGCGCAGCCTGACCGGCGCCAATGAAAAGATTGTGCTGGAGAAGATGTCCGGGGCCTTCCTGACTTCCATGCGGGGATATACCCACAGCGCGCGCCCGGACCCGCCGCCCGCGCCGGCCAATGGCGCCGCCGCCCTGGAAAACGCAAGCAAGCGCCTGCTGGCGCTGCAGCGGGAAGACGGCGCCTGGGAAGGCGAAATGCGGTGGTGCCCCATGCTTGCCGCCCAATATGCGCTGCTGCATCACATCATGGGCAAGCCGGTCGCCCCGGAGCGTCGCCGCTTGCTGCTGCGGCAGTTCGAGCAAACCCGGCTTGCCGATGGGCTATGGGGACTGCACGATCATTCCGGGGCTTACCTGTATGTCACGACCCTGGTGTATGTCGCGGCGCGGGTGCTTGATGTGGAACCCGGCGACCCGCTCATCGCCCCCGCCCGGGAGTTTATCCACCGGGAAGGCGTGTTGAGTATTCCAAGCTGGGGGAAATTCTGGCTGGCGCTGCTCGGTCTCTATGACTGGCGGGGGATGCATGTGCTGCTGCCGGAACTCTGGCGCCTGCCACGCTGGCTGCCCCTGCATCCGGCAAATTGGTATTGTCATACCCGCCTCATCTACATGGCGATGGCGGCGGTTTATGCCCACCGCGATGCCTTGCCGGAAAATCGCCTCGCTGAAACCCTGCGGCAAGAATTGTATCCGGAAGGCTATGGCTCGGTGGATTTCAGCACCGGGTGCAACCAGCTGCGGGACGCCGAATTGTTCGCGCGTCCCAGCCTCTGGCTGCGGGTCGGATACGCGCTGGCCCGAACCTATGAAGGCCATCACGGCAAGGGCCTGCGCGCCCGCTGCCGGGATGAGTTGATCGAGCGCATCCGCTGGGAGTTGCAAAGCTCGAGCCATACCAGTATCTCCCCGGTGAGCGGCATGCTCAACATTCTGGCCCTGTGGCTGCGGGACCCGGATGATGCGGACTGCGCCCGGGCCATGGCGAAACTCGAGGACTGGATCTGGGAAGACGAAACCGGCGGAACCCGCATCACCGGAGCGCGCAGCGCTACCTGGGATACCGGCTTCGCCCTGCAGGCATTGGCTGCCGCGGACCGAAGCGATGCTGTGGGAGCCAGTCTCCAGCGGGGAGCGGACTTTCTTCGCAGCCAGCAAATTCCCCGCAGCTTCCCGGGCTTTCGCGAAGCCTTTCGCAACGACCCTGAGGGCGGCTGGTGCTTTGCCGGCGTCTGGCATGGCTGGCCGGTAAGCGACTGCGCCGCCGAGGCCATGCTCGGCATGCTTGCCGCAGGGGGGCAAACGGAGGACCGGGAAGCCCTGGCGCGGGGAATCCGCTTCCTGCTGCGGAGCCAGTGCCGGGACGGCGGCTTCGGTAGCTACGAGTCCAGACGCTCCCGCATCGGCCTGGAATGGCTCATGCCGGCGGAGATGTTCGGCGAGTGCATGACCGAACATTCCTATGTGGAATGCACGGCTTCGTGCCTGGCCGCGCTTGCCGCCTGCCGCCGGGATGGCGCTCTTGCCGCGGAACCCGATCTGGACAAGGTCATGGTCCGCGCCGATGACTGGCTGCGGCGCCATCAGGCCGGGGATGGCTCTTGGCGGGGCGTTTGGGGCGTGCAGTACATCTACGGCACGATGTTTGGCGTCAAAGGGCTGGTGGCGGGCGGCGCCTGTCCCGGCGACCCGGCGCTAAGGTTGGCCTGCCGCTGGCTGCTGGACCGCCAGCGCAGCGACGGCGGCTGGGGCGAACATGCCAGTGGCTGTCTCGGCGGCGCCTATGTCGAACACGGGGAAAGCCAGATCATCCAGACCGCCTGGGCATTGCTCGCCCTGTTGGAAGCCGGCGATTCACACTGGACCGCAATCTCCCGGGGCGCAAGATTCCTGATCGATGCCCAGCGAGCCGACGGCAGTTGGCCAAAGCAGGATATGGCAGGGGTTTTCTTTCGCACCGCACTACTCGATTACGGGTTGTACCGGCAGTATTTCCCGCTCCACGCGCTCGGCCTGTTCGAGCGCCGACGCCGCGCCCGGCAACTGCGGGCGGAATCCTCAGCGGGGCAGACCCCGGGCGGCAAGGCGGAACAGGCCGCGCAGGCCGCGATTGCTTGACACCAGCAGATTGGTGGCGAATACCGTGGCGCGCACGCTGCGCCGGGACACTTTCACCTGATCGGAGGCGGTAAAGCCGGAATTCCGCCGGAGCTTCTGCAGGGTCAATATCGCAAGACCCAGGGCCCAGAGGCAAAAGCGGCGCATGCCCCGCTCCCGGGCAGGCAGATGGCAGGTGAATTCGAGGGCGTTCGCGAGATGCCCGTTGGCGATTGCGATCAGGTTGTGGAGACCTTGCCGGAACTCTTCGCGCAAGTGGATTTCCGGCAGTTTCGCCAGCTCCAGGCGACCATCATCGAACTCGGAACGGGGCAGCCAGCAGGCGCCGCGCTGGTGATCGTCCCAGATATCCTTGAGGATATTGGTCATTTGCAGGCCCTGGCCGAACGACACCGCAAGCTTGCGCAACTCCTCCCGCTTCGGCGCAAGCTCCAGGCAATGAATGCAGAACAGGTCGGTGAGCATCTCGCCGGCAACGCCGGCCACGGCATAGCAGTAGGCATCGAGTTCGGCCAGGTCCCGCAGCCCCGCCAGACTGCTGTTGCGCTGAAATTTCGGCATGTCGACGCACATGACGCTTACGCAGCGCTCAAGTATCCGGCGCTCCGCGTCGCTGAAGGAATGGGTTACCGCAACAACCCGCGCCGCATTGCGCATCAGATCGAGTTCCGCCTCGGGAGTTTCCCGGGCAAGCCGGGGCGTCATTGCCGCAGAGAAGCCGGCAGCCTCTTCCTCCCCCTTGACCGCGGCGAGGAAGCGCCCGAGCCCGGCCTCCTTCTGCCCGGCTTCGAGCTGCGGATCGTCCTCGACGGTATCGGCAATGCGGCAAAGCAGGTAGGCATTGGTCACCACCAGGGCGAGGCGGTCCGGCAGGGCGGGAATCGTCAAGGCGAAGGTGCGCGATACGTCAGGCAGAATCCCCGCCTGATATTGCCGGTGCGCTTCCACCGCGCCCGGCGAGTGTTCGTTCGAATCGCGCAAGGCCAAATCCTGTCTGGCTGTGCTGGGTATGCATTGAAAAATTTCCTTTCCGGAATTTTTCAATATCGGCGAATTCTATCGCAATTCGCCCGCCGCAAGCTGCCCGCAAACCCCTGCGTCCCGATTGCCGGAATCCATTCCCCTTGCTGATGTGGTATGGTGCGACCGCTGGCGCGCTGCCCCTTTCCGGCTGGCCCGCCGGTGCCTGTTCTGGTTCTGGAACAAGAAATTATGGATGAAAGATCGATACGGGAACTCGTGGCGGAATACGGCCCGCGGGTGAACACCGGCCGGCCGGTGCGGCAACTCATTGCCGATGGCGAATTGCCGCGGCTTGCCGGCGCCGCGGTGCAGGAGGGCAAGGTTTCCGATTCGGTCTATGGCGCGGACTTGCGCAGCCGCGACAGCAGGCCGCTGCGGCTGATGTTCCGCAACAACCGCATCTCCACCCATGACGTCAATCGCGGCGCGATTCCATTCAAGGACCAGGTGCTCGCGCTCAATCACGACCACATGCTCGGCCTTGTGGCGCCGCTGCTCGGCAGTTCCCAGTTTGTGGTGGAGGGACTGCATCCGGCCTCCACGGTGATTCCCGCGGAAAACCTGCAGCTGTTCGGGTTCGAAAACGTGCTGCGCATGTACATGGCGGAATCCAGCACTTCCACTTCGCTGTACCAGCACTGGTTGCAGGCGAAGGAGGAAGGCGCCGCCGAACTCGATTATGCGGGGCACCATCTGCTGGTCGATGAACTCAAGCCCAACGGCCGGCTGCCCTATCTGATGGACACGCCAAGCACCAAGGCCGCCGTGGACGCCACCACCGACGCCGCCACGCTGATTGCCGCCGGCGCCTGTGGCGAAGGCGAGTATGTCCAGATTCGCAATACCTCGCTGATGGCGTTCGGCCTGGTTTCCGGCTACCTCGCCAACAAGGGCATGGTGCTGGTGGACACCAAGACCGAGCACGGCCGCAATGTCGACGGCGGGATTGTCGCCGCCGACGAGTTGTACACCATGGATTCGAGCCGCTTCTGGCGTCTTGACGACGGAGGCGACGTGCTGCGGCAAAACGGCAAGCCCGTGTCCTTCTCCAAGGAGTTCGCCCGGGGCATGGTGAAAAGCCGCGACCAGCAATTCAGCGACGAGCAGGCCAACGAAATCGCCGTGCGCTACATCCTCGGCCTGCAGCATCTCACCGGCAAGACCTTCGAGCCCGACCTGCGCCCCCGGGACCAGCGCATCGTCGAATCCACCAATTTGATCCTCGACACGCTGACCTGATCATCCACCGAGACATGCTTGGCCCCCCACTCCTGAGAGAGGCCAACGCGAGGGGTGAGGCTCTCGGGCTTTCCGAGGATGAACTCGCCTTCTGCGACGCATTGGAAACCAACGACAGTGCCGTCACGGCGCTTGGCGATGAAGCCCTTCGCAAGATCGCTCTCGAACTCTTCGATTCAGCCTCGGCGCTCTCTTTCGGCAGCGGAATATTGCTACACTGTTTGCGGTGGATTTCCCGTAAGGGGGTGATTGGCCGATGAATCCGCTCCGGCTGTTCGCACTGGCTCTCGGGCCGCTGATTCTTCTTGCCGGGGGCTGCGCCCCGGAAGCCGATACGTCGATGTCATCAAGCAGCGCAAACGAAGCCGAATACCGCCGCGCGGAAGCCATGCTGGCCGCCAATACCGCGCCGCTGCTCGCCAATCACGTCGCGGCCCATTACTGGCAGGACGACGATCGGCTGGTGTACCGGCGGTCCGACCTCGGCGCGCACGCTTACGTCGTCCTTGATCCCGCCGGCGGTCGCCGGGAACTGCTCGATAATGACCGTCTTGCGGCTGCGCTGGGAGAATCGCTCGGGCGCGAAGTGGCTGCCCGGGACCTGCTGCTGACCGGAATCCGCCTTGACGGCAGCGAGGCGCAATTCAATTTCGACGGCGAGCGCTATTCGCTGACCCTGGACGAAGAATACTCCCCAAGGCAACTCGAAGTCGCGCCGCGCAACGAGTTCCTGTCTCCCGACGGCAGCCGGGCGGCGTTCATCCGCGACCACAATCTGTGGATTCGCGATACCGCCTCCGGCGAGCTGACCCAGCTTACCTTCGACGGTGAGGAGAACTACGGCTATGCCACCAACAATGCCGGCTGGGTTCGCGGCGACGGCCCGGTGCTGAAGTGGTCGCCGGATTCCAGCCGGATCGCCACTTTTCGCCATGACGGCCGGGAAGTGGGCGATATTGCGCTGTGGGACACCCGGGTGGGCCGCCCCGAGGCCGATATCTGGAAGTACCCGCTGCCGGGCGATGAGCATATTTTCATGATCGAACGACTGGTCATTCATCTGGAGCCCGAGCCGCGAGTCGTCTTTCTCGACATGCCGCCCGACCCGCACCGTTCCACCACCACCGATCATGTCGCCGACCGCGGCGGCGTTTTTCTCGATACCCAATGGAGCGCGGACAGCGAGCGTCTCGCTTTCATTTCCTCATCCAGGGACCACAAGCAGGCGCGGCTGCGTCTGGCGGACATCGACAGCGGCGGTGTTCGCGACGTCTATCTGGAAGTTGCCGAAACCCATTACATGGCGGGTTTCATGGATGAAAACTGGCGGGTTTTGCACGAGCGCGGCGAGTTCATCTGGTTTTCCGAGCGCGACGGCTGGGGGCATCTGTATCTGCACGATCTGGCGAGCGGCGAGTTGAAACACGCCATTACTACCGGCGACTGGCTCGCGCTCGACATCGAACAGATCGACGAGGAAAGCGGACAGCTCTGGCTGCTCGGCTCCAATGCCGAGCCCGGCGACCCGTATTTCCACTACCTGTACCGGGTCGGCCTCGATGGCGAAAACCGGCAACTGCTCACCCCGGAGCCAGGCCACCACGAGACAAGCTGGTCCCCCTCGGGGGAATACTTTCTCGATACCTGGTCAACGCCCGATACGCCGCCGGTATCCGCGCTGCGCAATCGAGAGGGAGAGATTCTCGTCATGCTGGAGCAAACCGACATCGCAGCGCTCGCGGATGCGGGCTGGCGGCCGCCGGTCCCATTCACCGTCAAGGCCCGGGACCATGTCACCGATCTGTATGGCCTGATGTATCTGCCGTCCGGCCTTGACGAATCGCGCCGCTACCCGGTGCTCAATTATCTCTATCCCGGCCCCCAGGCCGGCAGCGTGGGCAGCCGAGGATTTCGCGCATCCCGCGGCGACAAGCAGGCTCTGGCCGAACTCGGATTCATCGTGGTGGAAGTCGATGCCATGGGAACCCCGGGCCGTTCCAAGGCTTTCCACGACATCTACCACGGCAACATGGGCGATAACGGCCTGCCCGACCAGGTGGGCGCGATCCGGCAACTCGCCAGCCGCCACCCCTGCATGGACCTGGAGCGCGTCGGCATCTGGGGACATTCCGGCGGCGGCTTCGCTTCCACCGCCGGCATTCTGCGCTACCCGGACTTCTACCGGGTCGCTGTCTCCAGCGCCGGCAACCACGATAATCGCAACTATGCCGACGACTGGGGCGAACGCTGGCAGGGCCTGCTCGAATACAGCGGCGAAACCGACCCGGTGCGGGGCTACTCCCTGTCCAACTACGACAACCAGTCCAACCCACTGCTCGCCGAAAACCTGCAAGGCAAGCTTCTCCTCGCCCATGGCCTGATGGACACCAATGTGCACCCCTCAAGCACCATGCTCATGGTGGACGCCCTGATCGAAGCTGAAAAGGACTTCGATCTCATCGTCCTCCCCAAGCTGAGCCACGGCATCCTCAACTCCCGCTGGTTCATGAAACGCCGCTGGGACTATTTCATCGAACACCTGCAAAGCCGCAGGCCGAACGCGCAATTCCGCTTCGGGGAAAACATCCGCTGAGTGAGTCTATGTGGCAGGCTGAAAAGAGAGTCCGGGAGCAAAACTGGCAATTTCGTCTCTGGTTGCTGCCAATTGCCTGCTGCATATTTGGCGCCTGCACGGCAAACAACCCTATCGAACGGGCCCTTCGTGCGGACGAACCCGCCTTGCGGGCGGTGATGCAGAATCTCCCGCACCACCAAGTGCAGGTCCTGTTCACCGAAATCGAGCGCGACGCGGAGGGTTCCGTTACATTCCGCGAGCACAGTTTCGGGCTGGACGACAACCGGTATTTCTACCCCGCCAGCACGGTCAAGCTACCGGTGGCCCTGCTCGCCCTGGAAAAGCTGGAAGAACTGGAAGGGGTTGATCGGCACAGCCGCTACATCGTTGGCGAGGCGGGTGCGGAAAGCAGTTTCACCGACGACCTGATTGCCTTGTTCGTGGTCAGCGACAATCCCGCCAACAACCGCCTGTATGAATTTCTGGGCAAGGACGAGATCAATCTGCGCCTGCGGCGCAAGGGCTTGAACGCCCGCATCTCCCATCGCCTTGGAAACCGCGATTCAGACTCGTTGCGAACCGAGGCAATCACGTTTTCCCGGCCCGAAGGTGGCCCGCTGCGCGTCGGGCCGATCAACAATTCTCCGATTGAAGTGCTGCCGCTGGACAATCTCCTGCAGGGTTCGGCGTATATCGAAAACGGCGGCCGGGTCGAGGAGCCCTTCGATTTTTCCGATAACAACTACCTGCCGCTGAGTTCGCTGCATCAAATCACGCAGCGGCTCGTGTTCCCCGAAGCATTCACCGGGGAGGAGCGGTTTCAACTCAGCGACGAGCATCGAGAATTCGTGCTGAGTACCATGAAAACGCTGCCCCGGGAGGCGGGCTACGACGAGTCGGTGTATCCGGACGGGAGACTGAAATATTTCCTGTTCGGGGACAGCCGGGAACGCACACCGGAACACATCGAGATTTACAACAAGATAGGGCGCGCCTACGGATACCTCACCGATTCGGCCTATATCGTCGATCGCCGGACGAATCGGGAGTTTCTGATATCAGCGACCATCCGCGTCAATGCCAACGAGACATTCAACGACGATAATTACGAGTATGTGGAAATCGGTATCCCTTTTCTCGCCGAACTCGGTCGCCAACTGGTCTTCGAACGGTAAGCCTTAGCAGCCCGGTCATGGCCAAGTGATGGAAAGCATCGAACGCGCGCTCGGCGCCTTCGCCGATTTCATGTGGGGCCCGCAACTCGTCGTATTGCTCGTGGGTGGCGGCCTGTTTTTCATGGTCCATTCGCGGCTGCGGCAGTTTCGCTATCTCGGGCATGCGGTGGATTTGCTGCTAGGCCGCTACGATTCCGGCGACGCCGAGGGCGACATCAGCCATTTCCGCGCCCTGGCCACGGCGCTGGCGGGCACCATCGGCCTTGGCAATATCACCAGCGTGGCGCTGGCGATCACGCTCGGCGGCCCGGGCGCGGTGTTCTGGATGTGGGTGACCGCCGTGGTCGGCACTTCCACCAAGTTCTATACCGCGAGCCTGGCGGTGATGTACCGCGGTCGGGATGAT